>QCND01000019.1 GCA_003213355.1 Prochlorococcus sp. AG-424-E20
CTAATCTAGGAAACTTATTGAATGATCTTGGCAAATTACAAGACGCAGAATTGTCATATCGAAAAGCAATTGGAATTAATCCTGGTTTCGCAGAGGCTCATTCCAATCTAGGAAACTTATTGAATGATCTTGGCAAATTACAAGACGCAGAATTGTCATATCGAAAAGCAATTGAAATTAATCCTGATTACGCAGAGGCCAATCACAATCTGGGAGTCTTATTGAGTGATCTTGGGAAACAGGAAGAAGCATTAAGACATTGGAGAAAGTCAGCTGAATTAAAGCCTCAAGATGACAAATTAATTATAGGCTTAGCTCATAGTTTATGTCATAGAGAAAAATATGAATTAGCATTAAAATATCTAAGTAAAAACAAATCTAATTCTTCTCAAAGTGTATATCTAGGTTGTCTACTATCTCTTAATAGAGAAAAAGAATTTAATGAGAAGTACAAAGAGTTATCTAAGAAGAAAGTTTGTAATGCTGATATTGGAGGTATAGTAGAACATGCCAATATTATTTATGAAAAAAAATATGAATCACCCTTCTGTAATGAAGGCATTAATTATGTATTTATAGATCAAATTAATGAAGAATTATTCTCCGAAAATCACTTAAATCAACTCATTACTTATAATAAAATGAGTAAAAAGGAAACCAGATCTCAAGTCCTTCTTAATAATGGTATCCAGACTTCGGGAAATTTATTTTCCTTAGATCTTCCATTTATTAAAGCAATGAAAAAGGCTTTAGAACTGAAAATCAAAAAATACAAACAAAAATTTAAAGATAGTGGGCAGGGCTTTATAAATAATTGGCCTAAAAATTATGAACTTCGTTCATGGATGATCAATATGAAAAGTGGTGGATTTCTGGCACCTCACAATCATGAATATGGATGGATTACTGGAAGCTTTTACCTTCAATTACCAAAACTTTCTAATAATAAAAACGCAGGAAACTTAGCTTTTAGCTACCAAGGTCCTAGATATCCTAAGAAAGACAAAGACTTTAAGTTAACTATTCAAAAGATAAAAACTAGAGATATTTGTATATTCCCTTCTTCTTTATTTCACCATACTATCCCTTTTGAAAGCAAAGAAGAGCGGATATGTTTTGTTTTTGATTTAGTACAAAAATAAATAATCAACAAACCACACATATCCACCCAAGAAACTTCACCCCCCCTCAGACGCAGCAAAAATCCCCCTCAACGAGCGTGAAACCGATTGACATATCAGAGATCTCTCTCCTACTGAGTTCTTAAAATCCCCCTCAAAATCTCCCTCGCACTTTTCATTCTGTATGGCACAATAAGGGACCGTTTTAAACTCTTCAACTTCTAGAACTATTACTACGACTATATTCTTGCTTCTTACGGGAACGCCTGAAACGCTCTGACATCAATTAAGAACGGAGAGGGAGGACTTTTGAGTGACACCAAGTGGACTGTGGTGGAGCAGCATGACGCAAGTGGATAAGATTTTGGAGTTATTTCACCCAACATTCCACCCAACACATTTAAAAAGTTTTTTAAGGAGCACAATTACTGTCTAAAATATATTTTCAAAATGAAGAGAGGGACTCAAGATCGCTGAAGCAGCAGGGTCCCTTTCTTAATGCAAAAATTAAGGTTTCCAATACTCATCCCATTCATCCTGAAGTTCTTTCTGCGATAAAGAGTTGTAGAAACCACTCCACTTCTTTTCTGAATTTGCGTCAGTTGCACTCAATGACACCATTAGATCTATTGCTTCTTCTTTGGTAAAGGATTTGCCTTGATTTGATTTGAATATCACTTACGAAGCAATCTCTTCCCAAGGATCACGTGAAGACAGTTCCTTGAATGGTATCAATTTAAAATTACCTCTCCTGATACCACTACAAATCAATCCATCTGGATGTTCTCTCTTAAATATTTCAACTGCATCTTCTTTTCGTTCTGATGGAATCGTGACTTTATAAATCACATCACCTGAATCACGAATCTTATAAACAAAAATCCAATCATATTCTTTACTATCCATCATCAGTTCATGCTGACTAACTGTGTTTTAACTCACTTTGGTCTGATGAACCAATTACACAAATGGGAACAGGTGTTTTCTCTCATGTTCCAATGATTTTGTTTGATTAGAAATGGGTTGGAGTTCTAGCACTTGTCTTCCCGTAGGTCAGGGAAGTGGTTAGTTAAAGGGAATCGAATTGTTCACACGGATACACAAGTGCTGAACTTAAAGGGGGCAACCAAAATCTTGCCCCCTTCTTTAATGGAAGAAATTAAGAACGGAAAGGGAGGACTTTCGTTAGCCCCCCAGTGCCCCTCTGTGAAATTGATTGAACCAGCAATATTTAAAAATCGTCCATTTACCAACAACAATATCAACAACAGACAAAAAAGATGAATTACTCTTGACTGATAAGATTATCTAATTCTTGCTGTCATAAATGACATTTATAGACGACAAAGGGAATACTAAATTAAGCGTTATCAACGGCAACATTGTCGCTCAATATAATAATCAACAATTTGATTTATTTTCTTATGGAATAGAAGTAGAAGGTTTTGCTGATGATTGGGTCGGGTGGGTTACTTCTCATAAAAACTATTTACCTCACTCATTTACTAATCCGACTTACAACTATCATGCTGAGGTTATAAATAACACCGGAATACTAATCTGGGAATTCTTAAATAAAAGCAAGGAAGTTGAGGTCTATCAGGTTTATGAATTTGATTTAAATGATGCGGGTGCTCTAAAAAAAATGGTTCTTTCAGACACCAAATAATAATTTCTCAAGTTATACGTTAACTAATCCTGATTACCCTCAGGATGAATTCATAGAAAAACCTCCTAGCGGTAGTTTTAATTATTGGAAACCACTTAATCACGATATTAATTACCAATTCCCTCCCCGTCAGACAGGTACCTATGAAGATTTTCTGCGTGAATTTAGTGAAGTATTAAATCCTGCAGATGGTAATAGAAAGTTTTTTGCTACAAATAGTTTTGATTATCAATTCTTTGATTTAGGAAATCAAAGTTACGGAATTCGTCCAGACACAGGTGGAACAATAGATCCTCTAACAGGGATATCTTCCATACAATTTATAGATAAATTCATGACTATAGAAACAGATATCAAAGGAGTATTTGATCAAGTAACAGGATTAAATACTGACTCAGGGAAAATGTTTCGTCTATACAATGCCGCATTTGCTCGTTTCCCTGATGCTGATGGACTGAGATATTGGATCGGTAATTTCACTTCTGGTATTGATGATGAAAGGGCAGTGTCATCATCATTTCTTGCTTCTGCTGAATTTAAAGAAAGATATGGGAGCAATATCTCTAATGAGAAATACGTAGAGACTCTTTATTTGAACGTCTTAAACAGAGAACTTGATCAAGGAGGATACGATTATTGGGTCGGTAATTTAAATAATGGCGTAGAGCAAAGACATGAGGTCCTACTAGGTTTTTCAGAATCAGCAGAGAACAAATTACTCTTTACCGATATGACAGGATTGGGATGATCTGCAACCTTTGTTCTACAAACTAAGATCACAACTTTCAGTCTAAAAATGATATTTCCTGGTTCCAGGAAAATCTACCAACAACAGATTTACTAAAATCTCTTGTAGCAACTGAATTCTCACCCAACACAAGATTGTTTCTCACCCAACATTTCACCCAACAAAAAACTGAAGTGTATGGCACAGTATGGACACCACTGAATCAATCTCTTTCGTTATATCTAGTCACTGAATGACATTTGAGTCCTTATGAAGCATCCTGAACCAAATTAAGAACGGAGAGGGAGGTATTCGTAGTAGGCGAACATGGCAAGCAGTGGCAACCGATGGCAGAACTTTTTTGAAGAATCCAAATCTCCTCACAACAAACTTTTAAAAAATTTCAGTAAGGCACGACAGCCAATAGAAGAGATTTTCAGCTAAGAATTATCACATCGATTTTGTTAGTTATTGGCAACACCTGAATACAAAAGAAAACGGAGAGGGAGTGATTCAGAATAAGCGAGAAAGAACGGGACAGAACGGGTTGGGAAGAGACAAGGTGGGGAGAGCGATTAAAACGCCTTCTGATGCCCTTTCAACGCTCTAATACAAAATAGATAAATCAGGTATTCCAATAAATATCAAAGAGGTAGGAATGGAGTGTTAAAACTTCTTTTATTGGAATTGTTTATCAGAGAAGCTAAGTGGGTATGGAAGCATCCCAACTCATTAAAACTTCAAAGAGTTCCAATAGAAGAGTTTTCGCAAACCTTTGATTATGGATTAAAAGACATAACTAAATTAAACGACATCAATTAAGTATTTAATTTGGAAAACAGTTCTTTTTATAAAGCAAGCAATCTTTTATCTAAATCTATGAATTAAATAATAATCTGAGAAAGAGTATTAAATGGCAATATAATGAGTAGTAGAATTATGAAATCATAAGTTCGTAGAAAATAATGGAACCTAGTGATAAAGACCAAGGAAAAAAGAAATTGAATGAAGTAAAGATATTCTCAGTGCCATTTGCTTTAGAAGAAATGAAAGAAAATATTAGTATTTCCACTAACAATCCTTCTAAACCTTCCAAAGAAGAAATAATTAATCAAGCAGTTAAGTTTCATTCAGAGGGAAACATCTCCGAAGCAGCAAAATATTATCAATATTTCATAAATCAAGGGTTCAAAGACCACAGGGTTTTTTCTAATTATGGAATCATTTTACAAAATCTTGGTAAATTAAAAGAAGCAGAAGTATCCACTCGCAAAGCAATTGAACTTAAACCTGATTTGGCAGAAGCTCATTCCAATCTGGGAAACATATTGAGAGATCTTGGCAACTTAAAAGACGCAGAATTATCCATTCGCAAAGCAATTGAACTTATACCTGATTACGCAGAAGCACATTCCAGTCTAGGAATCATATTGAAAGATCTTGGGAATTTAAAAGAGGCAGAAATCTCCACTCGCAAAGCAATTGAACTCAAGCCTAGTTTTGCTGAGGCTCATTCTAATTTAGGGATCATATATAAAGATCTAGGAAAATTACAAGACGCAGAATTATCAATCCGCAAAGCAATTGAATTAAAACCTAATTTAGCTAATTCTCATTACAATCTTGGAAATATATTGATGAATTTGGGTAAATCAAAAGAGGCATCATTATCGCTAAAAAAAACCATTGAATTGAATCCTGATTTAGTAGAAGCAAAGATTAATTTAAATACTATTTCATTCAAAGAAGTACCTCAATGGCATATCCCTATGATTAACGATTATGAAAGAAATAATGCCTATTTAAAAGCAATAAAGTGTGCTATTAAAAAAAATGAATATGTATTAGAAATTGGAACTGGAACAGGGCTACTTTCAATGATGGCTATTGATGCTGGAGCGAAAAAAGTGATAACCTGTGAGACTAATAAATCCATTTCAGAGATAGCTAAAAAGATAATTACAAAAAATGGTTATCAAGAACAAATCACAGTCATAAATAAGAAATCAACAGAGTTAAATGTAGACCATGATTTGTCCCAAAAAGCAGATTTAATTATATCTGAAATTTTTTCCTCGGAGTTTGTTGGGGAAGGATTACAGTCTTCAATTTCAGATGCGGCAAACAGACTACTCAAAGAAGACGGAAAAATGATACCTGAAGCAGGAGAAATAAAATTTGCTTTACTTCAAAGAAATTCAAAGATTGAAGACTTTTGCTACACGGGAATAGTTAATGGATATGACTTATCTGATTTCAATCAACTGACAGGCAATAAATTCACGAATATAGTGAATCATTTAAATATTTCATTTTTAAGCAATGTTAGTACTGCCTTTTCATTTGATTTCTACAGTAAAAATATCATAAAAAGAAAAGAAAAAATAATTAAACTCAAAGTATCCAAAAGTGGTATTTGTTCAGGATTAATTACATGGATAAATGTCAATCTCTATGAAAATATATATTTAGAAAATAATCCGAGTTGCTTTAATAATTCGCATTGGTCAACACCAATATATACTTTTGAAAAGCCCTTAGAATTTTCAAAAGGAGATATTATTAGTATAAAAGCTACTCTACTTGAGGATAAAGTATGGTTTGAATTGATTAAATAGCTATCCACTCGATAAATATAAAGGCAATTTTCTAAGAAATTTAGTACTTATTTGTATCTACAAGAGAGGGGATTTGTCCTTGTTACTAAAATAATTGAAGCGTAAGAAAATATCCCTCACAACAAAATCTCTCAGATCTATTTGTACAACTGGAATCTCTCCTCACAACAACTTTTAATCCCCTCACAACACTCCTCACAACAAACTTTTTAAAACCGTGGCAATCGCTGGCAATCAGTGGCAGAACTTTTTCTAGTGGTATCAGTAGATCTCAGCGATTTTGGCAGTTATTGGCAACACCTGAATACAAAAGAAAACGGAGAGGGAGGGATTCGAACCCTCGACAGAAGTTACCTCCTGTAACTCCTTAGCAGGGAGCCGCTTTCAACCACTCAGCCACCTCTCCATTCCCAATACCTTATCAAGTCAAAGCTCAAAAAATATAGATTGTGCTCCTCTACAAATTTTAAGTGACAACTCGAGGAAGACGATTTCTGAAACCACAAAGAACTTCCCATGGAATTGATCCAGATAAATCACACCAATTTTGGGGTGAAATGCAAACTTCACCATCAGTACCAAGAAGGGTTAAAACTTGACCTGTTTTAATATCTGGTTTATCGGTTATGTCAAAAACCATTTGATCCATTGCAATTGCACCTACTTGGGGAACCAAAAACCCATCTATTGAGGCTGATATTTTCCCAGAAAGATTTCTGCTAACGCCATCTGCATAGCCAATAGCAACTACAGCAAGCTTACTTTTCCTTTGGGTTTTAAAAAAATGTCCATACCCCACTCCTGTTCCTTTTTCTACCTCCCTAACCAAAGTAACTCGAGACTTAACCTTCAAGGCAGGTTTAAGTCTCAAATCAGACTCAAAATCATTTGCAGGAAAATAACCATATAAGCTTAGTCCTACTCGAACCATATCAAAATGAAGACGACTATCTGAAAGTGTCCCAGCAGAATTTGCAAGGTGTCTACATAAAGACTTATTTCTATTGCCCAAATCCTGTAAAACCTTTTCAAATCTAGTTAACTGAATTTGTGTAAAATTTAGTTTTGTATTCTTCTCTAGATCTTTATCAGCAATTGCTAAATGGCTATATATACCCTTTAGGGATATGTTTTCTAAATAATCAATTTTAGAAATCAATTCTTTTACTTCATCACAATGACAGCCAAGTCTCGTCATGCCCGTATCAACTTTTAAGTGAATAAAAAATTTTTTATGATTATCTTCAGCAATATTATTACAAATTATTGCCTCACGAATTCCACTAATCGTAGGAATAAGATCCCAGCAAAAGGAAGAATAAAGTTCTTCTGAATTAATTAGATTTCCAAGAATTAATATCTGACACTTCAAGCCAGCATTCCTTAATTGAATACCCTCTTCTAAAGTTGCTACTCCAAGACTGTCAGCGCCTCCCGTTAACGCAGCTTTAGCAACAGTCTCTGCACCATGTCCGTATCCATCAGCTTTCACAACTGCCATCAATGAACAATCATCGCCAATAAAGTTTTTCAAAACTCTTGAATTATTTTCGATAACTTTCGAATCGACCTCAACCCATGCACGACTGCGAGGATCAGGGCTAATTACCTTTTCAGTTAACCCACCAAAAGTGAAAGATCTATCACTTCTATTGATTTTTGACATACTCTGCATCCAATCAATGTAATAAGGGAAACTGCAACAAGGAGTTAATGCCACTAGCATGCCGCTTAAATAGCTTGCTTGCATGGGTCAAGTTCTTGTTTTGAATGCGTCCTATGAGCCATTGAACATCACTTCATGGCGACGCGCGACTGTTTTAATGCTCAAAGGCAAGGCTGAAAGTCTTGAAGAAGATGCTGCACACAATATTAGGCAAGATGTCAAAGCTCCTACAGTAATAAGATTAAGGCAGTTTATTAGAGTTCCATATCGAGATATTCCTCTGTCTAGAAAAAATATATTTCAAAGAGATAATAACTCTTGTCAATATTGTGGCCAGAAAAATAAAAAACTTTCAATTGACCATGTTTTGCCTCGTAGTAGAGGAGGAACAGATCATTGGGAAAATGTGATTACTGCATGTCTTCAATGCAACGTAATGAAAGGGAATAGAACTCCTGAAGAGGCAAAGATGCCTTTAAGAACAAAACCCTATAAACCTCTAAATAACATGAGTTTTGAAACCACCAAGCAAATTCATTCTGGTCGTCATAAAGAATGGAGTAAATACGTAATTGGATGGGTGGCTTAGTTTCTAATCTTCGGATTGATTACTAAGCTCTTCCATTTGCCTTTTTTGTTCTTCTGCAATACATGCACCTATGACATCTTCCAATTGACCTGAAAGAACTTGTTCGAGGGGGAAATTAACTCCTAATCGATGATCAGTTGTTCGATTATCTTTGTAGTTATATGTCCTAATCTTTTCACTTCTATCACCTGTGCCAACCTGAGACAATCGAGCGGATCTTTCCTTTGCATTAGCCTCGGCTATTTCTAATTCTAATAATTTAGCTCTTAAAATCTCCAATGCTCTTTCTCTATTTTGCATTTGAGAACGTTCTTGCGTACAAAAAACTCTTATACCTGAGGGCTTGTGAAATAAATCAATAGCTGTTTCTACTTTATTTACATTTTGCCCGCCAGCACCACCTGATCTTGCCGTACTAATTTCTAGGTCAGTAGATTCTATTTTGACCTCTACTGGATCAGCTTCTGGCATTACAGCAACAGTTGCAGTAGAGGTATGAACTCGTCCTTGAGATTCAGTTGAAGGAACTCTTTGAACTCTATGAACACCTGCTTCAAATTTTAATTGGCTGTAAACAGACTCTCCTTTGACGGAGATAATCATTTCACGAAAACCTCCCATATCAGCTTCTGTTGAACTTATGGGTTTTACATTCCATCCAAGTTTTTGTCCATATCTTTCATACATTCTTGCTAAATCACCAGCCCATAAACAAGCTTCATTTCCTCCTGCTCCAGCTCTGATTTCAAGCATCACACTTCTTTCATCTCTTGGATCTTTGGGTAAAAGAGCCAAAGTCAATTTCTGAATTAATTCATTTTTTGAGTGTTCAAGATTTTGAAGTTCTTCTCTAGCTAAAAGTTCCATCTCTTTATCTTCTCTACTTTCTTTTACTAACCCTTTAGCTTCTAGACACTCTTTTTCTATTATCTGGAGCTTTAAATAATCATTAACCAAAGGCTCTAAACGGGATCTTTCTCTAGCAATTGTCTCTAATTGTTTTGGATCTGATGCAACATCTGGATCAGCTAATTGCAACTCTAAGTTTTGAAAACTACTTTTAGCTGTTTCTAATCGTTTAATTAGGGTTGAAGAATCCATTCTTTTTATTCCCTAAATCTTTATATCAACAGCTATCAACTTTCTTTTTTTTCTTCTGAAGATTTATCTTTTTGTTCACTTGAGTCCGATGAGGCCATACCATATTTTCTCATGAATCTATCGACTCTTCCTTCCGTATCTAAAATCTTTTGAGTCCCTGTGAAGAAAGGATGATTTCCACTCCAAACATCAACCTGAATTTCAGGCTGAGTGGAACCTGTTGTCATCACAACTTCTCCATTACAAATTACTTTTGCTTCTGGATACCAAGTTGGATGTATATCTGATTTAGGCATGATAAAAAATAAAAACTTTAGGGTAAACAGTAAAATTATCTCTTTGAGAATTGAGGAGCTTTACGAGCTTTTTTGAGACCATATTTACGTCTTTCCTTTGCTCTGGGATCTCGACTAAGGTGACCCTCTACTTTCAAAGGCTTGCGGTTATCAAGTGATAAGTCACATAAAGCCCTTGCAGCACCCTGCTTTATTGCGTCAGACTGACCAGTCAGTCCTCCTCCGTATACATTAACTAAAACGTCATATGATTCACTCAACCCTAAAGTTTTCAAAGGAGCTTTAACAGCAGATATATACGCAGGATTAAAATTCAAATAATGGTCACCGGGGCGACCATTGATGATTATTTCACCTTTGCCGGGAGTTAATCTAACTCTCGCTACCGATGTCTTACGTCTACCAGTTCCCCAGTAAACTACTTTGTTTGTGGAACTAGTCATTTCGTAACAGATTCAGAATTTAGAGAAAGAATTTTAGGTTCTTGCGCTGAATGAGGATGATCAGAGCCTTTATAGACTTTGAGCTTCGTAAATAATTGCCTTCCTAATCTTGTGTGAGGCAGCATTCCTTTAATTGCCTTTTCAACTATTCTCTCGGGGATTCTGGATTGAAGAGCCTTAAAGGTTTCAACTTTCATGCCACCTGGACGTCCAGAATGTCTGCGGTAGAGCTTTTGATCCGATTTTTTTCCGGTTACTTTGATCTTTTCTGCATTTACGACAATAACAAAATCTCCAGTATCTAAGTGAGGAGTGAAATTTGGCTTTGTCTTACCCCTTAGGACACTAGCAACTTCAGTTGCTAGTCGACCAAGAGTCTGATTTTCTGCATCCACCAGAAACCACTGGCGATCTATTGAATCCTGCGATGGAACTGATGTCTTGTTCATTTTTTCCTGAACACCTTTAACACTGAATAAGCATTATCGTTTTGATAATACTGTTTAAGGAAGTTATCAAGTCAAAAAATTGATCTGATTCTTCAGAAGAATGATTCTACACTTTAACGGCTTAAAACTGGCCTTTTTGTTCGGATAAAATTTAAATTAGTGATTTACAAAATTCATATATTTTTAATTTATTAATCTTTTATTTAGATTGTATATTTCGAAGGCTCAAATTTTGGGAGAGAAAAGGTTGGAAAAGTGTCAAAACTTTTCTCCTTTGAAAAAATCTTTTCCTCATAACCAACTCTTATCAAACACAAACCATGTGGAGGAGCAGCCTCTTTAACCTCAGAGCGCAAACCCTTTCTCCATCTAGATCTAAATTTTTCAAGAGAAAGTCGTTTTTCTCCAACAGCAACTAATTGGCCCATTAAAAGCCTAACCATCCCATACAAAAAGCCACTGGCCTGAATTTCAACTGTGACTATATCGCCATCACGGGAAATAGAAACATCTTGCACTGTGGTCCATGAATTACTTCTGTTACTTCCTGCTTTTTGAAAAGCTACAAAATCATGTAAACCTAACAAATCATTCAGAGCATGATTCATTAAATCGATATCCAATATCCATTTATATTTATGCCAACTTATATTTTGAAGAAAAAGATTTGGATAGGAACCGTTAAAAATAGAATATCTATACCTCCGATATTTGGCCGAATAGCAAGCATGCCAATCACTTGGTACACTAACTGCTTCAAGAACTTTAATGGATGCTGGAAGTCTGCCATTCAAAGCTGATGTCCATTTATGAATAGGAATTGGTCCAGAGCAATCAAAATGAACAACTTGTCCTGAAGCGTGTACTCCTGAATCAGTTCTGCCTGCTGCTATTGCCTTTACTGGTCTGATGGGATCAAGTTCTGAAATTTTTTCTTCTAAGATTCCTTGAACAGTTATTGAATCTTTTTGATTTTGCCAGCCTCTAAAACCCGATCCATCGTATTGAATAACAAGAGCAATTCTATTAGTCAAATTGAACTAATAACTATAAAAAACTTAATTTAAATTTCTGGAGAATAATTACTTTATACAAGCTCAACAATGGCCATTTCGGAATTATCACCGCGTCTTGGAGTAGTTCTAACGATTCTTGTATAACCACCTTCTCTATCACCGTATCGCTCTTGAGCCTTTTCAAAAAGTGCATGAACTAATTGCTTATCGTATACATAACCAATAGCTCTTCTCCTTGAAGCAAGACTGCCATCCTTAGCTAAGGTAATCATTCTCTCAGTTTCATTTCTCAAAGCTTTAGCTCTTGCTTTCGTAGTTGTAACTCTACCTTCACGAATTAGTTGAGTGGTTAATCCTCTTAAAAGTGCCTTCCTTTGATCTGCAGGGAGACTTAGTTGTGGAATTCGACGTTGATGACGCATTGGATTAACTTTGAAATTTAGTAGTAATAAAACTGAAAGTCATGCAGAAGTTCTACTTTGTGGAATAGAAATTCCAATTCTCTCAAGAGCTTCAATAACTTCGTCAGCGGATTTAGAACCGAAGTTCTTAATTTCTAATAAATCCTCATAACTGAAACCCATCAAGTCTGAAACAGAGTTCACTTGGGCTCGTTTTAGGCAATTATAAGCTCTTACAGATAAGTTTAACTCCTCGAGGGGGATTTGTGCCTCTGCTGCAGGCTCTGGCTCTTCAGGAATCTCTTCAACCATCGAAACAGTAGCAAGAGGTTGAAAAAGTTCGATTAATTGATTAGCAGCTTCCGCTAATGCATCGTCTGGAGAGGTAGATCCATCTGTGACTAACTCCATTTTTAATCTTTCTCTAGTTGATCCCCCCTCAGCCACAGCTGTTTCATCAATAGTAAAATTAACTCTATTTATAGGCATAAATACAGCATCTATTTGAAGCAAATCAATTGCGCTTGTCTCCTCATTTTTTCTATCAACCGGTCGATATCCAACACCTCTTTCTACGTGTATTTCTAGTTCTAGGTTATGCCCATCCTGAACTGTTGCTATGGGACGATCACCATCAACAACTTCAACTTGAGATGAGAACTGAATATCCTTTGCTTTAACATCAGCGGGGCCTGTTACAACAAGTCTTCCAATCTCAAGCTCTTGACTACGACTGTCAACTGAAATTTGTTTACAATTCAGAAGGATGTCTAGAACGTCTTCTCTTACACCAGGAATTGTTGCATATTCATGATTAACACCTGCAATCCTGACAGCAGTAACTGCGCTGCCTTCTAGTCCGCCCATCAACACTCTGCGTAGGGAATTACCCAAAGTTGTTGCTTGACCTCTTTCAAGAGGTCCGATGAGGAAAACGCCTGTTTGGGAACGATCACTAGAAACTTGATGATCGATCCTGTCTATCTGGTATTGCAACACGGTCTAATGCGATGTGGAAAAAAAGAAAAGTTCACTTAAGTGAATAGATTTTAAACGCGTCTGCGCTTAGGTCTCCTGCAACCGTTATGAGGAAGAGGAGTTACATCCCTGATCAAAGTAATTTCAAGACCAGCTACTTGCAACGCTCTTATTGCGGTTTCACGACCTGAGCCTGGTCCTCGTACAAGAACTTCTATTTGACGCATTCCTTGTTCTAGGGCCCTTCGGGCTGCAAGTTCAGCAGCGGTCTGAGCAGCAAAAGGAGTACCTTTTCGAGCTCCTTTAAATCCGCTTGCTCCTGCTGATGACCAGGAAATAACTTCACCAGAGGTGTCAGTAATTGAGACAATGGTGTTATTGAAGGTACTTTGAATATGCACAACTCCGTTTGGAACGTTGCGCTTTGACTTCTTAGAACCGGATTTCTTAGAGGGTGTAGCCATTAGGCTGTGCTTTATTTAAAAAGATTTAGTAAATTACGAGTTAGTAACAGGAGACTTAAGAAATTATTTCTTTCTTCCTGCAACAGTTTTTCTAGCTCCTCTTCTTGTGCGAGCGTTAGTTCTTGTTCGTTGTCCACGAACAGGAAGGCTCATACGATGTCTACGTCCACGTACACATCCGATATCTTGAAGTCGTTTAAGAGCCATTCCTTCTTGGCGCCTCAAATCTCCTTCAAGAGTGAATTCTTCAGTAACAGCTCTGAGCTTCTGAATATCACTATCCTCTAAATCCTTTACACGAATATCAGGATTAACACCTGATTTTTCAAGGATAGCTTGGGCTCTGGTTAAACCAATGCCATAAATGTAAGTAAGAGCAACCTCTACCCGCTTTTCGCGAGGTATATCGATGCCTGAAATCCGTGCCACTTAGGGATAAATCGAAGAGGACAATGAAAAATCATCATAATTTAATGATGACAGTTGTTGAAAAAGCAAACGAAAAAATTTAAACGTTTAATACTTCTTCAAAAGTCAGGAATCAGCCCTGACGCTGCTTATTACGAGGCCTTTTCTTGTTGATCACATAGATTCGGCCTCTACGCCTAACGATCTGATCGTCAGGACTAATTTTTTTGACTGAGGATCTAACCTTCATTTGGTGAGACTCTCCTATTTCCAAACTACAACTTTACTACATCGTCAGCCTAAAGATTTCTCAATGCATGAAAAAACAACATCTATGTCAGCATTACCTTCTATCTCTTCAAGAATGCCTTGCTTCTTATACAAATCAATGAGTGGAGAGGTTTTTTCTCTGTATATTTTCAGTCTATTAGTTATTACTTGTTCATTGTCATCCTGCCTTCCTCTTTCTACAAGCCTTTTAATTAAATAATCGTCAGAAACTTTTATTAAGATGACTCTTTCCAAAGGTTGATTAATTTTTTCTAAAAGATTTTCTAGAGAATTAGCTTGATTGACATTTCTAGGGAAACCGTCCAGCAACCAACCCTGATTAATATTTGTCAGTCTCCCTTCAACAATTGAGAGAACTAATTCATCACTAACTAATTCGCCTGCATTCATAATCTCAGCAGCTTTGATACCTAAAACGGATCCAGATGAGACCTCATCTCTAAGTAAATCTCCAGTTGAAAGATGAACTAGTCCGTATTTTTTGCAAAAAAGATTTGCTTGAGTCCCTTTACCCGCTCCAGGAGGGCCAAGAAATAGTAATTTTTTTTTCATTTAAATAAAAGTCATAGTAAAAATTTTATTGGCGTACTAATCCTTCATATCTTTGAGAAATAACATAAGTCTGAATCTGTTTAGAGGTATCAATTGCGACTCCCACCAAGATCAATAGTGAGGTTGCCCCAAGCCCTTGAAAAGTTTGTACATTAGTCGCTCTCTCTACTGCAGCAGGGACAATAGCAACTGAACCAAGAAATAATCCACCAAGCAAAGTAAGGCGGTTTTGAACACCTGACAGGTAATTAGAAGTAGCACCTCCAGGCCTTACGCCTGGAATTGCAACACCGCCCTTTTTCAAATTAGAGGCTATGTCTATTGGATTAATTGTTAGAGAAGCATAAAAGTAAGCGAAACCTAAAATTAATGCAAAAAAGGTAATTGCATATGGCCATGGGTTGGATGAACCTGGATTAAGTGAACTCGCAGCCTTAATTAGTAAAGGGTTTTGAGTGAAATTTGCTATTGTTATTGGGAGAAATATTAATGCAGAAGCAAAAATTATTGGCATAACGCCACCAGCATTTAACTTAAGAGGTAAATAACTTTGCCTGCTTGGCAAAAGGGCTCCTCCACCCATTTGGCTTTTTGCACTCACTATGGGAATCCTTCTTGCACCTTCTTGAACAAAAATAATCCCCACAATGGTAATTAAAAAAACTATTAAAAGAATGATTATCCCTAGCACATCCGCTCGATCTCCAGTTTGAGCTTTTTCAATAGTAGAGCTAAGTGCCTTGGGCAAAGTAGCAACAATATTCAAAAAAATAACTAATGAAGCACCTTGTCCTATCCCTTTTTCAGTAATGATCTCACTAAGCCACATAACTATCATGGATCCTGTGACTAATGCCAGTGATGTTTGAATAACAAATTCAGTTTCGCCAAGACCTTCAACCGCATACTGTCGAAGAATCAAAGCAAAAACCGTGCTTTGAACCAATCCCCACCCCAAAGCGACGTATCTAGTGATTTGAGCAATCTTCCTTCTTCCAGCCTCTCCTTCATTTTTCTGCAAATCTTCCAATTGCGGTAAAGAGGCAGTAAGCAATTGAATAATTATTGACGCATTAATAAATGGAAGAATACCTAGTGCAAAAATTCCTAAAGTTGAGATTCCACCGCCTGTAAAAATATCAAGAAATCCAATCAATTGCCCCCCCTGATCGATAAAAGTTTTAAAAGCCTCTCTATCTATTCCGGGCATGGGAACATATATTCCTAATCTAACAATTAGCAATAAACCCAGGGTCGTAAAGACTCTTCCCCTAAGTTCCTCATTGCTGAAAAGCTGGGTGATTACTTCACCTGCACTTGGGTTTCGACCACGACTTATTAACATTTAATAAGGATAATTTATTGGAAGCTAGTGTATAAAACTAAATTTTCGAGGTCAAGAAATTAGTTATATAGCTCACATGTACCCCCGACTTCTTCAATTTTCTTTTTAGCAGATGTTGTAAACGCTGCAGCTTGAACAGTCAATTTGACTTCTAATTTCCCATTACCAAGGATTTTTAGAGGATTTTTTGGCTTCGTCAAAATGCCCTCCTTGACCAATAAATCAAGGTTAACTACAGTCCCATCTTTCAATGCATTCAATCGAGAAACGTTGAGGACAGTAAAATTTTTCTGATTAACAATTGGGAAATGCTTTAGTTTTGGAACTCTTCTGTATAAAGGCATCTGACCACCCTCAAAGCCTGGGCGAGTAGGTCTTCCTGATCTAGATTTTTGCCCCCTCATACCAAAGCCACAACTAGCCCCCTGGCCAGCAGCTATACCCCGGCCTTTACGCATTTTTTTACGTCTAGATCCTTTATTTGATTGAAGAGATTCTAATTTAATAGTCATGATTTTTAGGAATAAATCTGCTCAAGGGAAATACCGCGCTCTTTTGCTGTGGCTTTATGAGTTCTTAACTCACTTAAAGCAACCATTGCCGCACGAGCATTATTAAGAGGGGTCTTACTGCCTAATCGCTTTGCAAGTACATTCTTAATTCCAGCCAACTCTAAAACAGTACGAATTGAACCCCCAGCAATTACGCCTGTTCCAGGAGCTGCAGGACGAATCAACACACTTGCTGCTCCATCTCTACCGTTAGAGAGTGTTGGGATCGAACTATTTCGAGTTAAAGGAACACGAACTAAATGTTTTTTGCCATCAGCAACTCCTTTACGAACGGCGCCAATAACATCTCCTGCTTTCCCAACACCAACTCCAACTTGTCCTTTTTCATTTCCTACGACAACTATTGCTCTAAAACTCATTTTTTTTCCACCTTTGACTGTTTTCGAAACCCTTCTAATTTGAACAACTCTTTCTTGCCATTCAGAATCTCTATCTTGACCTCTTCGATCTCTTCTTCCTCCGCGTTTTTCACCACGGTTGCGACGATTTTCCTGCCTTCCATCTGCCGCAGGAGGGGCATCTGACGATCCAGAAGGTTTGTTATTTGGGGACTGGTTTTTAGAGTCTGTCATTATTAAAGCAATGATTAAAAGTTCAAGCCTGCCACTCTGGCAGCTTCGGCTAGAGCTTTAACCCTGCCATGATAGATGTTCCCACCCCTATCAAAGATAACCTGTTTGATGCCTTTTGATAAAGCTTTTTTTGCAACAAGCTCTCCTACAGCTGAAGAAGCATCGCAACTTCCGGCATTAACTTTTAAAGAAGCTTTCAAGTCTTTATCAAGAGTTGAAGCTGCACATATAGTGTTTTGAGCATCGTCATCTATGATTTGAGCATAGATGTGGTTATTAGAACGAAAAACAGCAAGTCTTGGTCGAGATTCTGTTCCACTTAAGTTTCTCCTCAAGCGTTTATGTCGTTTTTGGGTCTGTTGTTTTCTAGAAAGTTTTGACATGGCTAAATTTTTTTAAAAGACAAATAAAGAAGATTAAGTTTTGCCAGACTTACCAGCTTTTCTAATTATTTGTTCTCCTTGATATTTAATTCCTTTGCCTTTATAAGGTTCTGGGGGCCTGATTGCTCTTATTTTGGCAGCTTCATTGCCAACTAATTCTTTATCAGGTCCAGTTACAATCACATTTGTATTATTTTCAACTTTAAAAGTTATGCCTTCCGGAGGAACAACCTCAACTGGATGACTGTAACCTGCACTAACAACAAGAGTTTTTCCTTTTACTTGGGCTCTTGATCCAACACCAACAATCTCAAGTTTTTTTGTAAAACCATTACTAACTCCCTCAACCATATTGGCAACAAGAGATCTGCATAGCCCATGCATTTCCCTAGATTGTCTCTTTTCATTTATAGGTTTAACAAAAATAGTGTTTTCATTTTTGCTTAGGCTCACCCCATTAGGAAGAGTTCTTTGCAGTTCCCCTTTTGGACCTTTTACAGTGATAGAAAGTCCTTCAAATTTTACATCTACCTTTTCAGGAAGGGAGATTGGTTTTTTTCCAGTACGAGACATAATAAATACCTAAATCAATCAACAGACGTAGCAGAGGACTTCTCCTCCAACACCTTGCTTGCGAGCATCACGATCACTCATGACTCCATTAGAGGTAGAAATTATTGCAATTCCAAGACCCCCTAAAACTTTGGGTAATCCTCGAGTATTTTTATAAATCCTCAGCCCAGGCTTACTGACTCGCTGCATGGAACGAATAATTGGTGAGCGATGCTTCCCAGTATATTTCAATCCAAGAATGAGCTGCTTTCGAAAGCCTTCTCCTTCTTCATTGATTTCTGCAATGAATCCCTCACGTTGAAGAACCTTAGCGATACTAAGAGACATTCTTGAAGCAGGGACTTTGGTTTTTTCATGACGTTTTTCACTCGCATTTCGTATGCGAGTGAGCATGTCTGAAATTGGATCGTGGTTGGCCATAGTATTTAGCTAATCAAACTCATTTTTTACGGAAAGGCATTCCCATTTCACTTAGAAGAGCCTTTCCTTGTTCATCAGAGGAAGCACTCGTCACAATTGTGATGTCCATGCCTCTAATGGTGTCGACTTTGTCAAAAGTAATCTCAGGGAAAATAAGTTGCTCTTTGACTCCAATGGTGTAATTTCCTCTGCCATCAAAGCTTTTTGGACTAACACCACGAAAATCTCTGATTCTTGGAAGTGCCAAATTTATGAACCTTTCCAAGAATGCGTACATGCGATCACCTCTAAGTGTGACTGCGCAACCTATGGGCATGCCTTGCCTGATCTTAAAAGTCGCAATTGCTTTCTTGGCCCTAGTCACAAGAGCTTTTTGTCCCGAGATTGTTGCCATTTCCTTTAGAGAGGCTTCTAAAGCTTTTGAATTCGTTGCGGCTTCACCAAGACCTCTATTTAAAGTGACCTTCTGCACCTTTGGAACTTGATGAACATTTTTTAGACCAAGATCTTTTAAAAGCTTTGGTCTAATTGTCTCTCGATAACGTGTTTTTAATGACATTGTTGGAAAAAAGTTAATTCTGGTCTTGGTCAGAATTCAATTGGGAAAAGAAAGTCTGCTTTACTTGATTCAGACAAAGGAATAGTGAATTAATCAATTAATTCCCCAGTCTTTTTTAATCGTCGTTTCTTTGATCCGTCTTTATCTACAAAAATTTCAACCTTACTAGCAACTTTTTCCTTAGTTGAGTAGATCATTACATTTGAAGCATGTAAAGAAAATTCTTTGGTTTCTATTCGACCAGTTTCTCCTTCCTGTGAAGGTTTTACATGCTTTGTTCTTTGGTTGATTCCTTGGACTAAAACTCTATTTTCATAGGGAAGTGTTTTCAGGACTTCACCAGTTTTCCCCTTGTCCTTTCCAGAAATAATCTGAACTGTATCTCCTTTACGGATCTTCATTTTGATCCGATCGGCAGAACCTTTGGTTTTGTTAATTGCTGGCATGACTAAATAACCTCTGGAGCTAAAGAGACAATTTTAGTAAAATTGCGCTCTCTTAATTCTCGTGCGACAGGACCAAACACCCTAGTACCTCTTGGATTTTGATCATCATTGATAAGAACAGCAGCGTTATCATCAAAGCGAATTGAATTTCCAGTCTCTCTACGCATTGTTGCTCTAGTACGAACAACGACTGCTTTAACAACATCTGATTTTTTAACTCCCATATTTGGCATCGCATCTTTAACAGCAGCAACAATCACATCTCCAACATGGGCATACCGGCGATTAGAACCCAAGACCCTTATACATTGCAAACGCTTGGCACCACTATTATCTGCAACGGTTAAGAATGTTTCTTGCTGAATCATTGTGCAGCCTCCTTAGATTTCATACCCTGAACGAGAACATCTGTAACCGTCCAGCGTTTTTGAGCGCTAATAGGAGGAGACTCTTTAATTCGAACTCTGTCTCCCACTTTGCAATTGTTTTCTGCATCATGGGCTTTATATCTAGTCGTACGACTAATAATTTTTTGGTAGATAGGATGTGGAAATCTGTTTTCCACAGCCACCACTACTGTTTTTTGCATTTTGTCACTGACAACAGTGCCAACCATTTCCTTAAGTGCCATAACTAAAAAGTCAAGATGATGTGTTTGAGCTGCTTCGCTCGTTAGAAACCGTTAAAAGTTGAGCCAATTCGGTTCGTGCTTCCTTGAAACGGTGAGTTTTAGCTAGCTGTCTAGTAGCTTGCTTAAAGCGAAGATCAAAAAGTTCTTTACGAAGATTTTCAATCTTGTCTGAAATCTCGGAATCAGAAAGATTCCTTAGATCTTTAGTCGTTGTTTTGCTCATGTTGATGACTCCGAATCATCTGCTGTAACTGGCGTTTTAGCAGGTTTATAATTTCCCTCATTGAGATCTTTCTCTAGGGAAATAAATTTTGTTTTTACAGGCAACTTGTATTGAGCAAGGCGCATTGCCTCTTTTGCAATTGCCTCTGTAATTTCTTCTCCGCCCATTTCAAACAAGATTCGACCAGGTTTGACAACTGCAACCCAAAATTCTGGATTACCTTTACCAGATCCCATTCTTGTTTCTGCAGGCCTCATAGTTACAGGCTTATCGGGGAAAATACGAATCCAAATCTGGCCTCCTCTTTTGACATAACGAGTCATTGCTCGTCGACTTGCCTCGATTTGCCTTGAGGTGACCCATCCACAGTCTTGAGCTTGCAATGCAAACTGACCAAAAGAGATTTTGTTGCCTCTAGTAGCAACACCGCGCATACGGCCTCTTTGTTGTTTGCGAAATTTGGTTCTTTTTGGGCTAAGCATGATTAAAACTCCTTATTTTCCTTCATTAGAACGATCCTCAAATTGTTGAGGCCTTCGATTTCCCCTACTTCGACGAGGAGAAGAACCAACAGGTAAGGGTTGTTCTTCTTTAGGAAGAACCTCCCCTTTGAAAACCCATACTTTGATTCCTAAAACGCCATAGGTTGTACTAGCTACTTTGGTTGCATAATCAATTTCTGCTCTCAGAGTATGGAGAGGAACTCTGCCTTCGCGTGTCCATTCAGAACGTGCTATTTCAGCACCATTCAACCTTCCACCAACTTGTATTTTTAGGCCTAAAACACCAGCTCTTTGGGCTCTTTGAACAGCCATTCGAATTGTTCGTCTAAAAGCAACACGCTTTTCAAGTTGCTGCGCAATATATTCAGCCAGAAGATAAGCATCAGCATCAACTTTTTCTACTTCAACTACATTGATCCGGACTTGTCTATTTCTATCACCAATTGTTTTTTGAATACCCGATCTGAGTTCTTCAATCCCACTTCCTTGCCTACCAACAATTACTCCAGGCCTAGCAGTTTTCAATTCAACCTCAAGTTGATCTGCCTTGCGGGCAATCAATACATCACTTATACCTGCTCCTCCATATTTTTTCTTGATGAAAGTACGGATCCGATCATCTTCTTGCAGCAATAAGGGATAAGTTTTGCTTGGTGCGTACCATTTAGAACGATGTTCTTGGGTGATACCAAGCCTAATTCCGGTAGGGTGAATTTTATGTCCCATCAGTCTGAGTCCTCAGAATTGGTTGATTGAGTGGCCGAAACAGCAATGCTGATGTGGCACGTCTGCTTTTTGATAGCAAATGCTCTGCCTTGAGCCCTAGGCCGATAGCGCTTCATTGGTGGGCCCATGTCAGCCGTAGCAGTGGAAATCATCAAAGAAGAAGGGTCAAGTCCAAGATTATTTTCTGCATTAGCAACAGCTGATCTCAATACCTTTGTTATTGGCTCAGTTGATCGGTAAGGCATGAACTCAAGCATAATTAATGCATCCCTGTAAGTTCTTCCTCTTATTTGATCAAGAACACGTCGTACTTTTGAAGCAGATCCGCGGATGTAACGACCATGAGCTTGGGCTGTCGTTTTAGTAGATGAAGTAGTCATAATTAGCGTGCTCCTTTTTTATCTCTGATGTGACCTCTGTAGGTTCGAGTTGGGGCAAACTCACCTAACTTGTGTCCAACCATTTGCTCAGTTATAAAAACAGGTATGTGGCTTTTCCCATTGTGAACAGCAATTGTGTGACCAATCATCAATGGCAGAATTGTTGAAGCTCTTGACCATGTTTTGATGACAGCTTT
>QCND01000020.1 GCA_003213355.1 Prochlorococcus sp. AG-424-E20
AGCAACAGTAATACAATACATTTATCCAACTTTTACAGTGATATGTGCTTACATAATTTTAAAGGAATTTATTTTAAGAAGAATAGTATATTCAATCATTATTGGTTGGATAGGAATTGCTTTAGTTAGTCAGCCCGAATTCACCAGCAACAGTAATATTCAAGAGACAATATTAGCAATAATCATTGCAATATTTGGTGCCCTGATGACATCATTGGCATATATATGTGTAAGGAAGCTTTCTTCCAAAGAACACCCTCTTGTAATTATTTATTACTTTCCTTTGGTCTCTATCCCCTTATCTATTCCTTTTATTATTAATGATTTTGTATTACCTTTGGGTACAGATTGGTTCTGGATAATAGGTATTGGTATTTTTACACAGATTGGACAACTCTGTATAACAGAGGGGTTAAGACTACTACCAGCTGGCCAAGCAACTTCACTAAATTATTCACAAGTTATATTTGCAAGTATATGGGGAGTATTGATATTTCAAGAAAGAATAACAAGTTCAATTTACTTAGGTGGATTTTGCGTTCTTATTTCTACTATTATTAGTATGAGTGCATCCAAGAGAACACACTCAAAAATATGAATTGTAAATCTTTAATTTTTTCAATAATTTTTATTTGCACTGGATCAACATCGATTCTTGCAGATGAATATCAGCGAGGCTACTCTTCTAGTAAAACTTGCACGAGAAACGAATATAGAGAAGAATATATTCCGGGGACAAGAAAAGATCCTGGATATGTCAAAAAATGGGAGGAAACAGTTGAAGTTCCTTGCCCAGGTGCTGGATCAACATTCGATAATAATGAATTCGATAACAATGATTGCTCTGAAGGCAAAATTGCAGGAGGGATTTTAGGAGCTGGCTTCGCTACAGCAATATCTAGAGGGAAAGATCGTTGGTGGGCAATTCCTGCTGGTTTAGTAGGAGGTTCAATGGTTGGATGTCAGATTGATGGTGGTTGAGAATATTTTATATTTTTCAGAAATTTAATTAAAATAAATAATGATTAGCTGGTTAAAAGGCGAAAAAGTTCATACTTGGAAATTATCCTCAAGAAAAGGAGTCGTTCTAAATGTTTGTGGTGTTGGCTATGAAATACAACTATTACCAAAACAAATAGACAAATCTGAAGTTTCTAAGGAGTTTGAATTATGGATTCACCAAATAGATCGTGAAGATGGCACAAGCTTATATGGTTTTATAGAGGTTAATCAAAGAGATCTATTTCGAGAAATTATTAGTGTTAATGGAATAGGTCCCCAAATTGGTATGGCTATGTTGGAGGAATTTGAAGTTCCTCAATTAGTTAATGCAATAGTAAATAAAGAATCTAATTTATTAACAAAAACTCAAGGAATAGGTAAACGAATCGCAGAGAGATTAATAGTTGAGCTAAGAAACAAACTTCAAAGATTTATAGATAATAATGAAACAAGTTATGAAAACGAAAAAGACATAGAGCCTAATCAATTTTCTAAATATATAGATGAAATAAGTTTAATTCTAAGTTCACTTGGTTATGTAGATAATGAAATAAAAGATTCAATTAAAATAATAACAACCAACGAAAAAGAAAATTCGTTATTGTTGAATTCCCTATCTGCAGAAGAAAAAGCAGAGCTAATGGATAAACATCTCAAGGAGATTCTTATGAAATTGAGTGAAAAGAGTACTTGATAGAAGGCTAGGGATTAAATTAGAATTCATGAGACAGAAAAGCTAAACAAATGTCACTTGGCACAGAAGAGAAACAAAATCTAATCAACACTCATCAAGTACATCCAACTGATACTGGTTCAGTAGAAGTTCAAGTTGCGATGCTTACTACAAGGATCTCTAAATTAAGTACACATCTCCAGGGCAACATCCATGATTTCTCCTCAAGACAAGGATTGCTCAAAATGATTGGACAGAGAAAAAGACTTTTAGGTTATGTAAGAACCAAAAGTGAAAAAAGATATACAGAGCTCATAGAAAAATTAGCTATTAGAGGATAATGAGTGGTAGTAGATTGCTAGATGCTAATGAAAGGTTCAAAAAAGAATAAAAAGGAACAACCCAAAGAAGTAGAAATAGGATTCTCCAGCAAAAACTCGGCTCCAAAAATAGTTTCAAAAAAATCTTCAAAAAGTAGTAGCAAGAAGTCAGGCATACCAAGCTATGTTGCAAATAGAATGGCAAGAAGAATAGCTTTTACTACAGGTATTCCAACGCTAAGCGGCATGGGCGTATTTATTGGGAGTTATTTTTTAATAAGCAAAGGTATTGCCGAAATATCTCCAACAGCCACTCTTGTAAGTTCAGCGCTTTGTTTCCTTGTAGGCTTATTAGGGTTAAGTTATGGAATACTCTCAGCGAGTTGGGATTTAAATCCAGGAAGTTTTCTTGGTTTTGAAAACATAAAGCCAAATATAAATAGGATGAAAGATGCATTCAAAACAAGCCAAGCAGATATTTCTAGGTAAAAATAAAATTTAAATCACAAGACTTTTACTTGATCTTGCAATAAAAGAATTTTTAGACAGTGATTCCAAAGCTAGATCAGTATCCTTAACGCAAAATTGATCGCCCAGCCTTACATACCTAGTATTATTGTTGTCCTTGAGACATGCTACAACAGGGATTCGTACACCTAATTCATTCCTGGCAGGTCTGTTTTTAGAAAGACATTCTCTTAATTTATGCTGAAAATTGATATCTGTAGCTTGATCAGGCAGAAGATCAATCAAAAGAAATCTTAAGTCATCAATTTCACGACAATCATCAATAATCAATTGAACAGTTTCATCTCTCCTATCTACGCTGCCCCATATCAATAACCTCGTTTCAACCATCAAATGATCAGATAATCTTTCAAAACTTTTTGGGAAAACAACCGCTTCACAAGAACCAGTTAAATCCTCGAGTTGAATAATCGCCATCCTGTCACCTTTTCTAGTTGTGACTTCTCTCATTTCAGGAATCATTGCAATAACACTAACCTTTGACTTATCTTTTTGATCTTCTAAAGAACTAAGACTGATAGGAGCAATCAATTTTGCTGGTTCCGAAAGTTGCTTCAAAGGATGATCCGATAGGTAGAATCCAACATGCTCTTTTTCTAATTTAAGTTTGTCTGAAGGAAGATACTCTTGGACTTCTTTCGCCTTTGGAGCTGACGAATAATCATCAGTCGGTGATGATTCATTATTTATGGAATTAGATAAATCGAAGAGATTACCTTGACCACTCGTTCTATCTTTTGCTCTAGAAGAAGCCCATTCAATAGTTAAATCCAAATCAGCAATAAGCTGAGCGCGATTTGCATTTTTTTCAAGACAATCAAGGGCTCCACTATGTATCAACGCCTCAAGTCCTCTTCGGTTAACGGAACTAAGTGAAATTCGATCACAGAATTGTGCTAAAGAAGTAAATTCGCCATCTTCATCTCTAGAGGTGATAATTTTTCTAATTGCACCATCACCTAAATTTTTGACAGCCGAAAAACCAAAAAGAATTGAATTATCTTTTGGAGTGAAATCAACACCAGAGGTATTGATATTTGGTGGCATTACGTTTATTCCCATTGAATTACAGTTAGAAATATATCTTTGAATCTTGTCAACCGATCCAGCATTAACGGTAAGCAATGCCGCCATATAAGCGACAGGATAATGTGCTTTTAAATAAGCAGTCTGATAAGTAACCGCTCCATAAGCAGTTGAATGACTTTTGTTAAAGCAGTATTCAGCAAATAAAACCATTTGATCAAATAACTGTTCAGCAATGACATCTGTGACACCATTTTTAACGGCTCCATCAACAAAGAGCGTTCTATGTCGCTGCATCTCGGATACTTTTTTCTTACCCATTGCCCTTCTCAATAAATCTGCTTGCCCAAGCGAATATCCAGCTAAATCCTGTGCAATCTTCATGATCTGCTCTTGATAAACCATGATTCCATAAGTCTCACTTAAGATGGGCTCAAGTGATTGATGTTGAAAATCAATACTCTCCTTCCCATGTTTTCTATTTATAAATTTAGGAATCAATCCTGCATCAAGAGGACCTGGACGATAAAGAGCAAGAATTGAAGAAATATCCTCAAGAGATGAGGGCTTTAGATCTTTTACTATTTGTCTCATTCCACTAGATTCAAGTTGGAAAATTCCTTCTAAATCGCCCCTGGAAAGTAGTTCGAATGTTTTTTCATCTGTAAAAGGCAAAGAATCAGGATCTAATCTCTTACCAATTGATTTCTCAACTAAATTAATTGTCTTTTCGATCATTGTAAGATTTCTAAGTCCTAAAAAGTCCATCTTCAAAAGACCGAGTGATTCAATATCTTCCATAAAATATTGAGTAATTATTTGTCCATCATTGTTTCTTTGAAGAGGCACTAAATTATCAAGTGAATTAGCCGCAATAACCACACCTGCTGCATGAACACCAAAAGTCTTATTTGTCCCTTCTATCCTCATTGCCATATCAACCCATTTCTTTACTTTTGAATCATTGTTGTATTTTTCATAAAATTCTTTATTGGGCGATTCTTTTGAAATCATGGCTGACAATTTTGCAGGCTTACCCCTTACAACTGGAATTAATTTCGCTAAGCGGTCTGCATCTCCATAGGGAATATCAAGTACTCGGGCAACATCCTTCAAAACAGCCTTAGATGTCATTCTGTTAAATGTAATTATCTGTGCAACTTTATCTTCACCATACTTTTTAGTTACATAATCTATAACTTCTCCACGTCTTTCAATACAAAAATCAGTATCAATATCAGGCATTGACTTTCTCTCAGGATTGAGAAATCTTTCAAACAACAAACCATTTTCTACTGGATCAATATTTGTTATGTGAAGAGAAAAAGCGACTAAAGAGCCTGCTGCTGAACCTCTACCTGGACCTACAGGAATATTTTGCTCTCTTGCAAATCTTATATAATCCCACACAACAAGAAAATAGGTTGGGAAGCCCATTTGTTCTATCACTTTTAACTCATAATCAAGTCGTTCTTTATATTCGATTGGAAAATGTTCAAATTTAGTAATATCTAAAATTTCTTTCAAACCGTTGATAGTTATCTCTTTAAGATATTCGATTGGTTGATAACCATCAGGTATAGGAAAATTAGGCATCTTATAAGTCCCTAATATCGAATATTCTTCAACCTTATTTGATAGTTCAACTGTATTTTCTATTGCACTATTTATGACATGCTTGTCTAAATGATCAGTAAATAAACTTCTCATTTCCTCCTCAGATTTAATATATTCAGTACCTGTATATCGTAATCTCTTTTGATCACTTATTAATTTTCCAGTCAAAACACAAATCAATGCATCATGAGCTTCAATATCATTCTTTGATAAATAATGTGCATCATTGGTAGCAATAATTTTGATATCAAGTTCTTCGGATATTTTAACTATTTCACTATTAACAATTCTATCCTCAATTGATCCATGGTCTTGAATTTCAAGATAAAAATCATCACCCAAAACCTCTTTATACCAAGCTGCTACATCTCTAGCAACGTCATTTCTTCCTTTTAAAATCGCTTGTGGAATTTCACCACCTAAGCAAGCTGTTGAACAAATCAATCCCTCGCTATATTTTTTGAATAAATACTTATCTATGCAAGGTCTTGAAAATATCCCTCTTCCTCTTACACCGTTTAAATGACTAAGCGAAGTTAACTTTACGAGATTTTCATAACCAATTTGGTTTTTAGCTACGACAACAAGATGATATCTTTTTTCCTTTTTGGGCTGAGGGTCATCAATCGAACCATTGATAACGTACATCTCATTGCCAATAATTGGCTTTATATTCGCGGCCTTACATAACTTCAATAATTCGATCGCGCCATACATTACTCCATGATCAGTCAGAGCTAGAGCTGGCATCCCCAATTCCTTTGCCCTTTGAACCATTAAAGGGAGTTGACTGGCTCCATCGAGAAGGCTGTAGTCACTATGGTTATGGATAGGAACAAAAGCCATTAATATTCCACGGAACTACACTGCATATAGTGTAGCGATAATTATATTCTCCACATGAAGTGGTTCAAACTTTATAACGTGAAATCTGTTTTAGGCCTATTTTTATAAACCTCAGCAGCTGTCTCAAATTGATTAGCTACTTGAAGAAGCTTCCCTTCTTCAAAAACATTTCCTATTAGCTGCAAGCCTATAGGCAAACCGGATTTATCAAAACCACACGGCAGGCTAATTGCAGGCAATCCAGCCAAATTTGCTGGAATAGTTAATAGATCCGATAGATACATCGCCATTGGATTATCAATATTATCTCCAGAACCAAAAGCAGTAGTAGGTGCTGTTGGCGCTAACAAAACATCTACTTTTTTAAAAGCATCATCAAAATCTCTACGTATCAAAGTTCGAACTTGCTGGGCCTTTTTGTAGTAAGCATCAACATAACCAGCGGAAAGAGCATAGGTTCCAATAAGAATTCTTCTTTTAACTTCACTTCCAAAACCAAGTGCTCGACTTTTGGAGGTCATCTCTATAAGAGATTGTTCATCTTCAGCGCGGAATCCATATTTGACTCCGTCGTATCTAGCTAAATTCGCTGAAGCTTCAGATGGGGCAATAACGTAATAAGTAGCAATTCCATCATTGAAACGAGGACAAGAAATATTAACAATTTCTGCGCCTATGTTTTCTAGCAGCGAGGCAGAGCTAAGAACAGATTCCTTAACATCAGTGGCTAAACCTTCATGATCAAAGCAGTTATCAATTAAACCTATTTTCATTCCCTTAATTGACTTAGAAAGAGTCTCTAAATAATTGGGAACGGGAATATCAACAGTAGTTGAATCCAATTCATCCTTACCTGATATAAATTGCAAAATCTCTGCTGCATCAGAAACATTATTCGCAAATGGACCAACCTGATCTAAAGAACTAGCAAAAGCTATTAACCCCCATCGACTTACTCGACCATAAGTTGGCTTCATGCCAACAACTCCACAAAAAGAAGCAGGTTGTCGGATTGACCCGCCAGTATCAGAACCCAGAGATCCGTAACATAATCCGGCAGCAACAGAAGCTGCGCTACCGCCAGAGCTGCCTCCTGGAACTTTTGTTATGTTCCATGGATTCAATGTAGGACCAAATGCAGAGGTTTCTGTAGAGCTCCCCATAGCAAATTCATCCATATTTGTCTTGCCAATCATTATTGCTCCTGCGTTCAAAAGCTTATTAGTAACAGTTGACTCGTATGGGGGGACAAAGTTGTCCAAAATCTTGCTTGCGCAAGTTGTCTTAATTCCTTTTGTACAAAGATTGTCTTTTATAGCAATGGGTATTCCTGACAAAGGCGGTAAATGATCGCCAGAAGCTATTTGTTTATCGATATGATCTGCTTTTCTTAGAGCCAGCTCAGTATTAACGATTAAAAAGGAATTCAGAGTTGGATCTAATTCATTTATTCGGTTTATTTTTTCTTGAACAAGTTCTTTGGAAGAAACCTCACCACTTTTTAATTTCTGGCGTAAGTCTTCAAAAGTCATTATTAGATTATAAAAAAAATATTTTTAAGCTTATGACGTTAAAGGCTCATTACGGCGACACCTAATTAAACTATGATTAATTTTCTTTGGTGACTCTGCAGAAAGATCATCTATAAAACCATTTAATCTGACTTTCAAGCTACGACGAGTGAGAAAAGGACCAAACCAATAAGTCACTTCAGGTTGAATTGTCTCAACCTTAGCCCACCAGGCCAAGCCAAAACTATTACCTAAGCTTCGAAGAGCCCTAATGGGACCCATAAGTAAACTGCGTTTTATTTATCTTACTTTCTTAACGAGATGTTTATCAAATAAAAAAGGAAAATTATGTTCACTTGATGATGAAACATATACTTGAATTCAAAAAATGTTGAGTGTAAAAAGCTGTGCCTGAATTAATTAATAGTATAATTTGATTATTAAGTTTTTAAAATTCTAAAAAAACTATAAAAAATATACGCTTCTTTTAAAGGCTAAATTAAAGAGATTAGTTATTCTTTTCAGATGAAATCTGAGGTTTCAATAACCTAGGAGAAGGGTCTTGTCCAGAGATTGGCCGCATCCATTTGGATCTAGCTACTTCATATAGGAAAATAGACGTAGCAACTGATGCATTTAGGCTTGTAGTGACTCCCTTAAGAGGAATTCTTACTAACTGATCACACAACCTTCTTGTTATCAGAGAAATTCCTTTATCTTCAGACCCAACAACCACAACTAAAGGACCTTGAAATTTGATTTCAGATAAAGTAGAAGGCCCCTCCTCTGCAAGGCCAACAACGGTATAACCTTCATCTTTCAATTTCTCCAAAGACCTATTTAAATTAACAACTCTTGCTACCGGCAAATGCTCCAGAGCTCCAGCGGCAACTTTTGCTACGGATCCTGTTAAACCTGCACTTCGTCTTTGTGGAAGGATTAATCCTTGAGCGCCAAGGGCTTCGGCAGATCGAATTATTGCTCCAAGATTCTGAGGATCGGTTAAGCCATCTAAAGCTAACAGCAATGAAGACTCACCAAAAGCTTTGCAAGCATCTATTAAATTCTTCAAGTCAAGTGTTTTTGATGCGGCAATTTGTAAAACTATTCCTTGATGAACTGCGCCATTTGTGAGCTGGCCAAGCCTTGACCATGAAACTTCTTCAACTAAGACCCCAGAAGCTTTTTGATCTTTGAGAAGTTGAAAAAACTTTGGTGTACTGCGTAATTCGGAAGTACACCAAATCCTATGAATTGCCCTGCCGCCTATAAGGGCTGCCTCGGTTGAATGACGACCCCAAATCAGATCATCACTTAATGTTTTGGTAAAGCTTTCAGAATATGAAAGAGGTTCTCTACTTTCATCTCTTCTATAACTGCTAGCTTCATGAGAATTTTTATTTCTGGACGAAGAGTTGGTCTGTTTCCTTTCGAATCGATTAGATCCTCTGTAATTGTTCGTTTCCTGAGAGTCTTGATTTCTGTACGAAAAGTTGGTCGATTTCCTTTCGAATCGATTAGATCCTCTGTAATTCTTCGTTTCCTGAGAGTCTTGATTTCTATACGAAGAGTGGGCCGATTTTCTTTCGTATCGATTAGATCCTCTGTAGTTGGAATTAGCCTCGTTACGACTTCTTGATCGATCAGAAAATTCTTTATCTAATGAATATTGATTTACTTGATCAGAAGAAAGACGATTTATTGTGTTGTTGGTTCTTCTTCGATCATTAAAGTTTGTCTTTTTGGAGTCATTATCTTGACGAGCATAATTACTACTTCTTTTATTAGATGAAGAGTTTTTTGAATTCCTTGTGTCTTTATTGAAGCGATAACTCATTTTATAAGAAATATTTTCTAGTTAATGGGTCGATCAAGAAGATCGAATAAATCAGCAAGCCGATTTGGATTTTTCAAAAACAACCAACCAACAATAGTCTCAAATCCGGTAGCAATTGCATATGTGGCAGCATCTACATTTTTAGGACCTCTTCCAGCTTTGTTTCTACCTTTTCTAAGAAAGTCCTTTTCAGTATCTGTAAGAAAAGGCTCTAATTTCGTTATCGCCTTCGCTTGACTTGATGCATTTACCTCCTTCACAACGGCATTGTGAAGATCCTTCGAGCGCATTGGGCTAGTGCAATATCTCAACCTTTGATGCATTTCCCATACAGAATCACCCAACCAAGCTAGTTGCAAAGGGCCCAAGCCATCGGGAGAAATGGTTGATTTGTAAGAGCGAATCCAATCCGTCAAGCTGATAATTTACCAATTGCAGTATTTAGATCAGGTACTAGATGAAGGTATTCCTCCAAGCGAACAAGTTTAATTGTCTGAGTTACTCTAGGATTTCCCACAACATTAAATAATCTTTTTGACTCAGTACATTTCTTAGCGGCCTGAACCATTGCACCTAAGCCACAAGAATCAATGAAATCGATATTAGATAAATCAATTACAACTGATAGCTGATTAGAAGCTAAAACTTCATTGATATATGTTGTGAATTGTTTCTCTGAATAAGCATCTAGTTGACCAGTGAAATTAATCACTAAACAACCATTTTGCTGGTTAGAACCACCTCTAAGAGAAACAGTAAGTCGTTGTAATTCAGTTATGGGATTAGTCCCCTATGACTTCATGATGGAAGTGTAGTGATAGAAACCAAATTAATCCACGATTCTTCGTCGTTCTTCTATTAAGGTTACGAAATGATTAAAATGATGATCAGCGTCATGAGGACCAGGGCTCGCTTCGGGGTGATACTGAACACCAAAGAAAGGCCTGTCAATAACAGAAATAGCAGCGACTGTTTGGTCGTTTAAATTTAATCTGGTGATTTTTATTTTCTCGGAATTTAAAGATTCTGAATTCAAAGCAAATCCATGGTTTTGACTAGTAATTTCAACTTTTCCGTTCAATCCACATGGATGATTTAGTCCTCTATGGCCATAAGAAAGTTTAAAAGTTTTACCACCTAAAGCCAATCCAAGGATTTGATGGCCTAAGCAGATTCCAAAAACAGGTAGTTTTTTATATTCAATTAAATTTTTAGCAAGATTAATACCACTATCGACTGTGGAAGGATCACCAGGACCATTGGAAAGAAAAACACCTTCAGGGGATAAAGCTAATACATCGGTCATTTCAGCACTTGCAGGCAAGACAGTTACTTCACAACCATGTGCAACTAATCGATCCAATATCGATTGCTTTATCCCAAAATCTATAGCAACAACTTTGTATGGAATTGTTTGAGTATTTTTAATTCTCATATCAAATGAAACAGGACAACTTGATTTAGCAATAAAAGCACTTTTTGTTGTAACTTTATCGACAAGATTAAGACCACTCATTGAAGGAGATTTTTTTAAAAGCGAAAATAATTCAGCGATTGAATATTTTGACTCTGATGAAATAATTCCATTCAAAGAGCCTGACTCTCTTATATGCCTAACAAGTGATCTTGTGTCTATTCCATGAATTCCAACAACATTTTCATCCTTCAACCAATTTTCAAACGATATTTCATATCTCCAGTTACTTGGAGTTTTGGATATTTGACGAGCTATCACACCTTTAACTGAGGGATGTGATGATTCATTATCCTCATAATTGACTCCAGTATTTCCAATCTCTGGATAGGTAAACGTAATAAGTTGACCATAATAACTTGGATCAGTAATAACCTCCTGATAACCTGTCATACCTGTATTAAATACGACTTCACCAGAAATAGTTCCAACCGCACCAAAAGATAATCCTTCAAAATATGTCCCATCCTCTAATAACAAAATTGCAGAGCTATCAATATCAAAAAACATAAGGAATACGGTTGATCAGTTTAAAAGAATTAAGTGGCTAAAAAATCTCTTAATTGCTCGAAAAGGAGCCATGATTTATCTGTATTCAAACAATCTAATGCTCGTTTGACACCTGAAGATAAATCATCCTCAGTTCCTGATACCCATAAAACCAGAGCGGTATTTAATGCTACGACTTCTTTGTGATATTGATTTCCTTCTCCATTAAGTAAAGACTTTAAGATTTGAGAATTAGTTTTCAAATCATCACCTTTTAAGGATTCATTAGAGATTTGAGTAAGTCCAAGATCACCAGGGTTAATAATTTCAGATCTAATAACATCTTTGTCTAAGAACCTAAATTGATTAGCACCAGCTAGTGAAGCCTCATCAAGACCCCCTGATCCATGAACCACAACAGCTCTTTTAAGTCCCATTCCTTTTAAAGCTACTGACATTGGATCAAGCAAATCAGCTTTGGCTACTCCCAATACTTGAGACTTTGGTCTAAGTGGGTTAACCAATGGACCCAGTAAATTGAAGATGGTTCTGACTCCTAAGCTTTTTCTTAAAGGAGCAAGATTTACCAATGAAGGATGCCAAGAAGGAGCAAAAAGAAATGTAATGCCTAACTTCTTTAAAGCTTCAACAACTTTCCCGGAGGATACATTTAAAGGTAACCCTAAATTTTCTAATACGTCAGCTGATCCAACCTTGCCACTTGCACTTCGATTTCCATGTTTAGCAATTTTCACCCCTAAAGCCGCTGATACGAAGGCAACTCCTGTAGAAATATTAAAAGTGTTCGCTCCATCTCCGCCAGTTCCACATGTATCAACCAAATCAAAAGATGGTAGATCTGATGGAGTCGTTGAAGCATCTTGAAGAATTTTTGCCATTGCCGAAAGTTCATCACCAGAAACACCCTTTGCTCTAAATGCTGCTAGAAATGCCCCCGTTTGAACTGGTTCAATTTTATTTTCGAGCCATGAATTCATTAAATAATTAGATTGCTCTTCAGTTAAATCATTGGAAGCAAGAAGTGATTCAAGAATTACTGGAAAAGTTATAGGATTTAAAATGGTCATTTATCAGAAAAATGCCTGAGTGTTAAGCGTTCCAAGCACAATATTTTTTATAACTTAATCATTAATATATCAAGTATGGAAGTTGTTTAAATAAAAAAATAATTTCCTAACATTAAGCTTGGGTGGAATCTGACGTATCAAATCCAGAACCGACGTTATCGGAACTTGAATGACTTGCAGGCCGAAATCCCTCTGACCAAAGTTTCCTTGTTATTGCCTCTAATTTGTCACGATTAATGCTCCATTTTTTTAATAGTTTTTCCATATCTGAATTAAGATCTTCAGCACCTCTGAAGTCCTGATATCGAATTATTAATCTAGCTAGTTCAACAAAATTATTTGAGGTAGGAGAATCTATCGCGCATAGTCGATCAAGATTTTCACGATCTGTTAAATAAAGCGGATGATTTTGTTGCTCGTTCATAAATTAGTTAATTTGAATTTTGCTCACGTCCATGGGCTTATATTGCCTAGGTTAATAGGCATATTAATAAAAGAATGGCTGCATTAAGACTAGATCTAATAAAAAACTATTTGAGACCACACAAGAGGGAACTAATAATAGGTGCTTTCTGTCTGATTTTTGTAAATATTCTAAGCGTTGCTATTCCGATGGAAGTGAGAAATATAGTTGATGATCTAAAAGAAGGATTTACATTTTCATACGTCTTAAATAAGTCGACATGGTTAATACTCATGGCGACAATAATGGGGGGAGCAAGATTGATATCTCGGCAACTCGTGTTTGGGGTTGGCAGACAAGTAGAAGTTTCATTGAGACAAAAATTATTTAATCGAATGCTGGAACAAGATCCCGGCTGGGTTCAAACAATAGGGACTGGAGAAGTCATAACAAGAGCAACTAGCGATTTGGAAAACATTCGAAGATTGCTTGGTTTTACAGTTCTTAGTCTTACAAACACATTATTGGCATACACCTTCACATTGCCAGCAATGCTGACAATTAATCCGCTTTTAACCTTTTTTGCTATATCCGTCTATCCAGTTTTACTTGGCACCGTTGGATTGTTCGGAGGAAGAATGGTTAAACAAAGAAAGAGGCAACAACAAGCTTTATCCGAACTAAGTGAATTAATTCAAGAAGATCTATCTGGCATTAGTGCCATAAAGATTTATGGTCAAGAAGGAGCTGAGCAAGAAGCTTTCAAGAAATTAAATATCAGATACAGAGACGCTGCTATTAACCTTGCAAGAACTGCAAGTACTTTATTTCCACTACTTCAAGGTTTATCCTCAATTTCATTGCTTCTACTTATTGCAATTGGTAGTGGGCAACTAAGCAGTGGAACTCTTACTGTTGGAGGCTTAGTAGCTTTAATTCTTTATGTAGAAAGACTAGTTTTCCCAACAGCCTTATTAGGTTTTACACTTAATACTTTTCAATTGGGTCAAGTAAGTTTAGAGAGAGTAGAAGAACTTCTTAATCATGAACCTACAATCAAAGATAAATATAATACTGTAAATATAACTAAACCTATTTCGGGAAAATTAGAAGCAAAAAATCTTTCAGTAAGTTATGAAGATTCACCAAGGAAAATACTAGATGAAATTTCATTCAAAATAACCCCCGGAGAAATAGTCGCCTTAGTAGGTCCTGTAGGGTGCGGTAAAACAACCTTGGCAAGAGCTTTAGGAAGGATGATAAAAATTGATGAAGGATGTTTGTATTTAGACGATAATGATGTAATGGACTTAAAACTGAATCAGTTAAGAAGCAATATCGCTTTAGTACCTCAAGAGGGATATCTTTTTACAGAAACACTTTCAGATAACATTAAATACGGGAATCCAGAAGCGTCCAAAGAGAAAGTCCAAGAATCAGCCAATGAAGCGAGAATGACAGATGACATAAAAGGTTTTCCTGATGGACTTAAAACACTTGTCGGTGAAAGAGGAATAACTCTAAGCGGTGGACAAAGACAACGAACTGCTTTAAGTCGAGCTTTATTAGTAGATTCAAAGATAATTGTTCTTGATGATGCCTTGGCAAGTGTGGACAATAAAACCGCGTCAGCAATACTTCAAACAATAAAGAAACAATATAGTAAAACAGTATTAATGATTAGTCATCAACTTTCAGCTGCTGCTGCGTGTGATCGGATATTGGTAATGAATGATGGAAAAATTGTACAAGAGGGAACTCATCAATTCTTAATTAAGAAAGATGGTTTGTATAAAAGCATGTGGGAGAGAGAAAAAGCCAATGAACAAATTCAATCAGATGATTAATCATTACTTATTAACTTTTTTTAATCAATTCGATCTGAATTAGATATAAGCTAAAAAAACAATTATTTTAATTGAGATAATTAAGAAATTATGAGCGCACAAAAAAAATATAAACTTATATGCGACCTGGCATTTGGTGATATTTACATTCAAATACTTGCATGGATGGGTGTGATTTTTGTAAGTCTTGCTGCAGGTCTTGCACTAATGGGCTCATCAAGACCAATTTTTGCTCTTTTAGGTGTTTGTTTAATACTTGTATTAAGCCTCCCTTTCTTATTATTTGCATTTGTTACTACACTAATAAATCATATAAGAATAGAAACTATAAATTAAAGTTATGATTAAAAAGATAATTAAATATTTAACCCTAATAATTGATAAGCTATATTCTGATAAAAGCATAGAAAAAACAAATAAGAAATTGCAACATACAATATTAAAAAATGATCTTACAGCAAAGCTAAAAGATAATGAGCAAGAAATACTTTTTGGATGCGGCTGCTTTTGGGGTGCCGAGAAAGGCTTCTGGAGGCTTCCAGGAGTCATAACAACTGCAGTAGGTTATGCAGGAGGCGAGAAGGAAAATCCAAACTACAGGGAGGTATGTTCTGGTTTAACAGGTCATACCGAAGTAGTGAGAGTTGTTTGGAATAACAATGAAATTGATCTAAGTGATCTACTAAAATTATTTTGGGAATGCCATGACCCAACACAAGGCAATCGTCAAGGTAACGATAGTGGAAGCCAATATAGATCAGCGATTTATACGACAAGCAAAGAGCAGCTAAGTAAAGCGATAGAAAGCAAAAACAGCTATCAAATAGAACTACAAAATAATGGCTTTGGCATAATTACTACAGAGATTGAGAATGATATTAAATTTTATTTTGCAGAGGACTATCACCAACAATATTTAGCAAAGCCTGGTAGCAGACCATATTGCTCTGCGATGCCGACAAAGGTAAAATTTAAAAATTTTAGTGGGGCAAACTTTAAACTAAATGAAAAAATTTGGTCTAACTATAATTGGGATATAACGCATTGTATTCTTAGAGGAGAGAACACACCTATTGAATCTAATTTATAATGAATGATCAATTACCAGATAGAACTGTTTTGCTAATAATATTAGCTACTTTGTTGTTAGTATTCTTTTTAGTGTTTAGTTTTAAATCTGATAAAATTGAACAAGAGAAAACAATTCAATGGATGGATAGTTCATTAAATACTGAATTAGCTTATCCAAATTAGAGAAAATATATTTTAACTTGGATTATACTTTTTATAAAATATGAGAAATAATAAATTAGAAAAAAATCTGGAAAGAGCTCGAATAAACTTATACAATATTCTTGCTATTTTAATTGTGATTATTCCAGAATTATTTGCTGAATTAATCTACTCAATCGAAGTTTCACAACATAAAGCTACATTGCCAAATGAGGGAGAGGCTTGGAATAAAGATATTGAATTAAAACTCTCAAAGATGAATATTTACGAGTTAAGATTAATGGCTAAAAGACTATCTATTCATGGATATTCTAATGAAGATAGGAATTCACTCATCAGACGAATAAATAGAAAGTCTAAGAAAAGGATTAAATGGAAATCATTAAAAATTTCAAATATCCGCAAGCCCTTGTGATAATTTAAAAATGCGGGACGTAGCGCAGCTTGGTAGCGCACCACTTTGGGGTAGTGGGGGTCGTGGGTTCAAATCCCGCCGTTCCGATAAAATTGAATACGTGACTAATCAGAGTCCTTTACTAAAGATTGAATTAATTTCGTTGTACTAATCAGAACTGCTAAAAAAACGAATATAGTTAAAAAAATAATTAACGCAAAGAGTAATGGTGGTATATCGATCTCCCCAAAAGAAACAATGAATAAATCAGTTAAATAACTCATTAAAACCAAATAATTCTCATAAGGCAATACTAAACCAAAGAATCTAGAAAAATAATATTTATAAAGTTGTCAATATAAATATGCCAAAAGCTAAACGATAATAAACAAAAACCAAAGTATTATTTTTAGATAGGAACTTAAGAAACAAATCAATAGCAAATATTGAAGAAAAGAAAGATGAAATGATCCCAATAATTATAGGTATAATATCAATAACTGATAACACTCTAAATAAAGAAAATAATTCTACAAGTCCTGAGATTGAAACAGCTGGAATACCAACTAGAAAAGAAAGTCTAGCTGCCGTTTTCCTCTCAATACCTGAAAACAAAGCAGAGGTTAGAGTTATACCAGATCTAGAAACTCCGGGGAATAAAGCCAAGGATTGAGCAAGGCCCAATTTTATAACATCATTTAAATTAATGTCCACAAACAACTTATTTTTTTTACCATAAATTTCGGCAAGAGCTAGCAATAGTGCCATAACAATAGAAGTGATCGCTATGGAAAATAAACCTCTGAGATTCGAATCAGAATAGTTGGGCCAATATAATTTAACAAGTAATCCAAAAACTAATATTGGAATACTGGCTACAAAGATATAGAGAAATAGTCTAGAATTCTCATCTTTAAAACCTTTAGAAGGATTAAAAGATGAGAAGAAAGAATTAATAATTAAACTAATTTGATTACGAAAATAATAAATAATAGCTACTGCGCTTCCTAATTGTATAGAAGCGGAAAAAGACACCCCAAGATCATTCCAACCAAAAAGGTAAGGTACAACTTTTAAATGGGCCGTACTACTAATTGGAAGAAATTCAGTAAAGCCTTGAATAATACCTAAGAAAAATGATTTAAAACAAATAAATAGATATCGACTAATTTCTTCAGGCATATTTAGAAGATAATAAAAACAAAGCTCGTTAAATATATAGAAAATTTCAATTAGTATAGATATAATTTCAAAAATAAAAATAAATCATGAGAAAAAAAATTATATTCTCATTTATTATTGCCCTAACCTCCTTAGCGGGAATACAAGAAAAGGCTAAAGCAGATTACTGGTTAGTAATAGGTAGCTATAGACAGGGACCTGGAGGGAAACCACAAGTAAGTGGCATCACAAGTCCATCATTATTTGCTATTCCAATTGGGACGAAAAAGATGTGTATAGAAGCTGGGAAAACAATTGAAGATGAAATCTATAAGCCTGTCTGGCAATTTGATAGCAAATGGACATGCATCAAAAATTCAAGCAATTAAAAAATACTTATATATTTAGCAAAAGGTCGATTGGAGAAAATTATCACCTCTGAACGTCATGAGCACAACCATCTCCCTCATAGTCATCGCTATTGTAATATCCATTCTTAGTGCCAAAAAATACTGTTGACACAACAAAAGGCAATGCAACAAAAATCAAAAAACTAGATAAATTCAAATCAGATTAAATTTGTAATGTGTACATAATCTAACAATGAAATTAAATCTATGGAAGCAAGATTATGTATAAATCATTAATATATTTAATCAAAGAACAGTAAGGATTAGGTGAACCGACTTAGAACAGGATCTACAGCAAACTCAATTATAAAATAAGTCAATAAAATCCAAGAAAACATAAAGAATACAAATAAACTTGGTCCCTTGAGAAATGGCTGAAAATAATTATTCGGCCCGTCTCCTTCTAGAAGAGTTCTGCATTCTTTTACTTGTGAATTCGCAAGTCGATAATAATCTGATCCAGGTAATCTGTTATCAACATATATCTTCCTGATATTTTTAATAAGTGGTTCAGGGTTATCAGTATTTAGAAATGCTACCAATTCTCCAGGTCTTAAATTAATTCTTGTTCGTTCAAGGTTGTCTGTAAAACCAATATTGAATAAATCACCATTCTGAATCAGATATACATATGAAGCCATTTTATAGGCATGTGAAAGATTAATATTTAATAATAATAGAGTGTAAATAGAAAAAAAGATAAAAGTTTAACAAAAGATAAAATAAATAATAAGACGTATGATTTTTAATTAGTTTGAAGAGTATCAAAAATAGTATTTACTAGTCTTTAGAAAATTAATCCTACGATCTTGATTAATTCCAACTGTCGTATCTGAATTAATAAATGATAACGACTCCTGTGGAATAGAGGTTTGAATCATTCGAATAAAATTACTTAGATTATTTCCTTTTAGACCCGAACCTTTTAACTTAATCATTTCTCCTTCTTGCTGTGATTTCCACAGAATTGTATTATTAAATTTAGAAGACTTAAGATGCCAAATCTTATCAAATTTTTTCCAAATATGGCTATATTTAAAGAGTGATTCTTGAATCAAAATTCGATAATCTTTTTCACTCTGACTCAATGACAAATTAAATTCGTCCGCAGCCATGGAATCTATTTTCGATAAATCAGAAACAGCTTCACATCCTACGAACCAACCCTCCAAAATTAAAACTTTAGGTTCTGAATCACACCATCCTGATCTATCTCCTTTCCCATCTCTTAATGACTTATCAAAAGTCGGACTATTCAACACACCAGTTTTCAAGAAAACGTCTAATGATTGATTCAATAAATCTAAAGAATGACTCCCTGGAAAACCTCGAGGAACATTCCATGGATTTCCAGTCATTGCGACGTCCATTTCTTGGCCAGGCAAATAAAAATCATCCAAAGATATAACCTTAATATCTAAAGATAGTTCTCTAGCTACACTATCAATCCAAAGTCCAAGAGTAGATTTTCCAGATCCAGGAAGTCCTGAAAAACCAATTATTATTGGTTTATTAAAAGTATTTATATAATTTTCTAAAAGAGAAAAAATTGGAAGTGCTAACGACCATTTCCAATCTGATTTTTGAGTTGGTTTCCAATATTTATCAATAATTGATTGAAGATGAACATCAGACCATTTTTGATAAAAGAGTGAAGGGTTAATAGACAATCCTTCAAGAAATAGACGATAACTATCGAGAGAAAAAAGGAAATCGTCCCTTATAGCCTCTGGGAAAATATGACTAAAATCATTATTAATATCTTTATCTTTCATAAGTCCTTAAAATCTTTAATAATATCCTGAACACTATTTGCCCACCCCTCTGCGTGAGGGGCATTTGCTAATATAAAAGAGCCATTATCAATACCATTCTGTAAGTACTTATTTGGTCCATTCTTGCCAGGAATAACGATAGATATATCGGCATATTCAAGTAAAGGAAGATCATTTTGCGAATCACCGAGTGCAATAATCTTTACATCATTGTTCTGTAGATAAACCTTTAATTTATTAACAGCTTTACCTTTATGACTTTCACTTGAGAGTAGATGACTCATTCTATTTCCTTTAAAAACATGCACATTATAAAAATCACAAATAAACTTTACATTCTCAAAAATATCATCAGGAGGATTTAAGAAAGGAACACTCCAGCACCTATCAAGAGCTCTAGTAATACCTTGATCAGATAATCCCGTAAGTTCAAATATTTGATTTTTGCTTAAATCATTTAATGGGGTTAAGTGGTAGTTAACTTTTTTAGAGATATTAAATAATATAGTTTTTAATTCAGAATAACTTTTTCCTAAGATCAATTCCCATTCCGACGAATTTTGTTCATAACACCCATAAACAGCCGCTCCATTTTCGACAATAAAAGGATCTGTCAATGCATTCTCTTTTCTAAAATATCTAACTTCAGAAGCAGTTTTACTAGTACAAGGTATTACAGGAATATTCAATTCTGCCAATATTTTTAAGGTTTTTTTTGCAGGAGTTATATCATAATCTTCGTCCATTAAAGTGCCATCAAGATCTGTAACTATCCAATATTTAGAATTATTTTTCATAAGACTAATCAGCTAATGTAAGCCAAACGACTTGATAAGGATTAAGTTTAAAAGTATCAGTATTAAAATAAGAACCTGAAATATTATCTAGTAAACGTTTTTCAGGGGTTAATTCTAGTGAATTAATTTGATTTAATGGAGAAATACATAAGAATTTACTAGACATATTACAAATAACATAGACAGTATCTTCATCCAAACCTCTTTGAAGAATTATACAATTAGCTATATTCGTAGAGATACATTTCATACTCGCCTCCGGATGAAAAGCTTTAAGTCTTGACCTGACTTTAACTATATGAGTGAGGTATGAAATATTTTTACTAGCGGGAGAATCAAAGTTCTTAAGTACATCAAGTAATTGGTTAGCTTCAAATTTTTCTCGATTTAAATCTCTTCTTTGCCCTGTTTTCCTAAAAGAATCTATATCATTCGGAGAAGCTAATACAGATGGAAGATAAAAAGCTGGAACACCTTTTATGGATAAAGTAAAAAGCTGACTTAATAAAAAACGCTCAAATTGAAATACCGTTTTATCGGAGCCTTCGTTTGACATCGCACTCCACCAACTAATGTTTAATTCATAAGGTTGATCATCTCCATTTGACAAGCGACGATGACTAACTAATCCTCCTCGTTTCTCTGATTCAACCAAGAGATTATGTATTCTCTGATCGTCCATAATGCCTTCTAGTGCTCGTAATCCAATACCATCGTGTGAAGAAGTGAAGTTGAGCAAAGAAGTGTGCCTTGGCAACTCTTTCCACGTAGACAACCAACTCTTCAATAAATCTGTTTTACCGGTATAAATAGCTTCTAATAATAAAGGAGGTAGAGTAAAGTTGTAAGCAAGATTAGCTTCATTTCCTTCAATCAAATAAGAAAGGTTTTCTTTCTCTGGCACATTAGTCTCGGTAATTAATACTGCCGAAGGTTTTATAATCTTCAAACATTTATTTAACAGCTTAACTATTGAGTGTACTGGGTCTAAATGTAAACAAGTAGTATGTGGCTCCTTCCAAATAAATGCAATTGCATCAAGTCGAATCCAGTCAGCTCCATTAGTTATGTATCTAACCAATAATTTCAAAAACTCTAAAAAGATATGTGGATTCCTCCAATCAACATCAATCTGATCTGGTCCAAAGGTTGTCCAAACACTCTTAAAGCCTTGTTTAGTATTGATATTGGTAAAGAGTGATGTATTTCTGGGCCTTATCACATTTTCCCAAACATTAGTTTCAGAAGGAGAAACAATGTAAGACGGACCTGGATCCTCTGATTTTATAAATTGATGAACCCATGGATGAGAAGAAGAGACATGATTTAAAACTAGATCTGCCATTATTTTATGCTTACTAGATAAATCCTTTAAATCATTCCAATTCCCAAAGGTATCATCGATTTTTTCATGATTAGAAACAGCGAATCCTCCATCACTTGTAGAAGGAAGAAATGGTAAAACATGTATGACTGATGAAAGGCCACCTAATCTATTTTTTACGAATTCAGTTAATGTTTTTAAAGTTGATTCATCTTTCCTATAAATTGAATCAGGGT
>QCND01000021.1 GCA_003213355.1 Prochlorococcus sp. AG-424-E20
ATTTGCCAATATCTCTCAATACATTTCCCAGATTAGAATGCGCCTTTGCATAATTAGGTTTGATTTTAATTGCGTCACGATATGACAATTCTGCGTCTTTTAACCTGCCAAGATCTTTTACTATATTTCCCAGATTGTAATGCGCCTGTGCGTAATCAGGTTTAATTTTAATTGCTTTGCGAGTATATAATTCTGCGTCTTGTAATTTGCCAATATTACTCAATATGATTCCCAGATTGAAATGCGCCTGTGCGTAATCAGGTTTAATTTTAATTGCTTTTCGGTATGACAATTCTGCTTCTTTTAACCTGCCAAGATCTTTTAATACATTTCCCAGATTGGAATGCGCTTCTGTGAAATCAGGTTTAAGTCCAATTGCTTTGCGAGTATATAATTCTGCTTCTTTTAATTTGCCAAGATTACTCAATATGATTCCATAAGCAGAAAAAACTCTGTGGTCAGTGAAACCTTGATTAATGAAATATTGATACAGTTTTTCTGCTTCTTTAATGTCTCCTTGTGAATGAAATTTAAATGCTTGATTAATTATTTGTTCTTTAGAAGGTTTGGCGGTGGTATTAGTACTAATAGTAATATCTTCTTTAATTTCTGCTAAAGCAAATGGAACTGAAAATGTATTTAATTCAGTGACTTTTTTCTTTTCTCCTCCTCGTTCTGGACTGGAAATATTCATATTATCTTATCTTTGATCTATCGTGGTTCTTCTGATTTTACTACTAATGCTGATCTGGTAATGATGTTTTCCATCTTTGCTAAGATGGCAGTCTTTGATGCCTTCTCAACGCTTCTTTCAACCCTCAAGAAAGAAATTGTTGTTGATCAGAAATCATTCCTGATACACAAGACCAATAGAGAATTGGTGTCAATGCTGGTCGGTGTAGAAAAAATAATCAAACCGAACAAAAATCAATTAGTAGATTTTATTTCTTTTGAATCCTTAGATTTTTAATCCTTTTCTTACTAGTTCAGCAGTCCATCATTCCATTAACTCTCTTCGTTGATCAATCATAAGTGAGTTTTCGTAGTGACCTCAGTGATTTCTTGTGTTCAAGTTTTCCAAGGCAACGACTAATCATGTCCCATGAAAATCCTTTTTCTAAGCAACCTTCAGTAATCACATATCTCCAATCATGTGCTGATTGCTTTCCATACCAATCAAGATTTTCTAATCAGAATAGATTTGTAGATTTGTAGATTTGTAGATTTGTAGATTTTTGAGTTTCAAAAAAATATTTCTTTATGAGAAAGATATAAACAAATCTCATAAAATATTTTTAGCTTTTTTATTAAAGTTTTGAGAATTCCTTAACAGTAAGGCCATCGAATCGGAAGACTTTCTAAAGACAGTGCCGCGACTTTTCGCCCTTTCAGGGATGAAAAGACAGTGGTACTAGTTGTTCTTGTCGATTAGGCTATAGAAAACCAAATTCTTCAAATTCTGCAATAAAAACAAAATTTTGAGAGAATCATATAAATCTTTAGTAGTCGCTCTGTTGCGGGTACTTTTTAATTTGGCAATTATTAATGAAGCCTTGCATTTTACTCATTGAAGACGACCAAGACATGAGAGATCTAGTTGCAGGGCATCTTGAGCACACTGGTTTTGATGTCCAAAAAGCAGAGGATGGTATCAAGGGCCAAGCTCTAGCTCTGCAATACGCGCCTGATCTAATTCTCCTTGATTTGATGCTTCCTAAAGTAGATGGTTTAACTCTTTGCCAGCGTTTAAGAAGAGATGAAAGAACATCAGCAATACCTATCCTTATGATTACAGCTTTAGGTGGAATTAAAGACAAAGTTACTGGTTTTAATTCTGGTGCAGATGATTACATCACAAAACCATTTGATCTTGAGGAATTACAAGTAAGGATCAAGGCGTTGTTAAGAAGAACCAATCGTGCACCACTTGGAAGTAATAATCAGCAAGAAATACTCAATTTCGGCCCTCTTACTCTGGTTCCTGAAAGATTTGAGGCGATATGGTTCGAATCTCCAGTTCGCTTGACTCATTTAGAATTTGAATTGCTCCATTGTTTGATGCAGAGGCATGGTCAGACAGTTGCACCCTCTTTAATTCTTAAAGAAGTGTGGGGTTACGAGCCTGATGATGACATTGAGACTATTAGGGTGCATGTAAGACATTTAAGAACTAAGCTTGAACCTGACCCAAGAAAACCAAGATTCATCAAAACTGTTTACGGTGCTGGATATTGCTTGGAATTACCAACAGGGGACAAAATAAGTGAGATTCAACCATTAATCACTCAAGCTAGAGAAACTAACTCTTTAAAAAATAATACGGATGAAAGAGTGATCGCTTAATAAAGCAAGTTAATTTCTAATAAAGTTACTTCCCAAGCAAGTCTAGGCTGCACAAATTTCAATAATTGTTTTCTCAACTCTTCAAGTTGTATGACAATATTATAATTTTTTTCTTTTACCCATGCCCTGTTCTGTTGAAAATCAATAAGCCATAGTTGTTGCTCTATGTTGAGTTCATCAGTTATTTCTTTGGCTAATTTTAATAATTCAATCGGATTATTTAATTGGGTTTCTAACTTTTGTCTTAATGAAGTTGAAAAGGATAACCAAAACTGAAGATTTATCATACAGCGCCCGGGAGATCCATTTGAAAAATCGATTAATTCTCTAATTTTATCAGGAGGAACATCATCTATTTCTTGAACAACTTCTGATTTCTCAATAATATTGTTTACTTGATTATCATTCAGGCGTATGAATGGAACTATCTGACATCTTGATCTAATAGTTGATAATAATTTCTCTGGTCTTTGAGTTATAAGAATAAATAATCCTGTATATGTTTCTTCAAGAGTTTTTAATAATGCATTTGATGCAGATTCATTTATTCTTTCAATATCTTCAATGATTACTATGCTTCTTTCTGATTCAAATGGCTTTCTTCCTAGAAATTCTATTATTTCTTTAATTTGATTTAGCCTTATTTGCGGCGGCGATTTCATACTCATACCATCTAACCTTGCTTTTGTCTGAGAAATACTTTGACCTTGGACTATATAAGATGGTTCTACCCATAATAAGTCAGGATGATTATTATTATTTATTTTTCTTTGTGTACTTTCTCTTCCCTGATTTTTGTCAAGAATAGCGTTAATAAAAATTTTGGCAGTTTTTTTTCTTCCCACTCCCTCTGGACCAGAAAATAAATAAGCATGAGAAATATGTTCTTTTGAAATAGCAGATTTTAAAATTTTAATTGCTAAATCTTGCCCATATATATTTTTAAAATTGCCCATTTTATTTGTTTTTTATTAATTTCTTTATCTCAGTTTTAATTTCGGATATGATTTTTTCTTGAGAGTTAATAGCAGATATTTTTTTCCAGTTACTGTCCTTGGACAATGCTTGAAAGCCTAGAGAAACATTTGATAAAAACTCTCGACCTTCTTTTTCTATTCGATCATCTTTTCTATTTATTCTTCTTCTTATACTTTCTTCAATAGGTATGTCTAATAGAAATGTAATATCTGGAGCAATGCCTTGTGTGGCTATAGCTTCGAGATCTTTAATTAAATTGATATCTAACTTCCTTCCATAACCTTGATAAGCAAGTGTTGATCCACAAAATCTATCGCTTATTACCCAATCCCCTTTGTCTAAAGTTGGGCGAATAATTTCATTTACATGTTGAGATCTATCTGCGGCATAAAGCAAAAGCTCAGTAATAGAATCTGGGCTTTTTTCTCTAGAAGTATCTAGTAAAAGCGATCTTATTGATTTTCCTAATTGAGTCCCTCCTGGCTCTCTAGTTATGACTAATTTATTATTTTTAGGTATTAGCTTGGTACCAGTAAGCCATTTGGATAAATGATTGATTTGAGTAGTTTTACCCGAGCCATCAATACCCTCAAAAACAATAAACTTTCCTTTCATTTTGACTTCAAAGATAAAGCATTCAGTACAACACTTATAGAGCTCAAAGCCATAAGTAAAGCCGCTAATGGAGGAGATAGTAATAAGCCAGAAGATGGTAAAAGTAATCCTGCAGCTATTGGTAGAGCAATTAAGTTGTATCCAAATGCCCAGGCAAGGTTTTGTTTTATTTTGACCATTGCTTGTTTGGATAGATTTAAAGCATTTGGAAGGGCTTCTAAGTTTTCTCCAAGCAGAACAAGATCAGCAGAATCTTGAGCGATTTGAGTTCCAGTTCCTATCGCTACTCCCAAGTCTGCAGCCGCAAGAGCTGGGGCATCATTAATTCCATCACCTATCATCGCGACTAAGCCATTATTTTTTAATAAGTTCAACTTTTTAAGCTTGTCTGAGGGCAACATTTGCCATGTGATTTGTTTTGCATTAAATCCCAACTTTTCTCCTATAGATAAAACTGCTGAATCTCTATCGCCACTAAACAAACTTAATGAAAAACCTCTTGAGCGTAATTTATTAATTGAAAGTAAAGCGTCTTTTCTTATTTGGTCATCAATCAAGAAAAAACCTAATAATTTGTTCTCCAAAGCAACTGCAACTATTGATTGAGCTTTTCTTTTAGAAAGCTTGAAATTCTTTTCAATCATTTCATTCCATTCAATTCCTTCACTTTTTATCCATTCGGGAGTTCCGACTCTTATAAGTCCTTCTAAATTATTAATTTTGCCAGATAAGCCTTTACCAGGATATGTAGTTGAACTTGACACTTTTTCTAGTTTGATTTCTTTTGTATGTGCTTCTTGAATAATTGCGTGGGCCAGCGGATGTCGACTTTCTTGTTCAATGCTTGCCGCCAATTTGAGCATGAATTTTTTTTCTAACTCATCATGATTCCAGCAGCCAACAACTAAAGGCCTTCCAATCGTGAGTGTACCTGTTTTATCAAAAATAATTTGATTTATTTTTGATGCCATTTCTATGACATCTCCACCCTTGAACAGCCAACCTCGTTTAGCTGCTTCCCCAGAGGCAACTGTTATTACCGTTGGCGTTGCAAGTCCTAGTGCACATGGACAGGCCACAACTAAAACAGCTATTGATAATTGAAATGAGAGGCCAATTGGTGTTTGAGGGGTATTCATCAAATGATCATGCAAGCTATGGCTATGCATGAAACCTGAATTAGAGACCTCTAAAACTTCTGGCCATATCCTCGTCCCTATTTTCCACCAAAAAAGAAAAGTTATTAAAGCAAGAGTTGTTACCCCATAGCAAAACATACCTGCAACCTTGTCTGCTAATCCCTGAATTGGTGCTTTTCTAGCTTGAGCTTCTTCAACTAAGTTTATTATTTTAGCTATTGCCGTTTCAGATCCAATTTTTTGAACTTCTAAAGTAATTGTTGACTCTAAATTTAGGCTGCCAGAAGGTAGCTCGATGCCTGGTGTTGCTTCTAGAGGCAAAGACTCGCCAGTTAAACTGGAGATATCTATTGCCGAATTTCCTTTTATAACTAAGCCATCTACTGGGATTCTATCCCCCGCTAATAATTGAATTCTTTCTCCTGGTCTTAGCGCACCTATTCTAATTTCACGAATTTCGTTATTTTCTAAAATTAGATTGGCTGTTTCGGGTTGTAATTTTTCTAGTTCTTTTAATGCTGTGCCAGTGTTGACTCGTGCTCTTTCCTCTAAAAAACGTCCTAATAAAACAAATCCAAGCAGCATGACAGGTTCATTGAAAAAACATGGCCAGCCAACTGTCGGCCAAATTAAAGCAATTATGCTTGCTATGTAAGCACTCATGACACCAAGACTGACTAAGGTATCCATAGTCGGTGTAAGCATGATTGCTGATTTTAGCCCTGAATCTAGGATTGATTTGCCTGGGCCAAGCAAAGCAAATGTTGCGAGTGCAGCATGAAAAGGTAATGAACCAATAAGTGGAAAAGATATTTGTTGACCCTCTACTAAATGTCCCAACCCTGAAAGGATTAATAATGAAGTAGCGATTATTAGTTGTCTCCATTTATTCCATAAATTCTGATTTTCGTTTCCCTCAGACTCGGTATTCTTTGAAATTGTTTGATTAGCTCTTTCCTTTGATGGAAAGCCCTTGGATGTAAGAGTTTGTATTACATCTGCAAAAGAATTATTAGGCTCTTTAATTTCTACAAAAGCCGTTTTTGTTACTAAATTAACGCTTGCATCATTTATGTTTGGGTGGCTTTTAAGTATTTTTTCAACTGCTTGTACACAACTTCCGCACTTCATTCCATCAACATCCAGCAGAATTGAATTTTTGCTTTGGGCAATCTTTTTATTGCTCAAGGGAATATAAATTTTAGATACTTATTCTAAATTTAATAAATAAAAAGCATGTTGCATTTATTTAATGATTTATTAATACATAAAAATTAGTTTCATTGTTTCTATACATTTTTCATTTTCAGGCAGGATAGAATCATATGTATTGATAATTGTTCAATCGTGCCTAGAAGTCAAAACAAAGACAATTTTCTTGATAAGGCCTTCACGAAGATGGCTGAGGGAATAGTGAAAGTGATGCCAATCGACTCCAAAGAAAAAGAAGCCTATCTTTATTATAGAAAAGGTTTGGCAGCTCAAAATGATGGAGATTATTCAGAGGCTCTGGAGTACTACGAAGAAAGCTTAAAACTTGAGGACAATCAAGTTGATAGAGGAGAGACATTAAAAAACATGGCAATAATTTATATGAGTAATGGAGACGAGGAGAGAGCACTAAATACATATAAAAAAGCTTTAGGACAAAATCCAAAACAGCCATCTTGCTTGAAAAATATGGGATTAATTTATGAAAAAAGAGGAAGAATGGCTCAAAGAAATGGTAATCAAGATGAGTGTGATATTTGGTTCGACAAGGCGACTGAAGTTTGGAGTAAAGCTGTTCGTTTATACCCAGGAGGATATTTAGATATAGAAAACTGGCTGAAGACTACAGGTAAAGGAAATGTTGATGTTTATTTATAAGTAACTAAAACGTGGATTAACTATTATCTAAAGCATAGATTAAAGCTTGATTAATATTAGAAGCTTTTAATACTTTTAATTTTTGATTCTTTTCAAACTCACTTGTATCTATTCCGTCTGGGATAATTAATGTCTTATATCCAAGTCTTATAACTTCATTAATACGTTGTTGCATCTGTCTGACTAATCTTAATTGACCAGCTAAACCAATTTCTCCTATAAAAACTACACCTTCTTCAAGCTCAATATCTTTAAAGCTCGAAACTATTGCAGCAGCTATTCCTAGATCAGCTCCAGGTTCTTCTACTTCTAATCCCCCAGCGACTGCTAGATAACAGTCATATCTTGAGAGTGAAAGATTCATATTTTTTTCTAGAACTGCCAAGATTTGATGAAGCCTGTTTATCTCAATACCAGTTGTGGTTCTTCTTGGACTTGCATAACTCGTGGGATTTAAAAGTGCTTGTATATCGATGGCTAATGGCCTTGTTCCCTCACAGGTAACAATTGTTGAAATCCCAGGTGCAGAGGTTTTGCTTAAAAATAATTCACTGGGATTAGATACCTCCGATAATCCATCTGCTTGCATTTCAAAGACTCCAAGCTCAGAAGTTGCGCCAAAGCGATTTTTTACGCCTCTCAGAAGTCTGTGAGACGCGAATCGATCGCCCTCAAACGTAAGAACTGCATCCACAAGATGCTCAAGAACTTTTGGTCCGGCTAACATTCCATCCTTCGTAACGTGACCGATGATCAAAAGAGATATGTTTTGTCGTTTAGCAATTTGCTGTAAAGCTGCTGAACATTCTCTAACTTGGGCTACTGAGCCTGGTGAACTTGATAAATTTGGATCATGTAAAGCTTGAATACTATCAATCACTGCAACGTCAGGTTTCAAATGATCAAGCTCTTTCATAACTAGTTCTAGATCTGTCTCAGCGAGTAAATGAAGATTGCACTCACAATCCTCAATTCGATTCCATCTAAGTTTTACTTGTTGAGCAGATTCTTCAGCAGCCACATAAAGGACTGATCTTTGATGAGCCATTTCAGTCGCACTTTGTAAAATAAGAGTGCTTTTCCCAATACCTGGGTCTCCCCCAATTAATACAAGTGATCCAGGCACTAAGCCACCTCCAAGTACCCTGTCTAATTCCTCATACCCAGTTAAAATGCGATCAATAAGTTGGTTTTTTGTTTGGCTTATTAGTTCTGAACGATAAGGAGATTTTTCCTTAGGAGAATTAATCTTTGTGTAAATAGATTTATCTGATTTTTGATTGATTTTTTCTTCTATTATTGAATTCCACTCTCCACAATTGTTGCAGCGACCAAAGAATTGCCTGGTTTGAGCACCGCAACTTTGACAGACATAAATAGAGACAGAACGAGACACTTAGTTGTAAAAAGGAAGTTGGCTGTAGTTGAATAAAGATAGTGATCTTTAAATGTTGGTGAACCTTCGCTTAAGATCTTGTTGCAGCCGCCAAAGCTAAGGAACAAATGACGGCCACAAGTCCCTCAAAGGAAACCATCCTCGTAGCTGATGATGAGGCAAGTATTAGGAGGATCCTAGAAACGCGCCTATCCATGATTGGCTATCAGGTAGTTACTGCTTGTGACGGAAATGAGGCTTTGGATCTTTTCAGGAATTGTGAGCCTGATTTGGTTGTACTCGATGTAATGATGCCTAAATTAGATGGATATGGAGTTTGCCAAGAACTAAGAAAGGAATCGGATGTTCCAATAGTCATGCTGACAGCCTTGGGAGATGTTGCAGATAGAATTACTGGACTAGAGCTTGGTGCTGATGATTATGTTGTTAAACCATTTAGCCCAAAAGAATTAGAAGCTAGGATCAGATGTGTATTAAGAAGAGTAGAGAAAGAACAAATAGCAGGGCTACCTAATTCAGGTGTTATTGCGGTTATGAATTTAAAAATTGATACAAATAAGCGACAGGTTTATAGAAACGATGAACGAATTCGATTAACAGGTATGGAATTTAGTCTTTTAGAACTGTTGGTCAGTCGATCAGGAGAACCATTTAGTCGAGGTGAGATTCTTAAAGAAGTTTGGGGATATACACCTGAAAGACATGTTGATACGAGGGTAGTGGATGTTCATATTTCTAGACTTAGATCAAAACTAGAGGATGATCCTGCAAATCCAGAACTAATACTTACTGCACGAGGAACAGGTTATCTTTTTCAACGAATTGTTGACTCTATGATTCCTGAAGGATCCTAAATAAGTGGAAAAAAATCACCTAAATAATAAAATAAATCGTTCTAAAGCAATTAGGCGATTGGTGATTTGGTATCGCCGAAATTCAGCTGTAACAAGTCTTGTTGATACTGCAACAAGCTCAGCTACAGCAGCAAGTAATGTCGCAGGAACAGTTGTTTCTAATGCTGGTTCCGTTGTTACTAGTGCGGGATCAATTGCTAGAAGTACATTAGAACCATTTGTGTTTGATCCCCTTAGAAGGCTCCAAGGTGCAGAAAGTACGGATAATAAAAATGCAATTCAAGATTCTGAAAGAATTTGGGTCGCTGTTGATGGAATGGGAGGAGATTATGCACCTGGAGCAATTCTTGATGGGTGTTTAAAATCTTTGTCTCTACTTCCATTGAAAATTAAATTTGTAGGTGAAATTGAGAAAGTAGAAAAAGCAGCGATTGAATTTGGCTTAAAAGAATGCCTAGACAAAGCTATGGAAGATGGAAAATTTCAATTGATTTCTAGTGGTCTCTCAGTTGGGATGGATGAAGAAGCCACTGCAGTGCGTAAAAAAAAAGACGCGAGCATAAATATTGCAATGAAATTGGTTAAAGAAGGAAAAGCTATGGGTGTCTATTCAGCTGGGAACTCTGGAGCAATGATGGCCTCAGCTATTTTTAAATTGGGACGTTTAAAAGGAATTGATCGTCCAGCAATTGGCGCATTATTCCCAACTAAAGACCCTGGTCAACCTGTACTGGTTTTAGATGTTGGAGCAAATATGGATTGCAAACCAACCTATTTGCACCAATTTGCCCTTCTTGGAAATATCTACAGTCGAGATGTTTTGCAGGTAGACAAGCCAAGAATAGGATTATTGAATATTGGTGAAGAATCTTGTAAAGGAAATGATCTTTCTCTAGCAACTTACAAACTTTTAAAAGAGGAGGAACGTTTTTGCTTTTCTGGAAATTGTGAAGGAAGAGATGTTTTATCAGGCGATTTTGATGTGGTGGTTTGTGATGGATTTACAGGAAACGTTTTGCTTAAATTTTTAGAATCAGTGGGAAGTGTTCTTTTGGGAGTTTTGAGAGCTGAGTTGCCGAGAGGAAGAAGAGGCAAAGTTGGTTCTGCTTTTTTAAGAAATAATTTAAAACGAATAAAGAAACGCCTAGATCATGCAGAACATGGTGGGGCTTTACTTCTAGGAATTAATGGGATTTGTGTGATTGGTCACGGAGGAAGTAAAGCTTTATCTGTTTTAAGTGCTTTAAGGGTTGTTCATTCAGCTGCAAGCCACGGAGTAATGGATGATTTAGCGGATTTAAATAAACCAGATGTCTTAAAGGTCTGATTAGAACTGGCCTACCATGTGATTGACTTATGAAATGAGAGCTTTTTTTAGATTTGATTAGCAATTCTCAATGGGACTCAGGAATATCTTTTGTGGGGTGCGGCAGCGCTACCCCTCAAAAGGTAATTAGTAATGATCAACTTGGTCAGAGAGTGGATACTAATGATGAGTGGATTCAAAGTAGAACTGGTATTGGCGAAAGAAGGGTTATTGGAGACCATGAGTCTTTGATTGATTTGGCTACTGATGCAGCATTAAATGCTGTAAAAATGGCTAATTGGGATGTTAAAACTATCGATTTGATAATTCTTGCAACATCTACTCCAGAAGATTTATTTGGCTCCGCGCCTAAAATTCAATCAAATTTGCGAGCTTCCAATGCATTTGCTTTTGATTTAACTGCTGCTTGTAGTGGTTTCTTATTTGCTTTGGTAACTGCCTCGCAATATTTAGCTTCTGGATCTATTAAAAGAGCTGTTGTGATTGGGGCAGACCAATTATCAAAATGGGTAGATTGGGATGACAGAAAGACTTGCGTTTTGTTTGGAGATGGAGCAGGAGCAGTAGCTCTTGAGAGCTCTTGTGATGAAAGTGGTTTGATTGGATACGACTTGAAGTCTGATGGAAGTAAAGGAGGTTGCTTAAATCTTGCTCAATCAAATATTTTTTTAGATTTGGTTCAAGGAGCTACACATCAAAAAGGGGAATATTTGCCAATAAAAATGGAGGGAAAGGAGGTTTACAAATTTGCAGTGAAAGAAGTTCCAATTATTCTTGGAGAAATCTTAGAAAAATATCAAATTAAGTCTGAGAATATAGATTGGCTCTTATTACACCAAGCTAATCAAAGAATTCTTGATGCTGTAGCCTCAAGATTTTCAATACGATCAGAAAAAGTTCTTTCAAATTTGAAACATTATGGGAACACATCAGCAGCAACGATTCCATTGATGCTTGATGAGGCAGTTAGAGATCATAGGATTAAATCGGGAGATTTAATAGCATGTAGTGGATTTGGTGCTGGCTTGAGTTGGGGAGCCGCTTTGTTTTATTGGCATGGTCCCCATTAAGCTGTTTAACAATTAATCTAGAAAATTATGACTATTGCCTGGGTCTTTCCTGGACAAGGCTCTCAAAAAGTAGGAATGGCAAATTCGTTACTAGATTTGCCTGGTTCGAGAGATAGGTTTGAATTGGCATCTCAAATTATTGGAAGGGATCTTTGGAAAATTTGTTGTGGCGAAAGGCTTTCAAATGAAGAAATATATGATTTAAACGATACGAGAAATACTCAGCCTGCCCTTTTTGTTGTTGAGTCACTATTGGTTGATGATTTAAAAAGACAAGAAAGGAAGACCCAAATAATTGCAGGACACAGTCTTGGAGAGATAGTTGCTCTTTATTCAGCAGATGTTTTAGATGCGAAGACGGCGTTATTGCTATTAAAGAAAAGATCTGAATTGATGGCAGCGGCAGGAGGAGGAGCAATGATTGCAGTTTTGGGCTTTGATCGAAATCAATTAGATGATTTGATTAGAGAAACTGAGGGGGCTGAAATCGCTAATGATAATAGTGAATCTCAAGTTGTTTTATCTGGTTCTCCAGAAGCCGTGAGGAAAGTGGCTGAGAATTTAAAATGTAAAAGAGCAATTCCTTTACAAGTTTCAGGTGCTTTTCACTCCAAATTTATGACTGAAGCATCTCAAAGTTTTGCGGAAGAACTGGATCAAGTCACTTTTGAAGATGCTCAAATTCCAGTTCTTAGCAATGTTGATCCTACTCCAGCTGTAAATGGTGAAATATTGAGGGATCGTCTAAAGAAACAAATGACTACTGGAGTTAGGTGGCGAGAGACCATGCAAAAAATGCAAAATGAAGGAATAACGACAATGGTCGAGATTGGACCTGGAAATGTGCTTAGTGGTCTTGCTAAACGATCAATGAAAGGGGTAGTGACAAGTCAAATATCAAATTCAAGTGATTTGGGTTATTGATTTTGGAACAACTCAGAGTCGTTACGGGAGTTGAAAAAATCCATAAAAACAGACCTCGACAAAGTTTTGTTTATGGTTGCGTTAGTTATCTATTCGCTTTTCCTATTTTTCGTTTTTTGTTTAGAGGTAAAACAACAGGGATTTCAAATTTACCCAAGACAGGTGGCGTTGTGGTTGTCTCTAACCATGGTTCCCATCTGGACCCACCGATTTTGGGTCATGCTTTAGGAAGGCCGGTAGCTTTTATGGCAAAATCTGAACTTTTTAAGGTGCCCATATTGTCATTCATAATTTCTTGTTGTGGTGCCTATCCAGTTAAGAGAGGAGCTGGAGATAGAGATGCAATAAGACATGCCTCTAATCGATTAATCGAAGGTTGGGCTACAGGTGTGTTTTTGGATGGAACCAGACAAGAAAATGGGAGAGTTAACGACCCTAAACCAGGAGCTGCTTTCCTGGCTGCGAGGACAGGTTCCCCTATTCTTCCTGTGGCAATAATTAATACTCACAGGGCTTTCCCAAAAGGATCTCTTCTTCCCAGACTTGTATGTATTCATGTAAGAGTTGGTGATTTAATTCAACCCCCTCAAACAAAGAAAAGAGAAGATTTAATATCAACAACTTCAGAAATTCAAATATCTATAAATTCAATGTTGGATGAAGGCCTGATACAAAATACCTGAAATTAAGCTATCTCTAAAAGATTAGAAAATATTGGAAGTTATGATTTTGTTATTTTTGATTATCGATTGGTGAAGTTGGATATATTGGTAAGATTGTTCTCCAATTAGAATGAAAGTTTGACTTTTGACAATATTCAGAAAAATTTATCAACGAAATAATATCTTTTTCTATATTATTTGAAGCCTTAATTGATGGATTTATTTCTTTATCATTGCTTATTAATTGTGGAGAAATTATTTCACTAAATTCATAAAAATCCGACTCTTTGTGAATTTTAATTAGTTGATATTTACCAGCTATAATACCCCTTCGTGGTAAAATTTCTTTTATCCAAAATGGATTCAAATTTTGATTTTGATCAAGATATTTGTAAAGTCTTGGAGCCATTATATGAAATGAACTCATCGAATCGAGTGAACAATCAATTTGCTGAGCAATTGTTCTAGCCATTGAGATAGTTAATCTTGTACTTGTATAACTTCCAGGACCTTTCGCTACTGAAATTCTAATTATTTGCTTCCAAAATTTTCTAGGAAGAATTGTTTCTATACAACTAAATAATTTATTGGATAATGCGCGCCCAATATTGAATACTTCGCTTTTTATTATTGTTTCTTTTTTCTCTATATCCTTTACTGCAATCCCAAAAGACTCTGATGTGCTATGTAAGGCTAATAAAAATTTTGATTTTGATGTGTAGAAATTTTGCAATTTATTGACTATAACTATTATTTTGGAATTTCTTCTCCAGGACGGAGCCTGCCCCATTTCCCTTGATCTGGTTGAAAACTATCGCATCCTCTAACATCCCATTCTATTCCTATTTCACTCTGAGGCATATCAAAAATATTGATGTGAATTTTTGGATTCTTTCCCTGAAAATCTGGATCTTTAGAAAGATGTCTGACCCCATGATTTTCTTCAACTGTGTAGTAGGTCTTACATCTATCTACCCACGCACAATCAACACAGATGCACATAACTATTCAAGGAAAGTTTAGGTGTCATTTTGATAATTGAACACACATTACTATCAAATGATCTTTTTGGAGATTTAAACCCAAAAGATTGGCCAATATCCATAGATGATTTACCTCCTGGAAGTGCTTTGGTAGGAGGTTCTGTTAGAGATGGATTGCTGAACAAATTGAGTCCAAAACCTGATTTGGATTTTGTTATTCCAATAAACGCTATTAAGTTCAGCGAGAATTTATCTAAAAAGATTAATGCTACTTATATAAAACTTGATGAAAAAAGAGATATTGCTCGACTAGTCATTAATGGATGGACTCTAGATTTTGCTCGACAAGTAGGAGGGAATCTCAAAGATGATTTATTAAGAAGAGATTTTCGAATAAATGCAATTGCTTTAAAGCTCCAAGAAAAGCCAGAAATTTATGATCCGGTTGGAGGATTGGATGATTTAAAAAGTAAGAAAATTGTTGCGATAAGCGAGATGAACTTACTTGATGATCCTTTGAGGCTTCTTAGAGGTTTTCGATTAATGTGTGAATTAGATTTTGAGTTAGAGAAAAAAACTAAAAGGTTTCTAAAAAATAATGTAGAAAAATTAAATAATGTTGCACCTGAGAGGATAAAAATGGAGATCTTAAAAATTCTTCATTCAAAATGGAATTCCTCAGTTTGGCAAACATATTCAGAACTTCAATTATTGAAAAAGTGGAATGACGATAATCTTATTGATTTGGAGCTAAAAAGAAAAGATATTGCCTCAAAAAGTCCTTTGCAGGGATGCTTTTTAGCAAAGCTAACCTTTCTGCTTAGTGATGAGGGCTTGTCAAGATTGACATTTAGTAAAAATGAAATCAAAAGATGCAAGAACTTGAGGTTTTGGGTCCATAAAATTAATGATTTAGATATAGAGGATCTTTCTGAAGATGAAAGATTTCAACTTCACATTGATTTGGAAGAGGATTTGCCGTCTTTCATCCTTTTTTTAAAAGAAAGGTATTCAAGTCCTTGGCTAAAACGCTGGAAAGACCCCTCTGATGCTCTCTTTCACCCCTCTTCCCCCCTGGACGGGCATTTACTCCAAAAAGTTTTTCAGCTCCCCCCTGGCCCTTCCTTGGGTGAACTTATTAGGCATCTTTCTAAGGAAAAAGCTTATGGAAGATTCTTCACTGATACTGAGGCTTTAGAGGTCGCTCGTAAATGGATCCTAGAGAATTCACCCTTTTTGTGATTAACTACACAAATCAAAGTAATCTCGGCCGCATGCCGTCGTCTTCATTATCTCCTTTTTTTTCTAAATGAGTGTTCGCCTTTACGTCGGTAATTTGCCGCAGAATGTCAATGTTAAAGAACTTGAAGCCCTCCTAACATCCATTGGAGATGGAATCAAATTTAAAGCTGTTTTCGATAGAGATACCAAAGCTTGTAGGGGATTTGGTTTCGCTAATGTCAAGGATGAGAAGGTCTCAAATGAGCTGATTGAAAAATTGAATGGCTATGACTTTAACGGCAACAAATTGAGGGTTGAACGTTCTGAGCGGAAAGACTCAAATTCCAGTAATTCAAGAAGAGGAGTCAGCGCTAAAAATTTAAATACAGGTTCTAATCGCAAAGATGTTAAGAAAGTTGTACATAGCGATGCGCCAATTAAAGAAGCTCCAGATCCAAGATGGGCTGGAGAACTATCAAAGTTAAAGGATCTTTTAGCGAATCAAAAAACTCCCTCTTAAATGTTCAATTAATTAGCGTTTTAAGCTTATATTTTTCATCGTTGATAGTTATCAGGTAGGAGATAGGTAGGTTTAGAGCTTTAACCCATCCTTTTACATAAGCTCGGTTGCTGAAGACGTCATAATCAAGTTTCTCGATTGAATATAGTATTCCGCTATATAACCTTAATGAGGTCCATATAGGCCACCTTGCATCTATTGAAAGCCATTTGATACCTTCTTCAGATTGTTGGAACCAATCTCTAGCTCTGGCTAATTGAAAAGCCATTAATGCTTTCCAGTTTTCATTAATTGTTCCTTTCATTAGATCTTCTTCGGTGTAATTAAATTTTTTCAAATCCTCTAGTGGCAAATAAATTCGTCCTCTGCCTCTATCTTCTCCAACATCTCTAAGAATATTGGTTAATTGATTCGCGATCCCTAGAGCTATTGCTGCTCGTGAAGTATCCGGAGGTGGAAAATTTGGATTACGTGTATATGCAGCATCAATGCCTATTACCCCTTGCGTCATCAATCCAACAGTTCCAGCGACTCGATAACAGTAAAGTTCAAGTTCTTCAAAGGTTTTGTATCTGGTTGTATCCAAATCCATTCTCTGGCCTTCAATCATGTCTACATAAGGCTGAATAGACTGAGGAAATTTTTGAAAAGTATCCGCTAAGACAGCATCAAGATCATCTTCTGTATTACCAGCAAAAATATTTCTTGTTTTGTCTTCCCACTTGTTCAGTCTATCTGATAACTCATTTCTAGATTTTTTTTGAGCTTCAGTGCTGTCCATCAGCTCATCTGTTCTACGGCACCAAACATAAATTGCCCAGATTGCTCTGCGTTTGGCAGGGGGCAGCAACATGGTACCTAGGTAGAAGGTCTTAGCCCATTGTGCAGTTTCTTTTCTGCAAGCCTCGTAGGCATCCTCTAGATTCAAAGAAGGCTGCGCCAAAATTAAAAGTTTGTAAGTTTTTTAGTTTGCATTAATCTCTTGAATTGCAATTTTAAATAAATTCCTATTGTTACCTTAAGACTAAGAAGAACCTATGTCAGTCGAGATTTGGATTTTGTCTGCGCATATTTTTCCACTTAACACGGCACCTTCCATGGAGGCGAGGTATTTTTGCATTGTGTAATCACCAGTTAAGAAAAAGTTTCTTATTGGAGTCTTTTGATCTGGTCTTAAATCTTGGCATCCAGGAACTGCTTTATAGACTGACTTTGGCGTTTTTATTACTTTATATTTTCTCAACTTAGCTTGATTTCCCCCCGAGAAATGCATGGGAAAAAGTTTCTTCAATTCTTGCATTGTTGCATCAATTATTTCCTCGTCTTTACGACCGATCCAGTCTTTTGCAGGAGCAAAAACTAATTCAAGCATTGAACGATTTGGATCTTCATATTCTTTACAAGTTATGCTCATGTCTGCATAAACACTTAAAAGTGGAGATCTGCTGAATAACAGGTGATCAATATTTGTAAGTTTTCGATCGAACCAAAGATGAATATTAATAACTGGAACTCCCTTCAGTCCCTCAAGTTTTCTGAAAATATCTTGAGAGGCCCATTCATTGGGCAAAATTGTTTTGAAAATATCAACGGGCATTGCGCTGACATATGCGTCCGCTTGGATTTCTTTCCCTTGAGGCTCTTTGGCACTACCTATTAAGAAATTTTGAACAGATCCATCTTCTTTTAAATTGATTTTTTTTAGTGGACTATTTAAAAATACGTCGCCTCCTAAAGCTCTGATGTGATCAACAATTGGTTGACAAAGTCTTTCTGGTGGCGCTCCATCAAGAAATGCCATTTTTGATCCGTTTTTTTCTTGTAAAAAGCGGTTTAATGCAGTTAACAATACTGTTGAGGAAATTTCATCAGGACCTATAAAATTAAGTGCCTTACTCATTGCGATAAAAACTTCATCATTGACTCTTTCGGGGATATTTTGTTTTTTCAGCCATTCTGTCCAAGAGTACTTATCACAATCTTCTACATAATTTTGGCCGCGCAGCATAGCTGGAATTAGTCCTAATCCAAACGAAATTTTTTCTGGCCAGCTAAGCATGTCATTGTTGCTTAAAATCGCTGCCACTCCGTTTATTGGAGCAGGAAGATCAGGGAAGTCGAAACGGCTATATGTGCCAGGTTCCTCTGGTTGGTTGAAAATCATGGAATGACTTTTCCATTGAAGACGATCTTCAATATCTAGTTCTTTAAAAAGCTGAAGCATATTTGGATAAGCTCCAAAAAATATATGTAATCCAGTCTCATACCAGTCACCATCCTCATCTTTCCAAGCAGCAACTTTTCCGCCAAGTACGTTTCTTGCCTCATAAACAAATGGCGTATGACCAGCATCGGCTAAGTATTTTGCACATGAGAGGCCTGCCAATCCGGCTCCAGCGATTGCTACGCGCATACCTAAATAAAAGAGTATTTAACAACTTTAGTGATTAAGACCACCCAAGAAGGGTTTAGGTCGTTAAATTTGCAGTATATATTTCGGTTTGTTGTTTTAAATTCATGAGCGATACTATTCTCAAATGTACAACGAGACATGTAAGAATATTTACTGCGGTAGTGAAAAATAATGATTTGATTTTAGATAATGGGCATCTGACTTTAGATATTGATCCAGATAATGAATTTCTTTGGAGCGATCAATCTATAAGCAAGGTGCAAGATTATTTTCGTGAATTAGTGGACTTTCAAGCCGATAAAGAATTGAGTGATTACAGCTTGAGAAAAATAGGATCCTTGCTTGAGGATTTTATTAGAAAGTTGCTCAAAGATGGAGAGCTTAGTTATAACCCAAATAGTAAGGTAATGAACTATTCCATGGGATTGCCTCGAGCTCAAGAATTATTATGAATCAAGGTCCTAATAATCGACGAACATCATCTCGTAGAAGATCAGATTTGGCGAGAAGACAACAAGGGAACAGATTTAATTCTAGAAAAGATTCAAATATTAGAGACCAATATGAATCAAGAGGAAGTCGATTTCAATCTTCAGGACCCTCAGATGGTGGTGGGGGCGGTGGTGGCATAAAAATCAACTCTAATTCAATTGCCATTTTGGCTGGGGTATTGGTAATTGGCGTTGGTATAGGAAGCCTCATCACAAGCACAACTTCAGGTGGACAAGGCAACATTGCAAGTCAGCAACAATTGGATATGGCAGTTCCGGATCCCGACTTTTGCAGACAATACGGTGCAAGTGCCTTTGTTATCGATGTTGAAATGTATACGACCTTAAACCCCTCTACAAGCTTTGTTACACAACCTGCTCTTCAACCAGGTTGTGTAATTAGAAGAGAAAATTGGACTGTTTTGCAAAAGCAAGGAGCAATAAATAACGAAGATGTTAGAGAATGCAAGCAGAGAATGAATACATTTGCCTATATAGGTTCAATTAGGGACCAACCAATTGTGCGTTGCGTTTATCAAGCAGATGTTAACGAAAATAAATTTATAATCAGAGGTGCTGAAGAAGATGCTGTTGGTATCAACAAAGAGGCTATTCAATTTTAGTTTTGAGGATTAAATAATGGTGAAAATGAACTAGCAAATAAAGGTAATATATCTCGTGTGAATGCTTCGGCAGCTCTAGATGAATATCTTCCAGGATTTGTTATGACTTTGAGTTCTCTTTTGACTTCTAGATCTGCCACCATTGGTCTGTGAATACTGCCTCCGGATAATTCTCTTTCAATTGATACTACAGGCAGAAAAGCAGCTCCTAGATTAGATTGAACAGCATTTTTTATAGCTTCAAGAGAGTTTAACTCCATTTCTATATGTAACCTCTGGACGTCTAATCCTGAAGAAGACAATAGTTGATCTACGACTTTTCTTGTGGTTGATTGGTTGTCTAAGGTGATAAACCTAAGACTATATAGATCTTCTTTTGTGAGTTCTTTTAACTTTGCTAAAGGATGATTAGTAGGTAAAACAAGAGCTAACTCATCAGTTGCAAAAGGAATAACTTCTAGTGATTCATTTAATTCTAATGGCAGTTGGCCTCCGATAATAGCAATATCTATCTGGCCATTAGCAACACTCCATCCTGTTCTTCTAGTGCTATGAATTTGAAGTTGAACAGAAACTTCAGGATACTTTTGTCTGAAAACTCCAATCATCCTTGGCATCAAGTAAGTACCAGTAGTTTGGCTTGCTCCAATAATTATGGATCCCCCTTTGAGATTATTTAAATCTTCAACTGCTTTGCAAGTCTCTAGGCATTCTCCTAAAATTTTCTCACAATAATTTAGAAGAAGCTTTCCAGCTTCAGTTAGTTGGGCTTTTCTTCCACCCCTATCAAATATGGCAATATCTAGTTGTTTTTCCAGATTTTGCACTTGTAAACTTACAGCCGGTTGTGTAACAAAGAGACTGTCTGCAGCTTTTTTAAAGCTCCCCTCGTCAACTATTGCTTTGAGGATTCTAAGTTGATCAAGAGTGAATGGGATCTCGGCCATGGTGGCAGGCCTTCATGGCAGTTATTAAAATAAAATGTAGGGAAAAACAACTCCAACTGTTGATCCGGTATGGATCTAATAATTTTTTACGACGGTTTTATACGACCAATGACACTTTCAGATACTCATAATTCCAGTTTTGTGATGATATTACTTTTATTTTGTTTTGCAGTTATTCATAGTGGTGGAGCGGCTTTAAGGGTGAAAGCAGAAAGTTTAATTGGACCAAGAGCATGGAGATTGATTTTTGCTTTTGCAAGTATTCCTTCAGCTTTCATTTTGGTTGGTTACTTTATTGCGCATCGTTACGATGGAGTGAGATTTTGGAATTTTCAAGGGGTTAGCGAATTAATACCTGTGATTTGGATATTGAGTGCAGTTAGTTTTCTTTTTTTGTACCCAGCTACTTATAACCTTTTAGAAATTCCGGCAGTCTTGAAGCCCAAAGTTAGAATTTACGCTTCAGGAATTATTAGAGTAACTCGCCATCCCCAGGCAATTGGTCAAATTATTTGGTGCTTTGCACATTTACTTTGGATTGGTACAAGCTTTACGCTTGTAACTTGTGTGGGATTGATTGCCCACCATTTATTTGCTATCTGGCATGGTGATAAAAGACTTACTCTCAGATTCGGAAAAGAATTTGATGAAATCAAGAAAAAAACATCAGTCGTGCCCTTCCTGGCTGTGTTGGATGGACGACAAAAATTACAAATAAAAGAATTTCTTAGGCCCTCTCAATTGGGGATTCTCATTGCAGTATTTTTTTTCTGGTGGTCCCATAAATTTATTTCTGTTGGAGCTCAGAGATTTCTCTCTTTTGATTTAACTGAATTACTAGCAAGAATTGCCTAAACTTATATAAATATGATTTAGCTGGATGCACTCGGCTGCAGATTTTGCTTGGTTAATTCCACTTCTTCCTCTTTGTGGAGCTGTTTTGATTGGTTTGGGATTAATTAGTTTTAACGATCTTTTTAATCGTTCAAGGAAACCCGTTGCAATAACCCTTTTGACTTCCGTAGGTGCTTCGGCATTTATTAGCTATGCAGTTTTAGCTGAGCAACTCTCAGGTAAGCCTCCAGTTGAACACTTGTTTATTTGGGCTAGTGCAGGCTCATTTGAGTTGCCAATGGGATATGTGATTGATCCTCTGGCGGCAGTGATGCTTGCTCTTGTAACTACAATTGCTTTCTTGGTAATGATTTATTCCCATGGTTATATGGCACATGATCCTGGGTATGTTCGTTTTTTTACTTATCTAGCCTTATTCAGCAGCTCAATGCTTGGTCTAATTGTTAGTCCAAATTTGCTTGAAATATATGTTTTTTGGGAATTGGTTGGTATGTGTTCATATTTATTGGTTGGCTTTTGGTATGACAGAGACGGTGCTGCACATGCAGCTCAAAAGGCTTTTATTGTCAATAGAGTGGGTGACTTTGGCTTATTGCTTGGTATTTTGGGTCTTTTTTGGGCGACAGGTAGTTTTGATTTTCATGGCATAGCTGATGGA
>QCND01000022.1 GCA_003213355.1 Prochlorococcus sp. AG-424-E20
AAACAGATATCCAATCATTTCACTTCTGAATGATCTCATTGAAGACTGGCAACCATCCAAAAAACCACTTAACTGGTACGATTGTCCAAAACTTTCAAGAAATATCAATAAAAAATGGGAAATAAAAAAATGGCAAGATTGGATAGCCTTTAATAAACCTATTAACTAAAAATTCGAACTAGATTCATGAAGCCACAAATTTATTTGTTTAGATAATGCACATTTTTTTCTAGTAATTGGATTTATCGATACATGTTTTATATTTGTCGAACCGATTTGCTCTCCATTCTTTTTAAATTTAAATCGAAGTACAAATGAAGACTCATTTATCTTCTCTGTTTCAAGTTCAATATTTATAGTATCTCCAACATAAAGTGGTTGAAAATAATTTGCTTCACAATGAACAACTGGTAAAGCTACATCTAGTTGGCTTGTATTGATTTCGTTTGTAGGAAAAATATCTTTCAAAGCTATTCCATATTTTTCTAAACTTTCTTCCCAAGTTTCATGACACCATCTAAATAATTCAAGAAAGTGAACCACACCTGCAGCATCTGTTTCACCAAAACGAACTGTTCGTTTCAAACATAACCATTCTCTAGGATTACGCTTGTCCAAAAACCTATCTATCAACAGAACCCATAATCACATCAATCGAACCTAAGATTGCCATTATATCAGCGACCTTGGCTCCCTTCAGTATGTGAGGAAGTATCTGCAAATTATTTGAGTCAGCTGCTCTAATTTTAAACCGCCAAGGGGTTACATCATTATTACCTTGAATAAATACTCCTATCTCTCCTTTTCCAGACTCAAGGCGTGTATATAATTCACCATTAGGAATCTTAAAAGTCGGTGCAACTTTCTTGGCTACATATTGATAATCAAAGCCCGATAAATCACCTTTTTTTCCCTCAACTGTTCTTTGTGCCTCAAGATTTTCTGTTGCCCCCCCAGGAATCATCTCACAAGCTTGTCGTAATATTTTTAATGACTGTCTCATTTCTTCAATACGAACTCTATATCTTGCATAACAATCACCCTCTTTCTCCCATGCAATATCCCATTCAAAATCGTCATAGCATTCATAATGATCTACCTTTCTCAAATCCCACGGGACACCTGCCGCCCTAAGCATTGGGCCAGAAAGACTCCAGTTAATCGCTTGCTCTTTTCCTATAACTCCTAAACCTTCTATACGTCTACGAAAAATAGGATTATTAGTAATCAATTTTTCATACTCATCAATTTTTGGACCAAACCAGTCACAAAAATCTTTGCATTTTTCTAACCAACCCCAAGGCAAATCACATGCAACGCCACCAATACGGAAATAATTATTGTTAATCAATCTCTGACCAGTTGCAGCCTCCCATAAATCGTAAATCATCTCTCTTTCTCTAAAAATATAAAAGAAAGGAGTTTGAGCTCCGACATCAGCCAAAAATGGACCTAACCATAGCAAATGGTTAGCGATCCTATTCAACTCAAGCATTATCGCTCTGATATAACTTGCTCTCTTGGGTACCTTTATATTTGCTAAACGCTCAGGGGCATTAACAACAATGGCTTCATAAAACATACCAGCCGCATAATCCATGCGGCTCACGTAAGGAACAAACATAACGTTTGTTCTATTCTCAGCAATTTTCTCCATCCCTCGATGCAAGTAACCAATAACTGGTTCACAATCAACAACATCCTCTCCATCAAGGGTTACTACTAATCGCAATACCCCATGCATTGATGGATGATGTGGCCCAAAGTTGACCACCATTGGCTCAGTACGCGTTTCAAGCTGCGTCATTGGGCCCAACCAAAGCAATGTCTAGATACTAGTAAAAACTTATGAAAGAAGGGCCAATTAGTTCAAGTTCTAACTTTAATCATGTCCCTGTAATGGGGAAAGAAATAATTCGATCATTAAAGGAATTACCAAGTGAATTAACAAAAAAAGGATTAATTATTGATGCAACCATTGGAGGCGGGGGACATTCCGCTCAAATACTCGAAAATTTCCCTGGAATCAAAATTATTGGGCTGGATCAAGACCCAATGGCTATAAAAGCAGCATCAAAAAAATTAATTAAATTCGGAACAAGAATAGAAATAATCTCTACAAACTTCGCAGACTTTTCACATCACAAACAAGCCATTTGTGTCCTAGCGGATCTTGGAGTTAGTAGTCATCAACTTGATGAGCCTTCACGAGGTTTTAGCTTTCGTTTAAATGGTCCAATAGATATGCGTATGAATCCCAAAGAGGGTTCAAGTGCAGCCGAACTTATTGAAACTCTCTCTGAGCAAAATCTAGCTGATTTAATATATGAATTAGGCGAAGAAAAACGATCTAGGCGTATTGCAAGAAAAATAAAAAATGATCTAGCTGAAAAGGGACCATACTCTGGAACTCAAGACCTTTCTTATGCAATTGCAGGCTGCTTCCCCCCCAAGCAAAGATATGGTCGAATTCATCCCTCAACAAGAACTTTTCAGGCTTTAAGAATAGCTGTGAATAATGAATTAGGCTCTCTCGAAAGTTTACTTTTAAAAGCTCCAAACTGGTTGCTAGAGAATGGATTATTTATGGTAATGAGTTTTCATTCACTAGAAGATAGAAGAGTAAAATCGAGCTTTAAGACAGACAATAGATTGAAAGTACTATCTAAAAAGCCTATCAGAGCAAGCCCAGAAGAGATAGAATTAAATCCAAGAAGTAAAAGTGCAAAGTTAAGAATTTCTGCAAAGAAATTCTTAACTTAGGCTTAAATTATTGTCTAAGATTAATCACTATATTCGTAATAATATTAATAGCCTTATTGATATCTTTCTCCGTAGTATTTCTCCCAATACTCATCCTTATTGACGCCTCAGCATCTTTTTTGCTGAGCCCTATCTCCTGCAGAACATGAGAAGCTTCACCATTACTACAAGCTGAACCACTAGTACAAAAAATAAACCTTCTTAATTGACCATGCAATTGACTTCCCTTCACGCCAGGGAAAGTGATATTGAGATTATGAGGCAATCTTTGATCAATAGATCCATTAACTATCAATCCAGAAATATTCTTTTTTAATCCACTCAACAATAAGTTTCTAAAAAACAAAAGTCTCTTGTTCCTCTCATCCTGATCATTTTTTGTTATTTCGACTGCCTTTGCAAAGCCAACAATTAACGGGACAGGGAGCGTGCCAGATCTTAATCCAAGCTCCTGACCTCCTCCATATTGAGAGGGTTCAAGAGGGAATTCTTCCCTAATCACCAAAGCCCCAATACCTTTAGGTCCATAGATTTTGTGAGCACTCAAACTCATCAAATCAATGCGAAATTTATCGGGGTCTAAATCTAAGTATCCAAAGGCTTGAGCGGCATCAGAATGAAAAGCGATTCCCTTTCTCTTACAAAAAGACCCAATGTCACCAATAGGTTGCAAAACCCCTATCTCATTATTTGCAGCCATGACGCTAACCAGAAAAGTATCTTTTTCAAAAGCTTCAGAAAGTTGTTCAATATTGATTAAACCCTCTTTATTCGGTTGCAATTCTGTCAAGCGAAACCCTTCTTTTTGAAGCTGCCTAAGCGGATCAAGGACTGCATGATGTTCAGTTGAAACGGTAATTATGTGTCCAGGTTTTCCAATCAGTTGTGCTTTAGCTCTTGCATGTCCAACTAAACCCAAATTATTCGCTTCTGTTGCCCCACTCGTGAAAATTAATCTTTTCGGATTGATATTCAAATATGAAGCTATTTTTTCACGAGATACTTCAACTGCAGCTGAAGCAAAAACACCGGATCGATTATTAGTATTAGAGGGATTACCCCACAACTCATTCCAATAAGGAGCCATCTCCTCAACAACCTTCGTACAACATGGTGTTGAAGACTGAAAATCAAAAATTAGGTGATTATTATCCATTGATTCATTCGTCAATCTAAATAATAAGAGAGGAATAAAGGTTAATATCCTCCTGAAAGCTCTAGAAGTCCAATTTTATGAGTGACCCCAATCCATCAACACAAGAAGTTTCTCAAACTCCAAGGATATTACTTGTCGATGACGAACCCGGTTTAAGAACTGCTGTTCAGGCCTATCTTGAAGATGAAGGATTTCAAGTTAAAACCGCTGTCGATGGAGAAGAGGGATGGGACAAAGCTCAAAAAATGATCCCTGATGTAATTATCAGTGACGTCATGATGCCTAGATGTGATGGTTATGGGCTTTTAAAAAAAATTAGAGAAGATGAAAGACTTGGAGGTACACCTGTCATTTTCCTTACTGCTAAAGGTATGACTGCTGATAGGACTCAGGGTTATCAAGCGGGTGTAGACGATTACATGCCAAAACCATTTGATCCAGATGAGCTAGTTGCAAGAGTTAAGAATGTAGTTCAGCGGCAAGAGCGACTCTTAACTGAAGCAGCCAGATTTGCTAATGCTGATGTTGGCCAAATGGCAAAACAGATTACAGAAATAAAATCAATGCTTAGCCATGGGGATAAAAACCACTCACGCAAAGATGATTCAATTCCTAATTTCACCCCAAGAGAGGCAAGCGTTTTGCAACTAGTAGCGGAAGGTTTAATGAACAAAGAAATTGCAAGACAACTTGAGACTTCTATCCGCAATGTAGAGAAATATGTGAGTCGATTATTTATTAAAACCGGTACTTCCAGTAGAACAGAACTAGTTAGATATGCACTTGAAAATCATTTAGTTACCTAAATATGTTTTGAAAAATTAAAATTTTAGTTCTCTAGGATTTCACAAATTCTATTAATTTCGAAAAATAAAAAGGAGCTTGATTCAACTTGCTTTTAACAACTTTAAAGCCAGATTGCTTTGCAGCTTCGATAATTCCGGACTCCCTTAATGTATATGCCCTAGTAGTTTTACTTGGTCCAGGGAATAGCTGACCTATACCTTTTAAAAGGGCTAGTAAAGGAGTATATGGTGCAAAGCTAACAATTAATCTCTCATCAGATAATTCACATAGATGTTTCACCATTGCCTCAGCCTCCTGTTGAGGGTAGTGAATGAAAACATCTAAGCAAATAACTGTATTAAATGAACCGTTTAAATTTTCTAAATCAGATGTTCGAAAATTCAGCTTATTGAAGTCCAAACCTTCTTCCTTTGCCCTACTTTTTGTCTCGTTTATCATGGCTTCAGAAATATCACTTAAATGAATTGATTTAGCACCCAATTTTGCCAATGGAATACTTAAACTACCAACACCACAGCCAGCATCACAAAAACTTTTATCCTTGATATTGTCATACTCTTTCAACCAACTAATGACATCATCAACTGTCTTTTGGTGACCTATCCTTATATTTTTTTGCACTTTATTTACATCATCACTTTGGCTATATATTCGATTCCATCTATCAAACCCAGTCCCATTAAAATATTCAGTGACTTCCGCCTTTTCATTTTTCTCAATTTGCGTTGTCATTTAATCAGATAATTACCTCTTACCAATCTTACGCAGCCAACTGCCAAGACAACTTATGATTACAAGAATTCATTTTCCATCTAAGTAAAGACTTAATATTTTTTCCAATAAAAAAAGATTTTGCAGTCATTTTGTTCTGACTTAATACCATACGTGGAGCAAGTGTTGCCATCCAAATAGCAGCAGAGGGATCATTAATCCAATTTGCTATTTTTTTGCATGCGTCTAGTAAAGGCAAAGTGGATCCTGCAATTGTTTCATTTGGAAGTCTGCATAAACCATTTTCTACTGTTATCAAGCGTTTATCCCAATTAAACGATCCATCTCCTAAACCATAAGCTGATATTGCATCGCTAACTAAAACAATTTGCTTTGGTGCAAGTATCTTTAAAAGCCTAATCATATCTGAATGAACATGAACACCATCACCTATCAATCCTAGGAAAATATCGTCTCTTCTTGCTGCCGCTCCTATAGGTCCAATAGCTCGATGATGTAAACCTTTCATTGCATTAAAAGTATGCGTAATCATGCTCACACCATTATTAAAAGCTTTTATGGCTGAATCAAAATCAGCTGAAGAATGTCCCAGTGAGACAACGATATTTAATTCTCTTAGACGAGAAATTACATCCAAAGAACCTTTTAATTCTGGAGCCAATGTCATTAGTGCTATTTCGTCCTCAAATCCCTTTATTCTCTCATTTAAGGCAGAAATACTAGGTCTACAAATACTTCCTGTGTCATGTGCTCCAGAATATGTCTCACATAAAAAAGGTCCTTCCATATGGGCGCCAAGTAGTCGACATCGATTTGTTGAAGTATATTTTTTCGTTTCCTTTAAGACCTGCATTCCTAATTGAAATTGATCTAGAGAACAACTAACAAAAGTTGGACAAATTCCTTCAACTCCATCTAGCCAAAGTTGATCAAGCAATGTTAATAATTTAGGTATTTTATTAAAATTTAAATCTGTAAATGAGATCCCTAAACCTCCATTCATTTGAAGATCAATCGCTCTAGGACTTAGCCAATCTCCATGCCAATCTTCGTCATAACTTGATTCCCTCTTGCAAGTTTTATCAATAGAAAGAATAATTCCATGTTCATCTAAAACTAGTGAAAATAAATTCTTTTCATCTTCGCTTTTCTCTGGTTGAGGTACTTTAATGTTTGTAATTTTTCTCATTTCTTAAAAACTAAAAATAATTAATGCAGAATTCTTAAATAATTGGCATTATAAAAATGAGATTTATAGAATTGACAATTGTCTTTAACTGAAGCTAATACATTTAAGCAAGTAGCTGTAGTAATGGGTAGTGATTCAGATCTTAAAACTCTTAAGCCTGCGGTGGCAATTCTAGATCAATTTGGCATATCTAATGAAGTAAGGATTCTGTCTGCTCATAGGACTCCAAAAGAAATGATGGATTTTGCTCAAATGGCAGAATCAAATGGTTTTGGAGTGATAATTGCTGGGGCTGGCGGGGCTGCTCATCTACCAGGAATGATCGCATCTCTTACAACCCTTCCTGTCATAGGCGTTCCCGTCAAGAGCAAGGCACTTTCAGGGATAGATTCTATGTATTCAATCTTGCAAATGCCCTCAGGCATCCCCGTAGCAACCGTTGCCATAGAAGGGGGCTTAAATGCTGGCCTTTTGGCTACTCAAATTTTAGCCATCAACAATACTGAATTAAAAAATAAATTAAACTCCTACAGATGTGAGCTGCACGACCTTGTCGTTAAAAAAGATCACACACTTAAAGAGATTGGAGCTAGAACTTATCTAGAAAAAATGTAATTAATTTTCCATTAACTTACTAATTTACTTAGAAATTTTTGAAATAATCTTTCTTTCAACAAGCAAATTAGTAACTATATCTACACATTGATCAATCTCTAGATTTCCAGTATCAATTTTCAATTCTGGAGACTGAGGTTCTTCATAAGGACTTGAGATTCCAGTAAAATCTTTGATGTCTCCGTTTCTTGCCTTGGCATAAAGCCCTTTTGTATCTCTTGTTTCACAAACCCCTAGATCAGCTGAACAATATATTTCTATAAAATCATTCTCTCCAACTAAAGATCTTGCATTATCGCGATCGACTCTAAATGGAGATACGAATGCAGTTAAAACAATGATTCCAGCGTCAAGAAATAGTTTAGAGACTTCGCCAATTCTTCTGATATTTTCTTCCCTATCAAGATCAGAAAATCCCAAGTCTTTGCATAAACCATGTCTGATGTTGTCACCATCTAAAACATAAGTTGAATAACCATCTTTGTGTAGAGCTACATTTACTGCATTGGCTAGTGTGCTTTTTCCAGAACCAGATAGACCTGTAAACCAAAGTATTGCGCTGCGATGTCCTCTTTGCAGAGATCTAGCTTCTCTATCAACTGAAGATTGGTGCCAAACTATATTGGTGGCTTTTGATAGAGGACTTTTAGAGTTTTGTTCCATGAATGCAGACTAATTGTTTACTATTCTCCATGTTGATCGACACAGTTTATTGTTAACCTCCACTTTGTTTTGGCCTAAAACCCTCCTTTAAAAGAAAATTGTGAGCTTTTGATATTTGATCTCCTTGTAACTCTAAAAAATCACCTTTAACAGCCCCACCTGTTCCGCAAGCTATTTTTAAATTCTTAAGAATTTTTTTTGCCTCTACTTGCTCTAATTCAAGTCCTTTGATAACAGTAACAAGTTTTCCTTTTTTTCCAGATCGAGTTCTTTCTAAACGAACTTGTCGCTTTCCTTTAGGAGTAACACTATTTTGAGTGTTACTCCCTATTGTCTTAAGAGGGTCATTAAACTCACTCCAGCCACCTTTGGACATTTTTTGCTTTTTGGCTGGTAATTATTTTCTTAATCTAAGGTGACAGGTACACTCCCAACACAATTTAAAGATTCGGATTTATCTCCTTTAACAAGGCCAAATTCTCTTGGTCGATTTGGTAAGTATGGGGGGCAATATGTTCCTGAAACTTTAATACCTGCTCTTATTGAATTAGAGCAAGCTGCTAAAGAAGCATGGAAAGATTCTTCATTCAATTCAGAACTAAATCATTTACTAAAAACATACGTAGGAAGATCAACTCCTCTTTATGAAGCCACAAGATTAACTGAACATTACAGAAAAAATACATTAAAAGGTCCAAGGATTTGGCTTAAAAGAGAAGATTTAAATCACACAGGCGCACACAAAATAAATAATGCACTTGGGCAAGCTCTTCTTGCGATTCGGATGGGAAAAAAAAGAATTATTGCTGAAACTGGAGCTGGTCAGCATGGAGTTGCAACTGCGACAGTCTGCGCTCGTTTTGGGTTGGAGTGCATTATCTATATGGGCAAAGAAGATATGAGAAGACAAGCCTTAAACGTATTCCGAATGCAATTGCTTGGAGCCTCAGTGAGGCCAGTAACAAGTGGAACAGCAACACTCAAAGATGCAACCAGCGAAGCTATTCGGGATTGGGTTACTAATGTTGAAACGACTCATTATATTCTCGGTTCAGTTGCAGGCCCACATCCATATCCAATGTTGGTCAGAGATTTTCACGCAGTTATTGGAGAAGAAACAAAGCAACAATGTAAACAAGCTTTTGGGCGGTCTCCCGATGTTCTTCTTGCTTGTGTTGGTGGGGGATCGAATGCGATGGGTCTTTTCCATTCTTTTGTTGAAGACAAAAGTGTGAGAATGATTGGAGTTGAAGCTGCAGGAGATGGAGTCGAAACAGGTCGCCATGCAGCGACAATTACTGAAGGAAGAATAGGAGTTCTCCATGGCGCGATGAGTCTCTTACTACAAGACATAGATGGGCAAGTTGAGGAGGCGCATTCCATTAGCGCAGGTCTTGATTATCCAGGGGTTGGCCCGGAGCATAGTTACTTAAAAGAAATTGGACGTGCTGAATATGCTGCTGTTACTGACACTGAAGCCATAGAAGCGCTGCAATTAGTTAGTAAATTGGAAGGTATTATTCCTGCTCTAGAGACTGCTCATGCATTTGCCTATCTAGAAAAACTTTGCCCAACTCTCAATCATAATTCTGAAATTGTCATTAACTGCTCTGGCAGAGGAGATAAAGACGTGAATACAGTTGCTGAAAAACTAGGATCAGAAATATAAAATAACAGCTTATTAATACCTTGGAACAGATTGATCAACCTCTGTGCTCCAAGCATCTATTCCTCCGACAAGATTCCAAACACTTTTAGCTATTCCTTGTTCTAGAAGCCAAATACCAAAATTCAGACTTCTCACACCCGCATGGCAAATAACGACAACAGGCTGATCCTTCGGCAACAGTTCACCTATTTTGTCTGACCAGTTTGCAGCCTTGCTCAAAGGTAGATGTAATACTGAGAATGAAAATGAGGCAATAGCAATTTCATTATCCTCCCTCACATCTACAATAAATGGTTTTTCAGAAGAATCATCTTCTAAGATTTTATTTAACTCTTTTGGAGATATATTTAAAGGAATATTCTGGTTCATATTTGTGATTCTAAGTAAAGATTAAACTTTCTATTATCAAAGCTCAAAAAGGATACAAACGCTCAAATAATGACCAATGAAATCACTTCAATCTTATTTTTTAATATCTACAATAGTAATTTTATCAATTTTGACTGGGATATTTACCTGGCGCAATAAGCATCTTACGCAAATCCCTAAGTTCAATGAAGAATCATTCAATGCTCCGGTTTCCTCAAAATATATACCAAAGAATACTGATCTCGTATTCCACTGGAAACTGAATCCAGGCTTACTTCCAAAGTACATCGAAAATTATCAAGATAAAGTTAGTAAACACGCCATAAACAAAAAAGTAAGTTTTATTAGAGATTCCTCTTTTCAATTAATTGGCTTTAATTTTGCAAAAGACATCTCAAAATGGGTAGGAGATTATGGGAGCTTTGCAGTATTTGATTCAAACAAAAAAACTATAAATGATTGGTTGATGGTCTTGGCAATAAAAGAAGATGTAAATATTAAACAAGAATTAGAATCTATTTTAGGATCAAAAGTTGTTGATGAGAATACTAATCAAAGCAATAAAATTAGCACCTCAAAAACAGAAATAATTTCAAAACAAATTAATTCAAGCAACTCAATCTACTTTGCAAATGATGAAGATAATCTTTTAATATCATCCAATCCTAATATCATACAATCTTCCATAGAAGAATTAGATAGCAATATAATAAATACAAAAAAAATGTATAAGAATATTCAATTAAAGGATAATCTTAAAGACGGATTATTATTATTAGAAATGTCTCCAAAAAAGATTTTAAATCTTATTGGTCAAGAAGAAGATTTATTGAATATAAATAAGGTAGATAATTTACTATCTTCTATAAATGTAGATAAAAATAAATTAAACTTAGAAGGAATATTAGCTTACAATTTTAAAACTAAAATGCCAGTTAAAGATATTAATTCTAATTTAATTGATATAAAAAAGGAATCTGGATTGCCTGAGAATTATATATTAGTTGACAATCCCAAGCAGTATTTCCAGAAAGATTCTGTCCATCCATATCAAAAGCTAATAGCCTCTATTATCAAAGAATCAACAACCTCAGATTATTCTGAGCTCTTAAAAATAATTCTTGAAAACTCTCAAGGAAATTTGATTTGGATAAATGATAAAGACTGGTTGATTTTAACTAGGAAATCTGATACGAAAAAGACAGAGATAGATGATATTCTAAAAAAAGAGAATTTTTTGAATTCAAATCTAGATTTTAAAAGCAGAAAGCTAGAGATTTGGTCAAAAATAAGTACAAATGAAAATAATACATATGAGCTAAAAGATAACATTGAGGCAATTGTCGAAGAAGATGACAAGACTTACATTTGGAGTCAAAACTTATCTTCTATATCAAATTTTGATAATACAAACTACCTAAAAAATTATTCAGATAATGAACAGAATACAAATGAATTTAATGATTTTGATGATGTCCTGAAAATTCATTTAGGGAAAGAAAAAACTAAAGCAATTTTAAATAGTTTCTATCCATATATCTTATTGAAAACTATGTTAGGAAACACACTAAATCCTCCTCAGGATATTGATATAGCCATTGCAGTACCTACAATTAATTATCCAGACTTCATTAAAGTTAAAATCAACTTAAAAACAAGTTGATAAAAAGTTTAAAGTGCTATATTAAAAATATAGTTTAATTCTATAAAATAAAGTTCAAGTTGAAAATTTTTCAATTGAACAGAAAATTGTTTTGCAGGAGCTAAAGCCATAGATAACGAAAAAAAGACAACTAATTTGGTTCTAAAGCCAGGCTTGGAAGGGGTTCCAGTAACCAACTCAGGGATATGCGAAATAAATGGAACAGAAGGAAGGCTTAGCTACAGAGGTTATCCAATATCTGAGCTAGCCCAAAAAAGTAGTTTTTTAGAAACTGCATTTCTCTTGATCTGGGGAGAACTTCCCACTGAAAATGAGCTTGAGAAATTTGAAAAGGACGTTCAAATGCATAGACGAGTGAGCTTTAGAATTAGAGATATGCTCAAGTGTTTTCCAGAGTCTGGACATCCAATGGATGCTCTTCAAGCAAGTGCTGCATCTTTGGGCCTCTTTTATTCTCGAAGAGCAATTGATGATCCAAAATATATCTACGACGCAGTTGTGAGGTTGATTGCAAAAATTCCAACTATGGTTGCTGCTTTCGAGCAAATAAGAAAAGGAGACGATCCAATTCAACCTCAAGATGATTTACCTTACTCTTCCAATTTCCTTTATATGCTCACCGAGAGGGAGCCAGATCATCTTGCAGCAAGAGTTTTCGACAGATGTTTAATTCTTCATGCCGAGCACAGTCTCAATGCAAGTACATTTAGCGCAAGAGTAACTGCAAGCACATTAACTGATCCTTATGCCGTCGTGGCTTCTGCCGTTGGGACATTAGCCGGTCCTCTTCATGGAGGGGCCAATGAAGATGTGATAGCAATGTTAGAAGAAATTGGAAGACCTGATGAAGCCTCTTCATTTCTCAATGATGCAATTGCAAAAAAAAGGAAAATCATGGGCTTTGGACACAGGGAGTATCGAGTCAAAGACCCTAGAGCAACAATTTTACAAGCCTTCGCAGAGGAACTTTTCTTAGAATTTGGTAAAGATGAAATGTATGAAGTAGCCAAAGCACTTGAAGAAGAGGCTATTTCCAAGCTGGGGCCAAAAGGTATATTCCCAAATGTTGACTTTTATTCCGGACTTGTATACCGAAAGCTTGGTATTCCTCGAGATTTGTTTACACCTGTTTTTGCGATTTCCAGAGTTGCTGGTTGGTTGGCTCACTGGAGAGAGCAACTTGGAGCAAATAGAATTTTCAGACCATCACAAATTTATGAAGGAGCAAAAATTAGAAATTGGCAGCCTCTTGAGAGCAGATAATTTGAAATTTATTTTTTTCGAATTTTAAATTAATTCAAAATTACACTAACCTTATTATTAGATCAAATATCAGAAGTGAATTCAGGTATAGACCTTGAGATGAGTTTTACCCAAGGTGTTCAAAACCTTGGTTTATCTCATGAATTAGCACATCTTTTATGGATCCCTCTTCCAATGCTTTTAGTATTGGTTTCAGCTGTAATTGGGGTCTTAGTAACAGTTTGGCTTGAACGAAAAATTTCTGCAGCAGCTCAACAAAGAATTGGGCCTGAATATGCAGGTGCACTTGGAATTCTTCAGCCAATGGCTGACGGTTTGAAACTTTTAGTAAAAGAAGACATTATTCCCGCAAGGGCAGACAGCGTTCTTTTTACAGTTGGTCCAATATTAGTATTAGTTCCTGTAATTCTATCTTGGTTAATTGTTCCTTTTGGTCAAAATCTTTTAATAAGCAATGTAGGCATAGGAATCTTTTTATGGATTGCTCTAAGTAGTATTCAACCTATTGGTCTACTAATGAGTGGCTACTCTTCAAATAATAAATATTCTTTGCTAGGTGGACTTAGAGCTGCCGCTCAATCAATTAGTTATGAAATTCCACTAGCGCTAGCGGTTTTGGCAATAGTTATGATGAGCAATTCATTGAGTACTGTCGATATAGTTGAGCAACAAAATACGGCCGGTTTTCTTAGCTGGAACATATGGCGACAACCTGTAGGTTTTATAATTTTTTGGATCTGTGCATTAGCTGAATGCGAGAGACTACCTTTTGATTTACCTGAGGCAGAAGAAGAACTTGTAGCTGGTTATCAGACTGAGTATGCGGGTATGAAATTTGCTCTGTTTTACTTGGCTGGATACATAAATCTTGTTTTATCTGCATTACTTGTTTCCGTTCTCTACCTAGGAGGTTGGGGATTTCCGATCTCAATTGATTGGTTTTCATCTTTGATAGGTCTTTCAATTGATAATCCATTAGTTCAAATTATTGCTGCATCTCTTGGAATTGTAATGACAATTCTGAAGGCTTATTTACTGGTTTTTTTAGCAATTTTATTGAGATGGACTACTCCAAGAGTTCGAATTGATCAATTACTTGATTTAGGATGGAAGTTTCTTTTACCTATTTCATTGGTCAATTTACTTGTAACTGCTTCACTTAAATTGGCATTTCCGATGACATTTGGCGGATAATGGAAAAGCAACACAATAGCTAGGTTTTTTAAGTAAAAGTACCTACATTTAATTGAAAAAAACTGTATAATGAGTATTGTAATTAGAGGCCGCCGGCAGCAAATTTAATATGCTTGGTTTCCTTGAAAAAGTTGCCGACTACACTAAAGAAGCCGTTAGTGCAGCGAAATATTTAGTTGATGGACTTGGCGTGACATTCGACCACATGCGTCGAAGACCTGTAACGGTTCAATATCCTTACGAAAAGCTAATTCCATCTGAGCGTTACAGAGGAAGGATTCATTATGAGTTTGACAAGTGCATTGCATGCGAGGTTTGCGTAAGGGTATGCCCAATCAATCTGCCAGTCGTTGATTGGGTAATGAATAAAGAAACCAAGAAAAAAGAATTGAGAAATTATTCTATTGACTTTGGTGCATGTATTTTTTGTGGAAATTGCGTTGAATATTGCCCTACAAATTGCTTGTCAATGACTGAAGAATATGAACTGTCTGCATTTGATAGACATAGCCTTAACTACGATAATGTTGCTCTTGGAAGACTACCAACAAGCGTAACTTCAGATCCATCAGTTCGTCCTCTCAGAGAATTACCCTATTTGCCAAAGGGCATAATGGACCCTCATGAATTACCCGCGAACCAACAAAGAGCAGGTAAGCTTCCAAGTCAGATTATAAAAGAACTGCAAGGAGAGAAATCAGAAGAAGAAGGTAATAATAATTCGTCGGATATGGTTCCAAATAAATTAAATTCTACTAACAAATGAATATCGCTTATTCAACAGAATTAATTTGCTTTCTAATTCTTAGTGCCGTCATAGTTTCTGGAAGTTTGGCAGTTGTTTTATTAGAAAATATTGTTTACTCAGCATTTTTATTAGGCGGAGTATTTATGGCTGTAGCAGGTTTATATCTTTTGCTAAATGCTAGTTTTGTCGCTGCAGCTCAAATTCTTGTATATGTAGGAGCTGTAAATGTTTTGATATTATTTGCAATTATGTTAGTTAATAATAAAGAAAAGTTAAAACCAATTAAAGGTCTTAGAACTAGAAAATTGATATCTGGTGGCGTATGTGGTGGATTATTAATCCTATTATTGCGGGTTAGCATTACCACCAAATGGAACTTACCAGGGCCAGCCTCTATTGGTGAAGAAGCAACTGAGAGAATAGGTGAACATCTCTTCACAGATTATTTATTACCTTTTGAACTTGCTTCGATTCTATTATTAATGGCTATGATTGGAGCAATTGTATTAGCAAGAAGGGATGTATCAATTCCAAAAGCTGACATAAATGATTTAAAAAATAAAAAGACCTTAAGTGATAAGAAAATTCCGCTTCTTTCCGAAAATAGTATAAAATGAAATCAATTGTATACATAACATTTATATACTAAATATGTTAGAAAATTCAATTGGACCAGTCTCTCTTCAGGCTTATCTCATAGTTGCTGCATTCCTTTTTTGCACAGGTGTTTGGGGATTAATAAATAGTCGAAATGCGGTTCGTGTTTTAATGAGCATAGAATTAATGTTAAACGCAGTAAATATAAATCTTATGAGTTTTTCATCCTATGTAGATGGATCAGTAATTAGAGGACAAGTATTTTCAATTTTTGTTATTACAGTAGCCGCAGCCGAGGCGGCAGTTGGACTAGCAATACTACTTTCCTTGTATAGAAATAGAGTTACTATTGATATGGAAAGTTTTAATCTACTTAAATGGTAGATATTTTTAATGACAACAAATCTGATCTGGATCTTATATAGATCAGATAGTGATACTGCATACAAAGAAACCTTAAATTGTAAAAAAATAATTGAAGGTTATGGGAAAAAAGTTTTATTTTCCGAAATAAGTAATGAAACCAATAACATTAATCAATTATTTTTAAAATCTGAGGTTTTACCAGAAATCACTATTGTTCTAGGAGGTGATGGAACAGTTTTAAGAGCCGCAAGATATTTATCCCCGAAAAACATACCTATTTTAAGTTTTAATGTTGGAGGGAATCTAGGCTTTTTGACCCACGATCGTCAGATCTTAAAGCAAGAAACTTTTTGGGAAAGAGTTTCAAATAATAGATTTAATATCCAAAAAAGAATGATGCTTGAAGCAACTGTTTTTAGAGAAAAGAACAATAATGAAACCACAATTAAAAAATCATTTTTTGCCTTAAACGATTTTTATTTAAGATCTTGTACAGATGAGATTGCACCTACTTGCAGCCTCGCCCTTGAAATAGATGGTGAAGCTGTAGATAGATACAAGGGAGATGGACTTATATTCTCTACTCCAACAGGGTCTACTGCTTACTCTATGGCCGCTGGAGGACCCATTATTCATCCTTCCTTGGATGCAATTATAGTAAGCGCTATTTGCCCAATGAGCTTGGCCAGTAGGCCAATAGTTGTACCTCCTGAATCTCAATTAGTAATTAAACCTATAAGAGGTATGAAACAAAAAATAAAGTTATGGTTAGATGGATCTAGTGGATGTCTAATTGAAGCTGAAGACACATGCTTAATAAAGAAATCTAATCACTCAACCTCAATAATAATTTTAGATGAAAATCATTCTTATTATAAGACAATTACTCAAAAGCTTCATTGGGCAAGTAGCCTTAACAATCCAAATAAGCAATAAGTTATGGGTATAGAAATTGAAAGAAGATTCTTAGTTGAAAATGAAGATTGGAAAGATCAGGTAATACGAAGTGAGATTTTTAGTCAAGCCTACTTAAATTCAAGTGTAGATGAATGGGCTACTCGAGTAAGGATCATCGATAATAATAAAGGATACATAACATTAAAGTCCTCTTTAAATGGACTAGTAAACTACGAGTTTGAATATTCAATTCCTAGAAAAGATGCTATTGAATTAATACAATTGTCAAAATATAAAATTACTAAAATTCGATATCAGCTAAAAATAAATAAAAAAAATTGGGTAGTTGATGTTTTTGAAGAGTCAAATTCGTGTTTAAAAATTGCTGAAATTGAATTGAATTCTGAATCAGAAGACATTCAAGTCCCATCATGGTGTGGAGAAGAGATAACTGGGATCAAATCATTGAGCAATGCTTCTCTTGCAAAAGCACCAATTTCTGAATGGTCAGTAAAAGATAGGATAAAAATCACAAGCTTCTAAGCAAAAAGGCAGCTTGTCCTTTAGATTGTCTTAACAATCGTTAGATGGTTTCCGGCGATTTATGCATCCTTTGCAAGAGGTATAACTTGTTTGGTCTTTATGACACAGAAGGTATCCTTCGATTCACTTGCTCTGACAAGGAGGCTTGCATCGCATACGCAAAGTTATTTGAGTCATCATCAATTGAATTTTCTCTAATGCCCTTATCAGATATTACTGAGGAAGACAAGAATTAGAGCTTTTAAGAATCCGTTTCATCAGGCAATGAACAACAATTGAAACCATCTCGGCAGATTTTTCCATGATCCATTGCCCAGTTCAACAAAGCCACTCTGTTTTTCGAACCTGTTTTCGTGAACATATTGCTGACATGATTGTCTACAGTCCTTTTGCTAATTGTTAGTTTTTCAGCAATCTCCTGATTAGTCAGGCCATCTGCAACTAATCCAATGATCTCCATTTCCCTAGCTGAGAGTCCCATGTGGGACGAATTAGCGATCTCTCCTGTAAACATTCCCCTCACTCACAACTCATTAATTAATACTACTTAGATTAGGGCCTTTAATCACCGATAGTAATTATCTAGTAAAAAATACATGTGAAATCTAAACTTCAAAATCGTCTTGAATCTGGCTTGTCAGCTATTACTGCTGAAATCATGCCTCCTAGAGGAGGTAATACAGCTTTAGCTCTTTCAAAAGCCATCAAATTAAAAGACCTTGTACATGGTTTTAATGTTACAGATGGCAGCAGAGCCATCATGAGAATGAGTAGCCTAGCCTTATGCAAGCTGCTTTTAGAGGCAAATCTTGAACCAGTCTTACAATTATCATGTAGGGATAGAAATCGAATCGCATTGCAAGCTGAATTACTTGGGGCACATGCTCTAGGAATAACAAATATCCTCTGTTTAACTGGAGATCCTGTACGAGTAGGGGACCAATCTCAAGCAAAATCTGTTCAAGACTTCAACTCGATAGAGCTTATTAATCAAGTCACATCACTTAACAAAGGAATAGATCCCGTGTCTGATTTATTACCTGATGGCCCAATTAATTTATTTGCTGGAGCTGCTGCTGATCCAAATTGCAGAGGGTTTGATGGCTTAAGAAGGAGGATAGAACTCAAAAAAACCGCAGGTGCTAATTTCCTTCAAACTCAAATGGTTATGGACCCTAAAGTACTTGAACGATTTTGCAAGGAAATAACAGAGCCTATGAAAATTCCTGTTTTGGCTGGAGTTTTTCTACTCAAATCTGCCAAAAATGCACAATTCATAAATCGTGTAGTACCAGGAGCATGTATACCCAAATCAATTATTTCCAGACTTGAAAGTTCATCAAACCCTATTGATGAAGGTATATCAATTGCTGCTGAACAAGTAAAAAGTTTTCTAGGGATTACTCAAGGAGTTCACCTGATGGCAGTTAAAGCAGAACAACAAATACCTATAATTTTAGATAGAGCAAATATTAATTAGAAGAACCAATCAGATCAGTACCTAATAATTCAGCCATTGCTTTTTGTTGAGGTGACGGTTCGCCTAAGTCCTGTCTTCTAGCATCAGTTATTAACCAATCTAAAGCAGCTTCCTGTAAATCAAAGTGATCACCTTCTTTTCCAACACAATATCTACCAAAGACTAACTTCTCCACAAGTTGAACTCCTGGCCCAATTAATGAATAATCAAAGATTATTGAATTATCAATTGTTGCACCTTCACAGATACAACAACTTGGACCAATCATAGAAGGACCAACGATAGTTACCCCATCTTCAATCCTTGTCATTCCACCAACATATATAGGCCCTTTCACATTTATTTTATCCCAATTAGCTGCAACATTTAAACCAGTATAGATTCCAGGTCTTACTTGCTTTCCTGGGATTTCAACCTGTCTAACATCACCTTTAAGTACATTCCTGATTGCTCTCCAGTAATCTGGTACTTTACCAATATCAACCCATTCAAAATCCATGGGTAAAGCATAGAAAGGTGCTCCTTCTTCTACTAGTTTTGGAAACAAATCTGATCCAATATCAAAGGGTTTTCCAGATGGAATATAATTAAAAATTTCAGGCTCAAATAAATAAATTCCAGTATTAATCGTATCGCCTAGCGCATTATCTATAGAAGGTTTTTCTTGAAAAGCTTTAACTCGATCTTCTTCATCAGTTACAACAACGCCATAACTACTTACTTGATCTTTTGAGACACGTTTAGTAATCAAACTAGCCAAAGCACCTTTTTCTTTATGTCGTTTTACTGCTTCAGATAAATCCAGATCAATTAGTGCATCTCCACAAAGGACGACAAAAGTATCATCAAAAAACTTTTGAAAATCTTGAATTTTTTTCAGCCCGCCCGCTGAGCCAAGTGCATCACCAATTAATTCTCCATCTTCAATACGACCTTCAAAGCTGTATGCAATTTCAACTCCAAATCTTTGTCCATCTCTAAAATAATTTTCTATTTCCTCTGCTAAATGGGAAACATTGACCATAACCTCAGTAAAACCGTGCTCCTTAAGGAGTTCCAACAGAAACTCCATTACAGGTTTCTGAAGGATAGGAATCATTGGCTTTGGAATCACATGCGTGATCGGCTGAACTCGGGTTCCTTTCCCAGCAGCTAGGATCATCGCCTTCATAGGCGGTTTAACCTAATCTCAACAAGGCCAACATAGAATGCTGACTCCACAAAGAGCTAAGCAGCAGCCGGCGAGACATCTGTCACGTCTAAAGAAGCGAGAGGAAGTTGCGCAACCATTCCTGGTTGCAAAAGCCTCTTTAGGCTTATGGGAGAGAACAAAGAACCTTTTTGATCAATCTCCACCTTGCCCTGAGAGCATAAAAACAATAAAGCCCAAAAGACTCCTACTCTATCGGTATCCAAATCATTGGAGGCAGAATTTTCTTTCCAACTCTTAACTAATAATTCAAAATCAACCCAGTGCAAAGCTTTCTCCCACTTATTTATAAAAATCGCTAGCGCAGCAGTGGTTTCAGGTAATTTTTCTCGATGAGCAAGAGATGAAACCTGAGCAATAACCTCCCTATTGCTTAATTTTTTTTGTCGTAAATTTCTACGATTATTCAAATCATCATTTTTCAAAGATTCTGCAATTGTCTCAAGCTGATTTATTAATTCTCCAAGAGTAACTGGCCTTCTAAATGGAGGGGGTGCAACGGGCCTTCTGAAAAGATGTCTCTCTGGTCGAACAGGTAATTGAAAACTTTCATCTAGCCAACCCTGTTCACCAAAATCCAATTCTGAATCTTCTTCAACTTCAATATCAACAGAGAACATTTCAGCCTCAAGTACCTCCGCCTTTAGACCAACCAAGACAGAAGCCGCTAAAAATGCCTCACTACTCTGAGCTAAATCAACCTCATAACTTCCACCATTTTGGCTGAAATGTTGTGATATCTTTTTTGGAATTTCAATACGCTGTTTAAGTTGATCCAAAAAACCATCTACAACTGGAATAACATCCACATCCCAAGGATCAATATCTCCTCTTTGAGCAGCATCTTGCAATAAGCGAATAGCAAGTCTAGCGCCAGAATCTGCAGATTGAGTTAAAAAATCAACTGGCAATGAGAACTACTAATCTAAAAGCAAGTTATCTCTATTTTTGATGTAATGCCAGGTGAAATAACTTTCAATCTAAAAGAGGAGCTTCAAGAGTCCCAATTGAAAAGTTTTTATTGCTAGTAATTGTTGCGCGATCACTTCTAATTCTCTCAACGGCTAACAAATCTCTTTTAACCAATCCATCAATTGATGAAATATAAGTATCAGTCATAATTTTTGGATACAAACCAATTCCAATAATGGGAACTAATAAACAAGCAATAATATAGATCTCTCTAGGTTCAGCATCTACTAACTTTGCTTTAGATATTAACTTTACATTCTCTTTGCCGAAGAAGATTTCTCTGAGCATCGATAATAGATATATAGGTGTCAAAATGACTCCAATTGCTGCTAACGAAGCAACAACAATCCTAAAGGGAAGAGTATAAACTTCATCGGTTACAAACCCAACAAACACCATTAATTCGGAGATAAATCCACTCATTCCAGGCAAAGCAAGAGAAGCGAAAGCGCATGCCGTCCATAAAGCAAACATAATCCTCATATTTTGACCAATCCCACCCATCTCATCTAATTGAAGGGTATGAGTTCTGTCGTAAGTTGCACCAACAAGGAAAAACAAACTTGCTCCTATTAAGCCGTGGCTAACCATTTGCAACATTGCACCACTAGTACCTAAAGAGCTAAAGCTTCCAATACCTATTAAAACAAAACCCATATGACTTATTGAACTATAAGCAATTTTCCTTTTTAAATTTCTTTGAGCAAAAGAAGTTAAAGCTGCATAAATAATATTTACCACTCCCAATACAATTAATAATGGAGCAAATTGAGCATGAGCATCTGGCAGTAATTGTGCATTAAATCTAAGGAGAGCGTATCCACCCATCTTTAACAAGATTCCTGCTAAGAGCATATGAACTGGAGCAGTGGCCTCTCCATGTGCATCAGGCAACCAAGTATGAAGAGGAACGATAGGAAGTTTGACCCCAAATGCTATTAACAAACCTGAATAACAAAGCAATTGAAACCC
>QCND01000023.1 GCA_003213355.1 Prochlorococcus sp. AG-424-E20
ATTAATTAGAGAGATATTTATCCAATGATTAGATCGATTGATGACTCTAATAAGTATAAATAGCCCGAACTGGATAGCCCTACTTCAACCCCATCGATTTAATCAACAAAGAACCCAAAAGACGAAATAGACGTTTTTATTCAACAAGCTCAATTCCATAAACGGTATCTTTGCAATTATTAGCTTTATCCCAATCTGTGCATTCGTCAGAAGTCATTTTTTTTACAAAGTTCATCCATCTCTAAGACATTCATTAGTAAATGAGATTTATGATCGTCAACTTTCACGAACTCGTAATCAGAAACCATTTCCTTACCCATGTCTGTAATAAATCCAGTAACCTCTTTTTTAAAAGAATCAAGAGTACAACTAAAGGTGGAGATGATCAGGATATTAATTAAAAGGTGGTGACATTCTTAAACAGGTTTGCATACTTCCTTTAAAGTTTCAGCACAGAAGGACTTCTCTTCAGGCTCTTCTAACAAAAGTATTTCTAAAAACTAATGTCATTCACTTGTACAGTTGCATGACTTTGCGATGTGCGCATGGTTCCTCTAATGCTTTTTGTCTGGCGTTAGATACAAAAAAACAGAATCAACAGATAAAGAAGTTAAGGCTGGGCTTGAAAAAAAGATTGCTGATAATTACGGCGTTAGTCCAAATAATGCTAGGCGGTGGGTTTTGGCTTGAAGACTAGGCAAAAGCAAACCCCATAGAAATTAATTCAACCAACCAAGCCTGTCTTTTGATAAGTCTCATCAACTTTGGTCATTTCTTCATCGTCTTCATGAAAAGAGCAGGTATACATAAGATTTATCACACGGTCCAGGTCAATCTTTCTATCTGCAACATCCTGCCAAAGTCTCTTAGTTAACTCTTCATCACCTCGGGCAAATTGAGCCTGTACTAAATCTCGTACAACCTGAAAAACTGCTTGGCGGTCATTTCTTATTCTTGCCTCTTGGGTTCCTATTGGTACTTGCGATGACTTTGAAGTGAATTTGTTTTTTAGGTTCAATGTATTTTCCTTAATGTTTGTATCTATTTTTACAAAAAATAGATCTGTGGCAATCAGTATTTATTTTGATCTTTCAAAAGTTTGATAGAACAGACGAATATTTCAACTACTAATGTTCGGTTGAGGTACTGCTTTCCAATCTTTGCTTGTTTTCTAAGTTGATTTCGCCTATAAATTAATTGAGGCCAAACCTCATCAAGACATAAATTGACTTCATATAGTACGAGTCAATTTAATAACCCCTTTAGTTATTGGAATTTCTAGAGGGGTTTCTTGTTTTAACCTTTTTAATTGAATCCATAAGAATGGGGGCCAAAGCCACCAAGACAAATCAACTGTCAACCGAGTTTTCACCTTAACTGCTAAGCGGTGGTCTTTGGCCTAAATGTATCGAAGGATGCGGCAGCCTAAAAATACGTGCGATACAAATAAATCAAGAGTTATCCACAGAAACTCTTAAAAACTATTGGTTGATTTTAGCTATTGAAGCCCTTTTCAATAAAAAAGACCCTAGGTATGGTGTCCTACGGTCTGGATGATGGGGATACTATTTCTAGCCCCATTCCCTCAAAGAAGCAACCCTCGCTATATATGGCGCCTAATAGTGAAGTTTTGTTGTGTGAATCTTTATATGGTGTTACGAGATCTTGAAAGTTTCTGAGTCCTTACTAAGGTTTCTATGACTGGGTGATGGGTCTCAGTCTTTTGGTTCATAAAGGTCCAACATCGGCAACACAACTTGAGGATTGACCTTTACTTCTCTCAAATTAATTCTATGAATCTTGGATTGCTTTTTCTTAAATCAATTTCTACTGGAGTGATTACTTCAGAAGAAATGAATTGGCTGACATCAAATCAGCCTCACTTTACACGAGTCGAAGAAGCGACAGCTTTGAAGCTTGGTCGACTACTAGATCGAGGCTTAATTCAAATTGGTTGTCGTATTGGTCACAATTAAGTATTCATTCGACTATCCAAAACAAAATTAAATCAAGCGAAGCTGTGAATCAGCCCTAATTGCTTGACTAAATTTGTTGCCCTGACTATTATTTTTGCATCGCTGGGTGATGGGGGTCAGTCAGTTAAAGTTCCGAGCCCTTTTATGTGAGGGCTTTTTTATTGAAGAAATATTTTCATAGACATCTATTCCCTTTAATTTCCTTTTTTCATATTACTTACTGGATGCATCAACTTTATAGGTGGGGTGGGGCGAGCTATCCAGCAGGTGGGTATCCAAACCGACCGAGGAATGCATCTGATTATTCTTGCGAGGCAGCAGTTTTTCACATATTAATTATGCTTCATGAGAATTCCACGAACTGCGCAACTGTTAAGAGGTGTTCTATTTCTTAGAAACTAGCGTAGAGATAAAAATATTGCACCTCGTCTTTACTAGTGAAAACTTAAATCCATTATTCGATGTTGTTGGGGTAGATGTATAAGGAGGTTTTGCAGAAGTCTTTAATTATCCAAGTTTATAAGAAAGAAAAATTGCAAGGATTGAAAGCTTTGCAACTATACCAAAGGCGATTATTTTTCCAAAACATAACCATCTATTGTTTTAGATGTGTCAGCTGAAGTCATGAGAAAGAATCAATTGAACTTCAAGCGGAGTTAAATCACTATTCTCTATGCCCCAAAGCGCACCATTGTCTGATGCTTCAAGAATGAATTCGTAAAAATCAGATGAAAAATTTGATGACATTTTTTAATTAAACGATTACCGAAGAAACAGCTTCGAAAGAACCTGATGCAAGTAGAAGAGCAGGGATGCAGAAAAGAGCTAGGAACTTGGCTGCTGAAGAGTTAACGATTGAAGTCATGTTAGGTAGAGGGTAGAATTTTTTAGGTGACACAGCGGATTGAACATTCAACTCACCGATGGAGTAAACATAAAAATACTCATGCAATAATGATGTTCGGTTGAGGTAGTGCTTTCCCACTCCCTCCTTACAAACGGGCGAAGAATACCAAGGTGTAGCAAGGAGGGGTGATGAAACTATTTACTACATCCACCATCCCCATAAGGGGTAATTGCGATATTTGCAGGTTTTGGCAAACTACTAGTAAGATTCGCAAATAGCATCTCTTTTCTATTCTTACTGCTGATAATTACTGTATGAGTACTACTACTGTTAGTCGGTGGAGTAACTAAATTTCTTTTTCAGTCAGTTTCTTCTGATCGAGTAAACATATAATCTTCCCATGCATCATAGTCGTGATTGCATAACGCTCTTATAGCTTGATTCTTTAAACTTTCTTCGTAGTTCTTGGCATCATTAAGCGAGTCAAATCTTGTACCGTCAAAAGATTCGTAGATAGTAATTTCTTTGACCACATTTTCAAATCACCCTTCTATATCATTAGACAAATAATTGATTAATGACAAGTTTTAGGTAATACCTGAAAAGAAAAAATACCAAATAAAAACAATTGCGTTTAGACCAAAGGTCATTGAAATCCCAATGATCTTGTATTTCATCCCAACATCATCTGAACCAGAATTTAATTTCACGTCAGGCATCGTTATTTTCCTTTGATTGATTTGAGGCCTTCTCGAAAAACTCGATAAATTCTTTTTGTTTTGAAGTAAGTTCCCCATTCTCTTTCTTCCCTTTTTTGATTAATGGGTTGTTTGGGAAAAAGAATGTAACTACTCGCCCAAAGTAAAAAGCTCCTAATAAAACAAAACCACCACCACCCACATAAATCAGCAGGTTGGTTTGTGTAGAAGTTGCAAAAATTGGAACCATTAACCCTTTTTCCCGTAAACGAATATTGGAAAAGGACTGATCTAAATCAACCCTAGTTTTTCAGAGAGTCCTCGATTGTCGACACTCTTCATTTAATAAGAAAGCGTTAATTTAATCAGTCGGGACAGTGGTCTTTTTACCTTTAGCTCCCGCTGAGGCGCTAAAAACCACCATCTCTTCATTACCATTGTTTTGACAATAATGAGCAGTATCCTGCGATGAAGCGAAGCTTTCACCAGCTCCTAATGTCAGTGATTGTCCGTCACTGGTTTCACAATAAATGGTTCCTTTCTGAACATAAATAATCCCTGGCTGTGGATGAAAATGAAGAGGTGTTTTAAAACCACGTTGAGCAGTTATTTTTTCAAGCTTCATTTCTGCTTTTCCTCTTGGGTACCTAAAAGAATCTCCATTCCACGATTCAGTTGCACTTATAAGAGTCTCCACTACGACTGGTTCAAGGGATGTTTGCTTCTTTGGACTACAGGCAACTATTGGGATAGAAATTCCTGCTGTTAGTGCAAGAAGTAAAATGCGTCGCATAAAGCTATATAAATACCAGCTCTTTATAGCTGATCTAGATCAATCAGACATCTATTAAAAAAGAGATGACATAAAAAAACCGAACTGGCTAGCTCTACCTGAACCGGCCTGGAGGAATATGGGCATTGAACTTATGTTGTACAAATCCTCACACATCATCCAGAAAAAGCTTTTAGCCATGCTTGCATTAAACAAATCTACCGCAGCTAAACTATTAATTCTCTGGAAACTTCCTGCACTTCTCCTATTGGCCGGCGCTTTTGAAGTTGGATCTAAAGTAATGGTTTAAGCTGATAAATATTTTTTACTTCTACGATTTGCTTTTCGAGTTCCGCAGTATCTATAACCCTCCGTTTTAGCGAATTCTTTCCAACAATTATTACAAGTAAAGATCTAATCTTTTTGTTGAGCATTGACCACTTGATATTGCACTAGGTCGTTCTTTTTAACAATCTCGCAAAACATTTTTTGTATTAGGTTGGGTTAACCAGACTTAAAAGCTGTGGATAAGTTAGACGTTCAAATATCTGATTTTTCTATGATAGACAACTGTTACTCGAGGACGAAAACTAGTTGGCTTTTGGGGAGGGCACTGACATTTTAAATTCACATTACCACTCTTTAAATCTCAGTAATTTAAAGAATCGAATTGTAAGCTCCAAAATAATAAGAGCCAAAGCTATTCAACTGTGTCGAGATAAATACTCATTCAGAATAAACTTTATATTCTTTATAGGAAGTCGTTACTTGATATAGGTATTTAAAAGACTTTTGGTTTTGTTTTTATATAGAAACTCTCTATGGTGCTTTTATAAGTAATTAATTTTTGGATGTCTAACCCATTATTTGCAGTACCACTCAATATGGCTACAAGTACTTGGATCGTAACGATTGTTGCTGGTTTAAGTTTTGTCGTGATGTTTGGTATTGCTTCTGCCTTTGGCGACTTCCAAGGGTTGATCAATACAACATTAAAAAATGATTCAATTGCAAGAGAGAACAGGAAAAACAAAAAATAAAAATGAGTGAGCTAAGTCACTCCCGATTTCCTAGAGAAACTTTCATCTTTTATGTGATACCTAATTGAACTGGCAACAAAAAGAGCCATGATGATGAAAATACTCTTTTTGTAGAAATGGTCTTCATGAGATTGATTAAGGCGGATAAACGATTAGCCGAGCGTATTCAAAAAAAATTAAATTTCAGCAACTATCAAATGCTTTGCCTTAGTTGGGCAATAGGTTTAGTAATGGGAATAGCTATTGCAATCCTCTTTTTCTAAATCATCGCTGGAAAAGACAATACATTTATGTTGTTCGTAATCACCTATTTAGAAATTCCAATCTTTCTCATGATTACTGTTTAAGAATATTTAATTCTTAAGTGATGGATCATTATCGCTTAGGAATTTTATTTTCAGTTTTTTAATAACATTATTAAGCTGTAAAACAAGATTTAACTGTTATCGCTCCGACGTGTGGAGTTATAAAAAGATTGGGAAATATATGGCGTTGCAACTACAACTGTTAGGCGATGATATATTGCTAGTAGCGAGCGTAAAGATTAAACAAAATACCACCAATAAATTCCCCTAGTCTGAACAAAGACTTTTTATTTGTTTTGGTGGGAGTAGATGTAGTCATTATATGCACTGACGAAGTCTTTTAACGAGGACTGTTGAAAATCCAATAAACAACCCAGCCGGAATGGCCAAGCTTGCGATGATTACTGCTTCATTAACACCGTACATGGTTAAACCTAGAAAGTTTTTGCGAAGAGAGGACAGGATTTCACCATATCACCCCCGAAAGTTTAAGAAGAGCTTTGTTTACCATGATGTTCGGTTGAGGTAGGGCTTTACTATCTATTTTTTTATTGTTTTTCTGAGGGTTATATATGGATTAGAAATTTTATGTTTTTTCAATTGGTGCCATTGTTAATCCTTTGCTGATCAGTTGCTGATGATATAGCTCTGCCTGTTCAAAGGGGCCTCTCCATACTTCCGCCAAACCTTCCCTATCTACTTCGACTGCAAGTACCCATGATCTTTTTTCGCTCATTCCTGGGATGATTGTCACAAGACAATTTGCCACATGTTCAAACGTATTAAAATTATCATCAAGAACTATTATCCTTGCTTCTGGATATTTTATTTCTGTTGTCTTCGGATTTAAGACTGTAGTAGCTGAATTGGTTGAAAATTTCATAGCTGTATCTGCTTGTAAGTGCAAAACATCCTTCAACATTTAGGCAGTGCTCTAAGCATTAAAAAGCTCTCTTTATTCTTCCCTTTTCCACTCTCTGTACCATTGGCGATCATCAAGCCATTTAATGAGAGGCCAATTAATGAGTTTGGATGCAAACAGAACTCCATAAGCAGAAAATCTTCCTGAATTAATAAAGAATAGAAGAGTTGGAGGTATGGACATGATTACTGCTGTAATACATGCTCTTCTAGCGGACATTTTTGTTCTCATGAAAGATCTTATCCTTTTTTAGACCTTCAACTATTCGGCTTAAGTAATAAGTAAATAACCTGACAGAGTTAATACTCCACTTCATTTTTTTATCTAGACAAATACTGTTTAATGTGACCAAAATGCCCTTACAGGTCCTTACTTCGACTATGGATTCTCATAAAGAAACTCATAGGTATGCTTTCGAGCTAATAAAAGCAGCAAGGTCAATGCCAGTTGATCGGGCTGAAAAACAACCTCATATTCAAGAAATAAGAACTCAATATCAAAAACAAGCTTTAAAACTTAGAACAAATAAAAAGTTCAGCTAATCGTGTATTAATTCTGACTTCCCGAATTCTCTACTGGGGGTATGATTTAGATTCAAACTTTTAAAATTAATGCTTCAAAAGATCTTCAGTCTTTTAGCCTTCATGGCTTTCTCATTGATGAGTTTTGCACCTATTGCTATTGCAGTTGAAGATAAGCCCCCTGTAGATGTACAAGAACTTTTCACGAGCACAAAGCCAATTTATGGAGATTCATTTACCTATCCAGAAGGTAAAGGAGAAATGCGTCTTTATAAAGTTGATGTTCAACCAGGTGGTGTAGTCCCCCTTCATTTTCATGAGGCACCACTAACCAGCTACATCGAAGAGGGTCAATTAACGCTGAAGACCAAGAAAGGTAAGAGCACAACTTTTCGTGAGGGAGATTCTTTTGTATTGTCAGCTGATACTCCTCCTCATACCATGTCGAATAATGGAAAAGTACCAGCAGTCATGTGGGTAACTGTTGCTGCAGCTGAAGGAGTTCCTACTCTCACCAATGTTGAAGGATAAATATTTTCGATAAAGCCTTCTTTTCGAATGCTGCTTTATCAAATGAAGCCATAAAAGAAAACCCTCTCAGCGGAGGGTTGACTAAAACTTTGTGAGGAAGTTTTGCGAAGAGAGGACAGGATATCGTCGACTGTCCCCCGATCTGATTTGATTACGCTTCTTAGTGCACAACAAACTAAACAAATTTACAAAGAACTTCTCCAATACTGCTGTTCGGTTGAGGTAGAGCTATCCAATCTTTTCTTTATCTCTTGTTGAGAGGTGGGCAATTTAAGTAATTTTCTTCATAGACAAATGATTATCGTTTTCGATTGAGTGGTCTATATATCCTTACTTTGACTATGGATTCTTTCTCAAAAGAGACACATAGGTACGCTTTCGCAATGGTTAAGGCAGCAAGGACAATGCCTGTAGATATTGCTGAAAAGCTAGATCATATAAAGCGATTAAGATTCAATGTTCAACTAAAGAATATAAGAAAAAGAATTAACAGAAGGATCACTTAGAAATTAACTTTTTATTCAACTTTTTGTAGTGTTTTCCTACTCCTAATAAGCAAACAGAAGGATTAGACCAAAGGTGTAGAAAGAGGAGGTCTTATGAAACTATTTACTCCTTTCACCATCCCACAAAAGGGAAACTGCGACTTATGCAGGGTTAGAAAGAATAATCAGAAGAGGGGCAAATAGCCCCTCTTTTTTATTGCTGTTGTTGCTGCTGTATTTGCTCGTAAAGTGAAGAAGGCTTTTTGATTGTTGTCCGATATTCGCTAACTATGCCAGTAACTTCTTCACCATGAATCCAGCGGATTTCTCCAGAATCTACGTTGGCAATTTGAAAGAGTGAGGGTGCATCAGGATCACGAGAGCCGCCAACAAAAGTAAGAACTTTTCCAATCTGGTCCTTTTCATAAAGAACAGCGTCACCAGGTCTGACTTTTAAAAATAAAGGTTCATCCATAAGTTCATTCTGTCCAAATCCATCAAGAAAGGGAAGTATCCTTTTAGACCAAATTTCTAAGTCTGTTAAATCAAGTATTTTCAAACAGTATTTGCATAGAAATCAAAGCTATTACTAGAGAATATTGTTCAAGCCATAGACCACCGCCTAACAGTAGTAGGGGCTAATCTCACTCACATAAGTTTGGGTGTTCACCTGTGTCACACCAGGCTTGAACACCACCTGCTAGACGTGCATATTCGCAAGAATATTCACCAGGGGTTCCTGGCTTTACCCAGTTAAAACTTCCTCCACCTCCTGAGATATTACATCCAGTCAGGAATACCGCTAAGGATAGAAAAAAGTAAAAAGTATTGCTTTGGGTGGAATTAGATGAAACGCTTCTTCCTTAAACAATTCAAAAAACTATTTAAAGGCAGACGTCTCAATATAAAACATGTCATCTTCTTTCCATTAATCGTCTATTCAGCATATTTATTACTTGATAGTTTTATGCCTTTGTGTATGGTTGGGTTCGTAATTTGGTTGCGATATAACTGGACTGGCAAAAGGAGACTTTGGGAATGAACCGCTTGACTAAGAAGAAGACACTAAAAGAAATTCTTGCAGCCTATGACAAACAGATAAGAAAAGATATGAGTTTTTGGATAAAGTATCGGCCATCTCGTTGGGGAGGTTTGCTACCTGAAAAATTTATAAGACCTTTACTAACATTTATCAAGACGAAAGGTGGTAAGAAATTTGTTTTGATATTGACTTTTCTTTTAAGCTTGATATTTGTTGGAGTTATACCCACTTTAAATTTTATCTGGTCAAATATTTTCAGGATTTGGTGGATTCTCCTTGTTATTCCATTAGTTTATTGGACATTAGCAATTACTTCTGTCTATTCAAGGGTGCTCATTCATGGTTTTTTTGAATTATCACGAGCTGTTTTAAGAGAATTAAAATGAAACGCTTTTTACTGCTCGCCCTAACAAATGGGCTTCTCTCACCTATTGAGGTAAAGGCTCAAATAAGTAATGAAGTTCATAAACACTGTCTCGATGCGAGAGATTATTCAGGCTGCGTAAGAACAAACCAGAGTTCAAGTCTTAAGCTCAAAAAAGAAATTACTGGTATAGGCGTTAATCTTTTCCTAAATACTGAAACTTCTGAAATAACAATACAATCAATTATTAATGGAACTCCTGCCTCTAATGCAGATATTGAATCAGGTGACGTAATTCTTGAGGTGGATGGGAAGTCAACTAAAGGAGTGGGTATAGAAGAAGCAATTGAATTAATTAAAGGACCAAAAGATAAGCCAGTAAAATTAGTTCTTGGACGAACAAACGAAAAAGGAAAAAGGAAAAAAATTAAAATTCGCTTGGTTAGAGATACTTTTGAAATTCAAAATAACGAATATCTGAATCAAATGAAGATAAGAGAATGGTTTAATCAAGAGTTGCCATCAGACTTAGACCCGATGTTGCAGCGAAATGGAAAGTCATTGAGATAACAAGCGATCATAAGGGTACTTGGTTGATGGGATGATGTGGTTCACCCAAAGGGGTATTTGCTATCTAGCATCAACTATCCCTAAATAGACAACTAAGGAATCCGTCCATGAGCCTTAATCTCATCCGTAAATCCAAAAGTTAGTGGACTGGTAAGACGATCAGGGAAAGGATCAGCATCGGGGTATCGAGGGTTATGCCCCATACCGACAACAAAAATCCTCCAAGCTTCATCGATCTGCGGTGCCGCTAGCCCTGCTCCAGAGCAAGCCAATCTTGTATCGAACAGGTCGTCTATCAGCTGCTGCAGACGTTGACTGCCGAACCAATCATCAGGAATCTCCGCCGCGCATGTACGCAATGCAGGATGACCAATTCGAAGAACATTCCTAATACCCATATACCAATCATGCCGTAAGCAATAGCTAACCTTGACTCAGCTCATTAATAGATGTCCTTAGTTTGAAAAAATGCTTTTGTTAGAAGAGGCTGAAGAGATGGTCTTCCATACTGAAACTTTAAGAGAAATATGTATGGTGAGCTTTAACTGAAATAAATTAATGTCATTCGGAGCCGAGTCGCCCTTTATTCTTCTTGCTCGTATTCAAGTTAAGCCAGAAAAAGTTCAAGAATATTTATTACTTGCAGCTAAAACTGATAAGGCTGTTGAAGATTCAGAACCAGGAATGATTCACCATACTTTTGATCAAGATCCTGAGGATCCTCTATGTTTTGTTTGGTCCGAAGTTTATAAAAATGACGAGGCTTTCCTTGCTCATCTAGCAAACCCACCTGTAGCAGAATATTTACAAGGTCATGCAGAACTTGGCGATAATTTCACTGTGGAAGTTTATGGAACTGTTGGAGATAAATGTAAAGCAGCTATGGAATCAACTGGATTGCCATTAAAAATCTTTGAAAGCAAGCTTGGCTATAGCAGGGTCTAATTAAATGGAAAAACTATTTATTGTATGTACCTTTGACTGCTCCTTTGAGTACTACGAAGAAACTATTGAAAAGTTTGTCAAAGAATATGGAGATGGAGTTGTTTTTGACTATGACCTAAACAAAATCAATGATCATAAATCACACTCTTTCTATAACGTCACAAGCTTAGAAGCTTTTGCAAAAATCCTCGAAAATCCTTTTGCTAGAGAATGGGACAAAGATAACAACTGCAAAGATATTGTTTATAGGCTAGAAGGACCTTTGTAGATTCTTGTTATTAGATAGCCTAAAAATATTTTTTTACAAGAGGCATTATATTTACATTTCGGTATACCCAATTAATCAGTATTAGTAGCCGATCTTGGTTGTAAATGCCGTATCTAATTCTTCGGTTTACAACATTTTAAATTCCATACAGTCGAGTCAAAGTAGAAATGTCCTATGAAATGAATGTAATGTATTCCTCTTTATTTGACGCAGTATTCGCAGATTCCTTCTTCTCTCCTATGAGAACAGTTTATGTTGTTTCTGATAGTCAGTTGGAAGAAATCAAGCGAAACCAAAGAGAAGAAGAGCTCGAGGATATCGAGACTTCTCGCAAGAGGTTAGAAGAGAGTTATCAGGCTCGTGTAAAGATTCTTGATGATCGTGAGCATGAACTTCAAGAGGAGATCAAATCTCTTTCTCCAGCTAAGAAGGAGAAAGAGAAAGTCACTGCTTAGTAAGTACGGTAAGTGGATGAGAGACGATCATGAGGGGGCACATTGCCCCCTTTTTCTATTGCTTTCCTTCTGTAATACGGAAATTCCAGTTTGTATGAGGTTCTCTAATTGCTTTTAGCCTTTGATATTCATCAGATTCGTAACATTTAATTACTGCATCCTTACCATTTGGATGTCTTGCAATAACAGTTAGAGGACCACCATCTCCTCTCTTATTTCCTTCTCGTATATCTGTATTTCTATCTAATACCAATGTTGTAAAACCACATTCTTTAGTGAATTGATTAATGTTTTTAAAATACTCTTTAGCTGCTTCTCTATCTTTTGTGGTTCCTGTAATTACGGCATATCCCGCAGTACCAGATTTAGGAAGTTGAGAACCTACAGCAAGCCCTATAGCCGCTGCAACAACACCCACAATCGCAGTTTTCTTCATTTTAATTTTTAAAGATCATTGGCAGAATATCAGCTTTTCCCTAGTACATGAATATTTAATTTAAAACCACTCATCCATGTTCTCTTAGACATGCACATCAATCATCTACTACTTTTTTATAACTATCCCTGGGCGATAGTTAATGCTTGTATTAATTTTTTGCCTTTATCAAAATCAAAGTCATGAAAACAGAATGAATTAACTCAACAATCATTTTTTAAGTTAAAAATATCTTGCAAAATAAATTCTCAATGGCCTCAAACTTTTACATCGTTCATCACGAATTCAGAGCTGGTACTTCTTCTAAGTGGTGGGAAACTGCTTATGCAGCCATGGCTCCTGGTGGAGGATGGGATGAAGCTGTAGCAGCCAACAAAGAAAAAGGGTTTTTCAACCACTCAGCTAATGCTGTTTCTGCTAATGGTCCTATCTACTGTATTTGGGAAATAAAAGAGGGGATTTCTACAGAAGAATTCCAGGAATTCATTGATGGTCCCACAGGGCCTGGTTTTGGACTAAATTCATTAATGAATATCTGCAAACCAATAGACACATCATTAATGAACGGACAAACTCCATACCCAAGAGTTTTTTCATAAACCTGTCAAAATAAAAAAGGTTGACAGCCGATTGCCATCGGACCCATTAGGGCTGACTTAGGTCAGTCCTTTTATATGTGAGAAGGAAACTGATCGAGGATTTCCGGATTCTTATGTAAAGATCATGTACCAAAGTTTTCTAACAACACTACCATCAGCGTATATTCATGACAAATTAAATGACCTCAACGCTAGATAGGCCGTTTATCTATTCAGAAATTGTCACCCATACCACTTTGGAACTAATGAGCAAACTTACCGAATATCCATCTCAAGCGAAGCAAGAAGCACTTATAGAAGCTCAGAGAAGTAACGAAGAAGTTCGTGTGCTTAGGAAAGCTCATTCATAACAAGCGATTAAACAAGCAAATATATGTATTAATCAAGTTCGAGAAAAAGTTGATAAGTTATTTCCTCATTGAAAATCCTAAGACTTGTTTGTTAATACTTCACGTACTGGTTTCTCAACAGTCTGTCTGGCAACCCAGCTGCAGCAATTAGTCCAAGAATATTAAAAAGGACTCCACCAGCAAACCATCTCCAAGCGCTATAGCCTTTATTATTTGCCAACGATGCGCAAAGCAAACCACAAGGAAGTCCAAATACAAACGTAAAAAGAAAAAGAGAACCAATCGAACTGTATGCACCATAAAAACTTGTCATGTCTAAACTCGAAACCAGTTAATTACTATCTTGCTTGACTTTGAACTTAATGGAACTTTTTACGACTTAAAAACCTAAAATAACAATAGGAAAAACGATTAACTCGATGAGACTGGGAAGAGAAATTGAACGTCTACGTCAACGTGTACATAAACTATCTATAGAGGAAGATCCACCGAATCTTCGTATGGTGATCGTTAAAGATGAAGAGACTCCACAAGAGCTATCAGCATGGGATCTACGTGTAAAAGTGGAGAGAAAGAAATGACTGTCACTGAAATAAAAGAGAAAAGGAACGGGAGGCCCACAATCAAAGAGATTCCACTGCCTCCTCACGTACAACGAGCACTTGTAATTAGGAGCAATGGATCCACATGGAAAGTCGCTGCTGAATCTGTTGGAATGGACTATCCAACATTTAGAAAATATGTAAGAGATCATCCCGATGCGAATGATTTCTTGGAACGTCAAACACAAGATGCATTAGATCAAAGTCACAGCAAACTCATTGCAGCAGCGCCTATTGCAGCAGCGCCTAATGCAGCTCAACGATTGATTGATGTTATTAATGACGAGAACAATAGAGGCTATGTCGTCGTTCAAGCAGTAGAGAGTCTATTTAGGATTATTGATCGAGGTATTACTGATCGAGAGAACGCTGAGCAATTAAAAGATATAAAAGAAACGCTGAATGCCCTCGAAGGGCGGAGAGTTGTTGATGTCTAAATAGATCAGTCAGATAGAGAAATTTTTTAATTTATGGATCGGTTGAGGTCCGGCTTTCCTATCTATTTTTCTTGCTGTAATCCCTTTTAGTCGAAACCTTATTACCACGCCAATCAGTTTCTCCTATATAAGGGTCTTCACCTAAGAGATCATTTATCTCAGCTTCCGTTATTGGGTCAAGTAAAGCTACTTCAGCTATTTCCTCTTGGGGCATTGATTCAATATCTTCTGCTTGAACTGCAAAAGGACAGAAAAACAGAAGAAGAGCTAGAACAAACGATAAAAGTATTTTCACCTCTTTGACTCAGCTATTTATTCATTACAGACCCAAATTCTCTCTCGAAGCCCTGTATACCAATATATGTATCATTTGTACATATATAAATGGTTATCGTTCCCGCAACTGTATTCCTATAGATTACCTGCTTCGACCATGGGTTCTTCTTTAAAGGACGCCCATAGCATACGTTCGAGCTTGCAAAGGCTGCTAGTGAAATACCAGTCAGCAAGGCAGAAGAGCTGGAACATATAAAGGCACTTAGATTTAGGAGTCAAATAAAAGCTCTAAAAAAAGACTCAATAAAAAGTTTCGCTAGACGACTAAGAAACTACAAATAGATGAGAAAACTTTTCCCATCTAATCTTTTTCATATAGAACATCTACCTCAGGTCTGATTTTAAAAATAGAGGTTCATCCATAAGTTCATTTGGTCCGAATACAGAGGAGATAGGAAGTATCTTTATTGAGCAATTATCCAAAATTTAAAAATTGGGTATTTCTTTCAGGTAGTAAAAATCATTGTCTTAGCGAATCTAGTTGTATGGAAATCTAATTTGTCTCGCCACTATGCCTTTTGCTGTTATTTCTGGAACAGGTAATTGGGTTCCTTCTCATTCCTTTCTCTATATTGTTTTGATCATGGGGGCGCTCCTTACAGCTGGTGTCGCTATGTCAGCTTTTTCATTTTACGAGGATTACTATTGGGGGGATGAGGATTTTAGAGATCAGCTTAGGTTTCATCCTTCAAATAGGAATTCATCCAATCAAAAAAGTCGAAAGATCTAAACAAGATTTATAAAGTGAGTGATAAAAAAATATGAAAGGGGGCTATAAATTAATAATTAGATAGTTTGAATGAATTTCTTACAAAATCTTTCTCCAATTAATCAACTCGTAGTTTTAGTCGCTTTTATTGGACTTTTATTTGGTTTTTTGGTGGTTTACCTAGATAACAGCAAAGACTATGCACTAAAACGTGATTGGAGAAATAAAGATAGTAAATAATCGCCTAATAAAGAGAAAAATTCGAAATAGACATGACATAACTCCAAAAGGGTTAATTTCTGAGTGTTGTCTAATTATATTTTTTGCTCGTAGGGGATAGTAATAGCTTCAACCAACCAAGCCTGTCTTTTGATAAGTCTCATCAACTTTGGTCATTTCTTCATCGTCTTCATGAAAAGACCAGGTATACATAAGATTTATCACACGGTCCAGGTCAATCTTTCTATCTGCAACATCCTGCCAAAGTCTCTTAGTTAACTCTTCATCACCTCGGGCAAATTGAGCCTGTACTAAATCTCGTACAACCTGAAAAACTGCTTGGCGGTCATTTCTTATTCTTGCCTCTTGGGTTCCTATTGGTACTTGCGATGACTTTGAAGTGAATTTGTTTTTTAGGTTCAATGTATTTTCCTTAATGTTTGTATCTATTTTTACAAAAAATAGATCTGTGGCAATCAGTATTTATTTTGATCTTTCAAAAGTTTGATAGAACAGACGAATATTTCAACTACTAATGTTCGGTTGAGGTACTGCTTTCCTACTTCCCGCAAGCGAAAAGAAGGATTAGAACAAAAGTGTAAGAAGAAGGAGGTCTTATGAAACTCTTCACTCCTTTCACCATTCCTCAAAAAGATAACTGCGATCTTTGCAGGATCAAAACTAAGAAAAGAAGAGAAGCTGAAAACCGTTTTTTAGATCAACTATTTAAAACTCTTTACAGGGATAGATTTGATTTCATCATCGACTGAGTGGGGCTGATTCATTTGTTGATACATCGGCGAGTTAAGTGCCAAGAAGTAGATGCCAATTGACGCAATAAATGGGAATAAAGCTTTCAGTTGATTCATCAACTTTTCCTAGTAAACAGGAATAAATCTTGCATTATTTATTTTCTAGTCATTTGATCAGTGCAACACAAAGCTACACCATTACACATGTGAAGGAGTCGTTTTGGTTTTTAAAATTCTTGGCTAATGTCAAGTGATAACAAACAAGTCCTGCGACTTCGACTCAAAGAGTCAATATATGAAAATAAAAACGATTCTAAAAACTGTTGGATCTCTTCAAATTGTATTGGGTGTAATACTGATCCCTATGTTGATTTTCTCAGTTGATACCATTGTCCCATCAGTCTCAGGTGAAACAATGTCATTCGTGAGAGGCTTTGTTGATGTCGTCGCTGCAAGCAATATAGGTATTGGATTCTTATTGATAGTTGCAAGTTTAATTAGAGAACATGAATCTGCTCGGAAAGTGTTATTAGGTGAGTTGGGCTTGATGTCTTGCTTATTGATAGTTGCAGTATTCAATACTCTTAATGTGGGAATTATTGTTGATTCTGGTCAACCTTCACTGTATTGGATCCTCCTTATTGCTAACCCTGTTTTGTGTACATATGGATTACTAAAATATAAGCAATGGACTGCTTCTTACTACTCGCCATAACGGCTGATCTTTATGCCAATAGAAATTCAACAATAAAAGCGGCATGATGGATTTATGAAATGGTTCAGGAATTTATTAAATAGATTTTTTGATGAGCAGGGAGGAATCTCAGGTTTTCTACAAAATCAAAAGCTAAAAAAGTTACCGCAAGAACTCAGATATTTAAGAATCAAAGACGGTGCAGAAGGAAAAGAACTTTGGACGATTTACCAGAAAAGTATGGGGGGAACAAAAGGAGATAAGAGAAAACCTCGTCGCCTTTATCCTTTACTTGTTGAAAATATGGATGGAAATACGATTAATTGGAAGCTTAAGCAAAGATTGGAAATTGGTGAATCTCTTCCACCTTTAGGTCAAAAGGGAAAGGAGGCGAAGCTCTAAGAACTCACCTCCGAAGAAAAAATGTATGGAATGTTCTATGTAAGGAGGCAGAAATGATAGGTGAGGTGTTAGTCCCTTATACATTTAGCCATCGTTATGCAAAGGCCTCTCACGCTGCTGGTATTCCTCTAACTAATATTGCCGCTGCTATGGGTCACACCACAGAAGTGCATCATCAAAGTTATGCAAGATTCATTCCAGACGGTACGGCTGATCTGTATGCCAAGCGCAATGCGAGGGTCTCATAAATATGGAAAAAAGACTCAACTCGCTCAAATACTTTGCTCCTCTAGTTCAGATGGCCCTGTGTCCTGTGACTATTCTGTTTTTATGGACTGTGTTTACAGGTCCTGAAGCAATCCCTGTAGTTAGTGAAGAATTGGTTGGTTAAAACATGATGAACAAATCAGGTTGTGAAAAACAATCTTTCTACTTATGAGTGACATAAGTCCATCTTATAACTAGCTTTTGAAGACAAAAGGTTCCTATTGTCACATTTAATACAGTTTCCATATCCACTTTGTTAGATTCTTATCCACAAATTTTTTAGATATGACTTTGAAACTTACCTCTAGATACGCTTCCACATTATTAAAGATGGAAGAGGCTGTTGGCAGAAATGAATATAAAGATTTAGCAAAAGAGGCTAATCTTTTATGGCATCAAATGGAGAGCAAGAATACTTTCCAAGAAATAATTACAGAACTTGAGCAATGGGGCACTAAAAACGTACGAAACAGAAATGAATGATCCAGGAATTTAAAGTTCAACTTGCAGAAAAGTTACTAGTTTCATAAGTGAGAAATAGAAATATCAGTAATAAATACTTGAGTGATCTCCCTCAACCTTCTTAAAAGCACCCACTCCCATAAGAAGGGTGCTTTTTTAGTCGGAAATAATTTTGCTATCTAATGATCATGACCATGATGATCTCCCTTTTGGTCATCTTTGTGATCATCGTGATCATGTCCTTCTGTCTTTTCTTCCTAAGCCATTTGACAACCAGTTACAAGAAGAGGTGTAAATAGAGAAAAAGCAGCGAACAAAGAGATTGCGAACTTACGCATTGAAAGATTCTGAAAATAGTATTCATTTTAAATTTATATACTTTTTGCCTCCATGCCTTTTATTCTGGCAATTTAAGTATTTCACTTGATCGCATAAAACGGTATCAACCGCTACACTATTAGTACGTTCGATTTCCTCAGGGAAATGCATGTTTAGGTAACAGGGAACGGGGTTACCTCTACCGAGAAACGTGATGAATCACCTTCCTTTAATCAGAAAAAGCCTTTGCAAGAAAACCTCACTCCACAACGCTGAGTTATTCCTGTCTTCCAGACCAAGCCATTCAAGCTCAACCGAATTAAATATTCGGCTACTTGAGCAAAAGGCAAAAAGAAAAGCAATACATCAGTCCGAATTGAATCTTGCTTCTAAATGCAGTACTAGTTCCTCCAGCCTGAATAGCCACTTAGCCAGAAAAAAAGAGCGAGAGCAAAGATTGCACTCAGCACAAATCATCTCGATGATTAAATAAACTTTTCTTATAAGAAGTATCAATTCCCATAATTAAAAACCGTGAGTAAAAACTCACAGTATGGCTAATTGTTCTTTATATTTGCTTCATATTTCATTTTTACCATGACTCCTGAAGCAGAAAAGTTTAACGGTTGGGCAGCAATGCTTGGCTTCGTTGCAGCCTTTGGTGCATATGCAACAACAGGTCAAATCATTCCTGGAATTTTCTAAGTGGAGCTCAATCCATTTAAACCCTATCAACAATTTTTTCAAAACCTTTTGAAAAGATCTAACAAAAGTTCTTAGCGGTCTGGTTAAGAACTTTTTTTTACCAACTGAAATTTTATTTAAACTTCTATTCCATTCGATTGATTAATGTGATTTGAGATAGGGAGCAATATTTTTACTACGCCTTGTGTTAATTGCCTTCTAAAGTTTAATTTCACGTCAGGCATCGTTCTTCTCCTTCCCTTTTCTGATTAATGGATTTTTTGGAAAGAAGAATGTAACCAGACGACCAAAATAAAAAGCCCCTAATAAAACAAAACCTCCACCACCCACATAAATCAGTAGGTTGGCTTGTGTTGAAGTTGCGAAAATTGGAATCATTAATCCTTCTTCTCCATACAAGAATAGTAAAAGGACTGACCTAAGTCAGTCCCACTGGTTCAGATATCAATCGGCTGTCAACCTTATGTATTTTGAAAGGTTTAGGAGAAAACTCTTGGGTATGGAGTTTGTCCGTTCATTAATGAGGTGTCTATTGGCTTGCAGATATTCATTAATGCACTCAGTCCAAAGCCAGGCCCTGTAGGACCGTCAATGAATTCCTGGAATTCTTCAATAGAAATTCCTTCTTTTGTTTCCCAAATACAGTAGATAGGACCATTTGCAGCAACAGCATTAGCTGAATGGTTGTAAAACCCTTTTTCTTTGTTGGCGGCTACAGCTTCATCCCATCCTCCACCAGGAGCCATTGCTGCATAAGCAGTTTCCATCACTTAGAGGAAGTACCAGCTCTGAATTCGTGATGAACGATATAAAAGTTAGAAGCCATTGAGAATTTATTTTGCAGGATATTTTTAACTTAAAAAACGATTGTTGAGTTAATTCATCCTGTTTTCATGACTTTGATTTTGATAAAGGTAAAAATCAAGACAAGCATTAACTATCGCCCAGGCATAGCTATAAAAAAGGAGTAAATGATTGATACGCATGCTTAAAAGAACATGGATGAGTGGTTTTAAATTAAATATTCATGCACCAGGAACGGGATTTGCACTGATGCTATTAGCTCTAACTCAAGTACCAGTAGCAATTAAAACGACAGCGGAAATTTATTGCATGGAAAAGCTAGGTCAGAAATATAATTCTGCAGTCGTGGCGATTATTCAATGTAATGGTGGCAAATGAATCCATCCCAATCATCAATCGCTTTATTAGCTGTTTTGATTTACGTGATATCTATTTGGTGGATATCTAGAACACTCAAAAAAGGTAGAAAAGCCTTAGAGGAAATGAAATAGGAACAGTTAAATGATCATTCAACTTGATAAAAAGATCATTTGTCGATATCGACGTGTAAATCAATTGTCTACAAGTTTGAGAGGTTTACGCTAAGAAACAGAAGACCCTTCAGATGACTTTCGGCAAAGTCCAGATAAGAACCTAGAGAGGCAAGGAATTAATAGACGTTATTTCATTTTTATAGTAATCACAATATCTTGGTACACCATGATCGGGAGGAGGCAAAAAACCTGGTAGTCCAAGTTTTCGTGCGGCCTCCCTATAAGGGATCTTTCCCTGTGCTGCATTTGCACAAATGTCTCTTGCATCCGTAATGGCATGGCTATGTGCTTTATTACTCATACACACAGAAAGTAGCCCTGCAATTAAGGCGAGTAGTAAGAAGCGGTTCATAATTACATCTGGCTTGGAGGTAAAGGCCTTCCAGCATCAACCCATTTATTCATTAATGCTCTCATTTCTCGATCATAATTTTGATCTTTTTTAATAGCTAAGTAAGCAAGAATAACCCCAGGGATAATTCCACAGATAAATCCTATTACTATCCCAAAAGCACCAAAGACCCCTGTTTTTTTTGGTAGTGCATAACCTTTTGCTTTTGCCCACTCCTTAAGCTCGCGCCATTTCTTAAAGTCAGTTATTTTCCCTTTCAGAAAAAAATATATTCCTGCTATTAATCCACCAAGAATCGTTACTGAAAAAACAAAACCTATAAATGCGTCCATAAAATCTGTTTGTCGAAGTCGCAGAACTTGTTGGTTCTCACTAGGCATTAAAGCATTTCTAAAAACTAATGACATCTTTTACATGCGTAATGGCATGGCTTTGTGCCTTGCTTATGGTTCCACTAATGCTGTTTGTCTGGTCGTTGGATACCAAGAAAACAATAATTAACAGATATAGAAGTTATGGGTGGAGCTGGAAAAAGATTGCTGGATTTATGGAGTTAGTCCTACTACTGCTAGGCGGTAGGGATTGGAATGAATCCTCTTGACTTGCATTAAGAATTTCT
>QCND01000024.1 GCA_003213355.1 Prochlorococcus sp. AG-424-E20
ACGAGAATTGGAAATAAAGATTCTAATCATCTTGACCAAAGAGAAATAGACTAAGTACTAATTTGCTTTGCTTTTAATCTCACGAATCTTTGACTATCATTCAAAAAAAATTTAGTGAATTCTTTTTTAATATGGATTTGCTTATTTTGTAATACAAGCAAAGCTGTATATCTATTTTTCCAATAAGGTGTATGAGTATTATCTGAAAAGTGAATTATATTATTATAGAATTTATCTTCATTCAAGCAGCCCAATATTTGTATTGCCAAAGATTTAAATTTCATATAATCAGGCCAATTATCGGATAATAAAAAATCTACTTTATCTAAAATACATTCATCGTAAAATTGCTGATCTAATAGTAATTTATATACAGTAATAAAGAAATATATCGCTCCATAATCTGATTTAGCTCTATCCCAATTCTTATTTAGATAAAATAAAACTTTATCTAAAGGGAATTTTAGTAATTCTTTGACTGACTGATAACATCTATTAAAGTCAGTATGAAAAAGTTGCTCAATAAGAAAACTCATATCATTATTAAAATTATTAACTTCTAAAGTATCTATCTTAGTTGGATCATCAATAATGACTGAATCTATACAATTAAATAGATTTATATTTTCACATAAGACTACTTCATTAATCCAAAGAGAGTCTATTGCATGTAATTTAAATGATGGAGAAAGTGGCGCCTTAATTAAAGCAGGCAAAACAGATACATGACCTGCATTGATAATATCTTGAACTGCACAATGTCTATCGTTTTGGTTTGACAGTCTCAAAAACTTTTTCAGATCACTCAGCTTATCCTCTTCACCAGCAAGTTTTATTAATGCCGCAAAAGAAGCTCCTTTAACTCTGTTGGAGGATTGCTTATCTGTTGATAATGATCTAATCATATCTATTTCTTTTCTAACTCCTAAATGAGTTAATGTTTGTATTACTACTCTTTTATTATTAAATTGCTTATATAATTTTGAACAAATTTTGTTAATGATATCAATATCATTACATTTAAGTTTACCTAATGACCAAATAACTGTCTCAACAAGATAATCATCATCATTTTCTAGAAACTCTGCAATAGTTTTGATAGCTTTTTTACAACCGTAATTAGCAAGTATCTCAATTGCTTTCCTTTTGGCTATCTTATATTCAAGTTTTTCACAGTCATGTTTAATAAAGTCAAGAAGGACCATTTCTGATTCTTCACAAGGAAAATTTGCTAAGTGGAATACAGCTTTATAATAATTTGCTAAAAGCTTAACCTCAGAAATTGGACTTCTAAGAATATTGATAGCATCTATTTTATTGATTTGCGGTAGATTATCAAATGGATTAGATTGCACTTTAAATATAAGGATATGTATTTATTAGATAAGCTGAGAGCATTATATTCAGCATAAAATTTATGCTGAATATAAAAGGATATTATTTATGAAAATACATGTAATAAAATTATAGTGGATAATTTAATCTAGATTATATAGTAATCCTTCGAGTGGATAAGAAAAAAGTGGATAATTACTTGAACAGTGAACTAACAACTGAAAAAGAAATAGAAAAGGCTAGGGAGGCTAAACAGAACATAATGAGTAAGAAAAAATCAAGCCAAAACGATCTCAAGTTATTAATCAAAGGTCTTAGTGATGAAAATGGTTTAGTAAGAAGAAATTATGCAAAAGCAATAGCCGAGGTTGGTTCAGCAGCTTTACCTGAGTTAATCAAAGCTCTTCTGAAGAGCAAAAACGTAATACAGAGAAGAGCGGCAGCAAAGACTTTAAAGTTAGTTAACGATCCATCAGCTTTACCTCATTTAATAAAAGCACTTACCAATGATTCAGATTCTGTAGTGCAATTCTCAGCAGCTGGTGCAATTGCAATTTTCGGAGAGGCTGCTGTTAATCATCTAATCATTGTCTTGGAAAATCAAGAATATACAGAAATGCAATATGGTCTTGCAGCATGGTGTTTAGAATTTATTGGAGCTAAAGCACCTAATGCAATAAAAAAAGCAGCTAATTCAAAAAACACCAATGTTAAATCAGCTGCAATTTCAGCACTTGAAGAACAGATTAGACAGTCCAAAGATAAAGAAGCTATTCAATTAGTAGAAAGTGCTATTAATGATACTGCTGAAAATGTTCAGATTGAAGCTATTAAATTAGTTGGTAAATTGTATAGAATAGAATCTTTAATTCCTACCTTAATATTAAAATTGAAAAACAAAAATCCAGATATTCGAAAAGCTTCCGTATTGTCATTAATCCAACTTAATGTTAACGAAGCTATAAATCCACTCAAAGACCTTCTTGAAATTGAGCAGGATAAAAATGTTAGAGCAGTTATTAAATTAGCTATAAAAAAAATCAACAAATAAAAGACTTAATAAATAATCCATAATATTAAATAATTTTGTCTCTCAAAATATCTTCTTTTATCATTGGGTCAATAGATTTATCATTTAATAATTCATCAAATAAATCATCAATAATCTGATCTTTCATTTCCAACAGAGCGCTGATAGAAGCTTTCGCTCTTAATAAGTCTTTATCTCTACAAGTTTTCATCAAAATATTTCTACCTGTTTTCCCCAATTGTCTCAAAAGAGAAATAACAGTCAAGATTATTTCAGGAGCACTGTCTTTCAGAGCCAAATCAACTACTAACATCTCATCCTTAGTTAATTCTTCTAAATCAAAATTGACGACAACTTGGATAATAGTTTTAAGGCAGCTAACTTTAACAATTGTGTTGTTAGTTTCCATATACAATTGAACGATTGACTTTAAAGTTTTTTCTCCAAATCGTCCCAAAGCTAATATTGATTTTCTTCTTATAAATAAATCTTTTTCCTTGAGATTAGCTAAAAGATTATGCATAAATTTAACCTCAAATTCTTTTTTTAAAATCAAAAATGCTTGAGAATTAATATTTGGATTTGGATGCAAGAAATCTTGATAAAGTTCTATATATTTATTTAAATCTAAAGAATTAATCATTATAAGTTCAAAAAATTATTTAAAAACCACGAAAAAATAAATTAATTCAATTAATTTTTTTTTAGGCAAGTGCGTTTATTAAATAATCCAATAATCCTTTGAATTCCGTTTCGGCTTGCTGACCCATAACATCATTGATTTTAATTTCATCTCGAATAAAAATAAATGCTTCAATATATGCAGCTGTTGGTAATAGCTGGATACGAATAATTTCTCTCATGCCTGATATTCCCCATTCATCTAAAGGACCAGTCCCACCAGTTACTAAGCAATAATTAATAAGACGCAAGTAATGATGGATATCTCTCACGCACTTATCTTTATTAGCCTGCTCATATGAGCCATTTTTATAAACAGCATCAACTGCAAGATTTGTGAATTTGTCAAGACAAGAAGCAAGTTTTTCTGCAGCCTCTAGACGAGCTTTTGCCCTATCAAAAGAACCTTTCACAGACTCAAAATCACTCATACTGGGAAATCTTCCTGCTGCATCAGCTGCGCTAACAACGGTTGTAACTGCAGATTTCATAGTGGCTTAATAAGAAATGGTTTGCGTGATGTAGTGGAGAATTAATAGAGTTTAATGTTCAACTCAAAGCCTCTATTACAAGATCAAAATAAGATGCCGCCTCAGATGCGATGTCTTGACATTGTGCTCCTGATCCAGAATTAATCCCTTTAAACATTTTTCTTCCTGTATTTGTCTCAGTCATAATTGCAACTGTGGCAATCTTCATTATTTCAACTGCCCTAACAGCATTAGAGGTTGGGACGCCAAGAGCAAGATATGTTTCTTTCAAACCATTGAGGCATCTATCTTCAAGAACAGAAGGATCACCTGCAAGAAGCGCATAACTTACATATCTCAAAATAATTTCTCCATCCCTTAAACAAGCTGCCATTCTACGAGTGGGATAGCAATGACCTCCTGGTTGAGTAAGCCCGGTATTTTCACAAACCATTCCCGCCACAGCATCTGCAGCAATGCAAGAGACATTTTGAGTTATTGCAAGAGTTGCATCAATTCTTTTATTTGCATCTGCCACGTACTTTCTTAAATCTGCAAGATCCTCACTCCCAATTGCGGCGCCCTTGGCATCAGCACTTACAACTGTTCTAGAAAACGCATCAAGCATCTTTTAAATACCTAGCTTCTAATAAGTAAAAGAGTTCAAGTAAAGACTTACTAGTCATTACTTATTCAACTTAAGACTTACAGTCAAATTTGATTGAAAGAGACCTAAGAACGCAATGCTTCTTAACTGTAAGAAAAATTTCCAAGAAAAACCAACCATAGAGTTATCTCAAAAAGCTTATAAGCAAAGTGGGATATCACTAGTTTGAGCTATTCTTAAAATAAAAAAATGAACGGTCCAACTGAAGAAGAATTTGAAGAGTCAATTAAGGAACTAAGCGAATATAAAAATCGTTTAGAAAAAGAGGTAGTAACTATTTCAAAAAAGCTAAAAATACCTAAAAGAAAAATCGAATCAATTATCAACTCTCATCAAGAACTTAATAAAATAAAAATAATACTTTCTAAACTATATAAACAAAAAGAAAATTCAACATCAAAGCTGATTTTATGATTTAGTTTGGCTGCTTATATAATATCAAAATGTACTCTATGAATATTACAAAACCAAATTCAATTATATGTATTTAAAGTCTGTAAAATGAAACAATCAAACAGTATATTTCTAAATGGATTAAACGAGGCTCAGTCTCATGCAGTTGATCATTTTCATGGTCCATTATTAGTTGTAGCAGGAGCAGGAAGCGGAAAAACAAGAGCTCTTACCCATCGTATTGCGCATTTAATCACTGAATACAAAGTTGATCCTAGTTCTATTCTTGCAGTTACTTTTACCAATAAAGCTGCAAGAGAGATGAAAGATAGACTTGAATTGCTTTTAGCAAAAAGGTTATCAAGTCTTACCCACGGGAAGCCTTGGACTGCTTTGCAAGTAGCAGAACAAAGAGAAATTCGTAATCGTATACATCGTGAAATCAGTCGTGAATTATGGATAGGTACTTTTCACGCTTTGTTTTCGAGATTATTACGCTTTGACATTGACAAATTCAAAGACCCTGAAGGATTGACATGGACTAAGCAGTTTTCAATATATGACGAAACAGATGCTCAAAGTCTTATCAAAGAAATAGTTACACAAGACCTACAATTAGATCCAAAAAGATTTGAGCCAAAAAAAGTACGCTGGGCAATCAGTAATGCCAAAAATCAATGCTTACTTCCTGATGATTTATCAAATAATCAAGAAGGTCAAAGAGGAAAATTAGTTGCTGAAACTTATAGACTTTATAGAAAAGCGTTAGCTGCTAATAATGCATTAGATTTTGATGATCTTCTATTAATACCTGTTCAATTACTACAACAAAATGAAAACATAAGGACTTATTGGCACAGTCGTTTCAAACATGTTTTAGTTGATGAATATCAAGATACTAATTGGACACAATACGAATTAATTAAACAATTGGTTACCAATGGTAAAGATCCATCTTCTTTTCAAGATTGGAATAATCGATCAGTTTTTGTTGTTGGCGATGCAGATCAAAGTATTTACAGCTTTAGAGCTGCGGACTTTAGAATACTAATGGGATTTCAAGAGGACTTCGGAAAGAAAAGCCTAGACAATACAAATGATTCAACTCTCGTAAAACTTGAAGAAAATTATAGATCTACCTCTACCATCCTCGAAGCAGCCAATTCACTAATTTCCAACAATAAAGAAAGAATAGATAAAGTTCTTAGAGCAACTAGAGGAGAAGGTGAGCCTATTAGATTAACAAGGTGTGACGATGAGATAGCAGAGGCAGAGGCAGTTATTCATAGGCTAAGAATTTTAGATGCCTCGAATCCAGAATTAAATTGGGGAGATATGGCTATTCTTTATAGAACTAATGCGCAATCAAGAGCAATTGAGGACTCATTGGTCCGCTGGAGTATTCCATACATTGTGGTTGGAGGATTACGTTTTTATGATCGAAGAGAAATCAAAGATCTACTAGCTTATTTAAGACTTTTAATTAATCCATCTGACAGTGTCAGTCTTCTAAGAGTTTTAAACGTTCCTAAAAGAGGGATTGGTAAAACAACAGTTCAAAGATTGAGTGATGCTGCTAGTCAATTAAAAATTCCCCTTTGGGAAGTTGTAAATGACCCCGAAGCTGTCAGATCTCTCGCTGGAAGATCAGCCAAAGGTCTTTTGGTTTTTAGTGAGCTTATTAATGAATTACAAAGTCATCTTTTCTCTTCGAGCCCCGCCGAGTTGGTTCAATTAGTTTTAGAAAAAAGTGGCTATTTAAGTGAATTAATTGCGTCAGGAACAGATGAGGCAGAAGAAAGAAGACGCAATCTTCAAGAATTAGTTAATGCCGCGTTGCAATATCAGGAAGAAAGCGAAGATGCAAATTTAGAAGGTTTTTTATCAACTGCTGCTTTATCAAGCGATGCAGATAATAAAGACACTGCGTCAAATCGAATCACATTAATGACTCTTCACAGCAGTAAAGGTTTGGAATTTCCGGTCGTTTGTCTTGTGGGAATGGAGCAAGGCTTATTCCCAAGCTTTAGATCACTTGATGATCCATCTTCACTTGAGGAAGAGAGGCGACTTTGTTACGTAGGACTTACTAGAGCAAAAGAAAAACTATTTCTCTTTCATGCATCTGAGAGAAGAATGTGGGGAGGAATGAGAGAACCAGCTATCGCATCTATATTCCTCTCCGAAATACCAGAAGAACTTGTTAAAGGCGATATCCCATTATCTGGTGGGGCTACATTAAGAAGAGAAAAAAATCTAGACAGACTAACTAGAATTGATCGCCAAAGTAATAAAAAGTCTTTTCCTAGTGAAGCTGAAAATGCAGTAAGAAAAACATATTCTGGTCCTTCCCCAGGGAAGAGATGGACAGTTAAAGATAGAGTTGAACATTCTTCATTTGGAGAAGGGATAATCACACATGTTTTTGGTTCAGGAGAAAAAATCTCACTCGCTATAAAATTCTCAGGAATGGGACCAAAAATATTAGACCCAAGACTAGCTCCATTGAAATTGATAGATGACTAAGATTTAATCTAAAAAATGTTAAATAGCTAAAATCATATTTCTCATGGAATTATTTGATAAATCTACAATTGAAAAAGAGATAAAAGAATTACCGAGTGGAATTCTAACTATTATTTTAGAAGCAGCTGTCTCAGTCAATATAACTTCTATTGCAATAGTTGGAGGAGTTGTAAGAGACTTAATAAAAAAAATCTAAAAATCAAGATTATGAAATAACCTTCAATGATCTAGATTTAATTATTGAAGGTGAGACCTCAACCTATATAAAAGAATTGAAAAAAGTTCTTGGAGCAGAAAAAATAAAAGTCATACGCGATAACAGAAATTATAAAACCTCAGAAGTAATAATTAATGGCATAAAAGTTGATATTGCATCTGCTCGTAAAGAAACTTATCCCATACCTGGAGAGAACCCAATAGTCGAATTATCAACAATCAAAGAAGATCTAATAAGAAGAGATTTCAATATAAATGCAATGGCAATTGAACTCAAAGATAATAGACTAATAGATTTATTTTCAGGATCAGATGCAATTGAAAATATGAAAATGGACTTTTTGCATAAATCAAGCGTTTTAGATGACCCAACTAGAGTTATTAGAGCTTCTCGCTATTCTGCAAAGTTAGATTTTGATTTATCAAATCAAGCCTTAAAGCAAATAAAAGATACAATAAACCTTTGGCCTTGGAATTGGCATATTGGAGATAACACTGATTTAGCACCTTCAGCATTATCAATAAGATTAAAAATGGAACTAGAATTGCTTTTAAAAGATAAATATTGGAAGAATGCATTAAAAAATCTACAAGTCTGTGGAGGGCTAAAAATAGTAGATTCAAAGTTACAAACTGATCAGAGACTTATTGAAAAAATTTTCATTGCAAAGAAGTATCATATTGAACCCCTAACAGCATTAGTTTATGAATCTAAAAGCCCAATTTATCTAGCTAAGAGATTACACTTAAACCAACAGCAAAAAGAAATAATAGAAGGAGCTTGTAGATTAAATAAATATCTAAAAAATATAACAGCTAATCATTTATATAAAAATTGGTCTCCGTCAAAGTGGACAATAAATCTAGAGGAAATAAATGTTAATGAATCTTCTTTCATGCTTGAAATATGTAGAGATAATCCACTAAAAGAATATTTAAAATCTTGGCTATTTAATTGGAAGGATATAGAGTCTCCAATAAAAGGAGATGATTTAATAGCCAAAGGTTGGGAACCTGGGCCAGAAATAGGAATAGAGCTAAAACGGCAAAGAATGAAATTAATTGATGAAAATATTGTTTTTTGAAAATTTAATAAGTATTTATTCGGAAATAAAGCCTATTTTAATCCAAGGTCCTTGCTTTATAAGTTTTTCTGAATAAGTGGATGAACAACAAACAACCAAAGGGCCACAAGTTTGTGGGTCTACTAAGATTTTTAGCATAGCATTATAAAACGATCTCTTAGAGGAAGAGTCTTCAGATATGAGCTCAAACCTTAAGTTTTTATCTCCATCAATATTTTTTAAAAAAATTTGATTTGCAGGAGCTAAAGTGCTTTCAAAACCTTTATCTAAAAGTTCCTTTACTCCATCATATATTGGTATATTATCCAGTTCAAGAGTGACTTTAAATGGTTCTAAATTCATCTTTAATTGATCACTGTTTGTAGCTTCCAACATTTCTGACAAATGACCTAGCAAACCAAATCCAGTTATATCAGTACATGCATTAACAATTTTTGAGCGTGGATTTAAATTTGTTAATTCATTAATATAATTGACAATCTCATGCTGACTTTTATTCATTTCTTTTAAAACATTATCAAGTATATGGGGCTTTACTTGACCTTTCATAAATGCAGAAAAAATAATTCCAGTGCCCAACGAACGACTAATTAAAATGTCATCTCCCTTTCTCATTCCTCCCTTAGACCAAAAATATTTTTTATCATCAATAACCCCATTTACAGTTAATGAGCTTTCTATTTCTAGGGAAAAAGGCTCTTCAGATATTTTTCTTGATTCTAATGTATGCCCACCCATAAGATTTGCACCCTGAATAGTTAAAGCTGAATTAATACCTTCCAAAACTTGATATAACAATTCTTGCTGTAAATTATTAGATATGGATGGTAAGTTGACAAGAGACTGTGCAGAGATAACAGATCCTCCGCATGCCCAAATATCAGAACAGGAATGAAACGCCAAAAGTCTTCCGTTTAACCATGGATCACTAATTAAAGAAGGGAATCCATCTACACTTTGTATCAAAATTTTATCAGAATTTAATATCGCTATATTAATAGAATCATCTTTTGAAGATTCTATTAAATCGAATTTTTTTAATGCTGAATTTAATGGGGTAAAAGCTAATTTTGCCGCACATCCTCTACATTTAATCATCTCTTCTTCAGTGGACATATCTAAATCTATATCTTTAACTAGATCAAATTTAGAAATAAATTGTTTATCAATTAATTCTTTTAAGCTTGATAAAAAATTAAAAGGACCAATAATAACTTCACCCCACGAAATAAAAGCTTTAGATTTCTTTTTTCTAAAGTTGATATCCAAAAGTTGTATTGCTTTTCTTTGAGGTTTCCATTCCTCTAGTTTTAAACCCTTAGTTATAAACTCTAAATTATTTGCTAGTGGTTTTGCTGCACGCACTGCCCATACTCCAGATGAAGGTCGAGGATAATCCTTAATGACTCCACAATCTCCTACAGCAAATAACTCTGGATAGTTAATTACTTGAAGGGTTTTTTTTGTTAGAACCCTCCCATTCTCATCTATAGGTAAACCACTATCTTTTAACCAATTAAATGATTTATTACCGGTACATATTAATTTTGGATATAAAATAGATGGTTGGTTTTGTGTGATTTCAATATCTAAAGCCTTTAAATTTCTTAACAGATTTTTATTTATATTTCTTCCTGATTTGACTTTTAATAAAATAGGCCTTTTTGGCCATCTTTTTCTTAAAGAAAAAGCTATTTCTATTCCAGCGAATCCACCACCAATAATTACAAACGGTTTTGCAGAAGAATCATTCTTGTGGATATCTTCATCGACAATAAATTTATAGGATTCGGAAAAAGGTTTAATTGGAACAGCTAAACCTCCATCCCGTCTAGTAAAAAGTTTAGGATTTATATTAGTTTTTGTTCCTATATTTAGGGATAATAGAGAATATTCAATTTCTGGGCGTCCTGCTAAAAGTAACTTTTTGTCCTTAAGGTTGATCCCCTCAATTTCTGCCATCACAAATGAAACTCCTGCTTTTGAAGCAAGTTTTCTCAAATCAATTAGTATTTCATCGATCTTGTATTTACCTGCTACGACACCTGGGAACATCCCAGAATAAATAGTTGTACTTGCTTTATTAACTAAAGTAATCATTCCAGCAGGCTTCAATTTTGGATTCATTGCCCACTGGCGCAACACAAGGGCATGAGTATGACCACCACCAGCTAGAACAAGATGATCACTGAACATGATTTTTTGAATATTTCTGGAACACAATCAAATGCCTACGATTTCAAAAAAGCAAGATTAGGAATTATTGGCGGAAGCGGACTGTACAGGATAGAAAATCTTAAAAACATAGTCGAGTTAAGCTTAGACACTCCCTATGGGAAACCATCTAATAAGTTATTAATAGGCAATCTATTTGGAATAGAGATTGTTTTTCTTGCTCGCCACGGAGAGAAACATACTTTAAATCCAAGCGAAATTCCATACAAAGCAAATATCTGGGCTATGCGCTCTCTAAATGTTAGATGGTTAATCTCCGCTTCAGCTGTGGGATCGTTGAAAGAAAATATCAAGCCTTGTGACATTGTTATCCCGGATCAATTTATTGATCGAACTCATCAAAGGCCATTGACTTTTTTCAACGATGGAGTTGTAGCTCACATAAGCATGGCAAATCCTTTTTGCGAAGTTCTTTCTCAAATAGTTTCGCAAGAAATAAAAACTCTTTTAACAAATGAAAAAATAATGCATATTGGAGGAACATATCTTGCTATGGAAGGGCCAGCATTTTCAACAAAGGCAGAATCAAACTTATATAGAGATTGGGGTTGTTCAATCATAGGGATGACAAACCATACGGAAGCCCGATTAGCAAAAGAAGCCGAAATCGCTTACGCAAGCATATCCATGGTTACTGATTATGATTGTTGGAATCAAAATTGTGAAAATGTATCTGTTGAGATGGTCATTAAGAATCTTCAGGAAAATGCAAATTTTGCAAAATCAATAATCTCTGCTCTTGCAAAAAGAATCTCATCATTAAGGCCTTCAAGCTCTTTTCATAATGCATTAAAAAATGCAATAGTTACTCCCAAAGAAAATGTACCAAATAGAACTAAAGGCAAGATCAAATTATTTACAGATAAATATTGGCTTTAAAAAAACCAACCGACAAGTGTCAGTTGGTTTTTTTAAGTTATTCCAGATAAATAGTATTTTTCTAGTTAAAACTAACCAGCGTTACCAATACCAGTGTATGAACCGTAAAAGAAAATACCAAGAACAAAAATAACAGCTGTTCCACCTGCAGTAGCCACTAACCATAGAGGAAGTGCTCCCTCGGTCCACCTTCTTTCCCAGGAGACTGCAGGCATACCATTTGGCAGACGATCTCCTGCTCGTCCATCAGGTCCTTTTAATTTGCTCATGATAAAGAGATTTAGTTAAAGAAGTAACTGGAAAAAAGAATTCCCATTACAAAAACAAGTAAGAGTCCAAGATAAAGACTTGTTCGATTTAATTCAACCGGAACTTTATTTGGATTTGGATTGACTTGCATGGATAATAAAACAATCAGATGAAATTGGTTTATTTCAGACGAGTGTCAAGTTCAGCCTTGGAATCAAAGCGCTGAACAACAACAGGAGCTTTGCTTTCTCCAGCCTGAAAATACGTATCTGGTCTAGGAGTTCCAAAAGCGTCGTAGGCAAGCCCAGAAGACACAAATAGGAATCCTGCCACGAAGATCGCAGGAAGTGCAACCGCATGGATAATCCAATAGCGGACACTAGTAATGATCTCAAAAAACGGGCGTTCCCCGGTAGAGCCGGCAGCCATAGCCTCACTTAATCAGCTCAGTGATCTTATCAAGCCAAATCAAAAGAAACGATCTCTGTTGCAAGGTGGTTACACAGAGTCATGGAAATCATCAAAAATTTATGACTTCAACCCTGCCAACGCAGTAAATTGCCCCTTTCTCCGAATACAAATCCTTTGGAACTGTCACTATTAGAATCGTCCAAGAATAGAATTCTGATGAAATTTGTTGGAACAGATTCACCAACAGGGTCTTTCACCCAAGTTTTTCCATCATCATTGCTTACTAATAATGTTCCATTTCCTCCCGCTGCCCAAATCGACTTAGATCGATCCCAAACAAGATCTTGATAGTTATAACCATTCACGATTGGAATAATGGGCTTTGACCAAGAGTCGATATCATTGGGATCTGCATTGAATCTGATTTCAGCTCCTCTAGAAAGCATCCATAAATCCCCATTTGGCTGCTCCCCAACACTTTGAACTCTCTTGCTGCTTGCTCTTTGATGAGGGCTCCATGACTCCTCTCCTGGACTTAGAACTGAGAAGAAGTTACCAAGACTACTAACGCTGATATATCCACCATTATTTGTACGCCTTAATTCTCTTATACCTCCAGAGCCTGAAGTATCAAGGACAATTGCTTCCCAATTTGTACCAGCATCATTTGTTTTATAAATTGCTCCAGCAGTAGTTGCTAACTCAGCGGAGTCAGTATCAATTGTTGTTATCAAATATGGATCTCCTGGTAACTTATTTCCCAAATCAAGACGAGTCCAATTTTTTCCACCATCAGTTGTATGAAGAATTAATCCTGGTTGTCCAGCAATCCAACCTTCTTGACCTTTGAAGTCAACGCTTATCAAACGAAAGTTACCTTCACTTGGTATCTCTAAATTTCTTTCTTTCCAAGTTATTCCTCCATCATTTGTCTCCAGAATTAATCTGTTTGTACCGACTAAGAACCCATTTTTTTCATCTACAAAGTCAACATCTAATGGATTTGCCTCAGTATCTAGGTCAACTAGTGACCAGGGACTTGATGAGCCTAGGGAAGCATTGCTAACTGTACAACCACTAAGAGCTACTCCAACTATTAAGACAAGGGTCAAATTAATGACATTTGAAAACAGACGTTTCATTTCAAAGAATAAAGAGAGAGAAAACAGGCAGCGGCTAAAGCCAGGCTTCCAAAAATAAGAACGTTTTTCTGGCCTGAAGGAAGTTTATTAAATCCAAAGCCATAAGTAAGGTTTTCTTCAAATCCACTAGGCTTTGATTTAGGGCCAATATCCTTGTATCCACCAAATCCTACTCGACAGACTGGACATCTAAACTTCTCTCTATCTATCTCTAGGAATGCTGTTCCTGGTTCAATATTTAGCTTTTTTATACCCTCATCAGGATCATAGATAAAACCACAGCTCATACATTCGAAGCGGTTTGCTTTTGGATCAAATTCCTTGTTTGAGTTTTTTGGTTCAACTGAAATAACTTGATTTTGTTGTTCATCAAGATTCAAATCTCCCAAAGGATTTGATTCTGTTTTTTTGTCTTCACTCACAGTTTTCACTTTCACATATAACAACTCTATGGCACTAATCTGGAAAATGACTGTCAGACTGATATTGAAATCAGTAATTCATTCATGTTTTCCCTTCAGGGTTATGAGTATTTTTTAGGATTTCTTCTTATTTCTGGAGCAGTTCCAATTCTTGCTCTTACAACAAATAAGTTAATAGCTCCTAATAGCAAGGCAGGAGAAAGACAGCTTACATATGAATCTGGTATGGAACCCATTGGAGGGGCATGGATTCAATTTAATATTCGTTACTACATGTTTGCTCTTGTTTTCGTTATATTTGATGTTGAGACCGTGTTTCTTTACCCATGGGCAGTTGCATTTCACAAACTTGGGTTATTAGCATTCATAGAAGCTCTTGTTTTTATCACAATACTAGTTGTTGCACTAGCATACGCATGGAGAAAAGGTGCCCTTGAATGGAGTTGAATCCCTTGAAAAAATCTCCCTCTTCTGAAGCTGTAAGAAATCTTAGAGAAGCTTCCTGTGGCCCAGTTGGGACGCCGAAAGTAACAAATGATTTAAGCGAAAACATAATCCTCACTAGCCTTGAAGATCTTCATAACTGGGCAAGACTAAGTAGTCTTTGGCCTCTTCTTTATGGAACCGCTTGTTGTTTTATTGAATTTGCAGCTCTAATTGGATCTAGATTTGATTTTGACAGATTTGGATTAGTACCTAGAAGTTCTCCTAGACAAGCAGATCTACTAATAGTGGCAGGCACGGTCACAATGAAAATGGCACCTGCTCTTGTAAGGCTTTATGAGCAAATGCCAGATCCCAAATACGTAATTGCTATGGGAGCTTGCACTATTACCGGTGGAATGTTCAGCGCTGACTCCACAACGGCAGTAAGAGGTGTTGATAAGTTAATACCTGTTGATCTTTACCTCCCCGGATGTCCTCCAAGACCTGAAGCAATATTTGATGCTGTCATTAAATTAAGAAAAAAAGTTGCAAACGAATCAATCTCAGAAAGAGCAAAAATTACCCAAACTCATCGTTATTTAACTATCCCTCATAAGATGAAGCGAGTAGAAGAAAAAGTAAATGGACAATACTTAAAGGCAAAAACTCAATTAATTGCTTTAAATCCTTCACTATCTGCAGAGTTTGATCAATCTTTACAAGAGGTTCAAAAAATATCTGAAGAACTTTCAAGTAATTAAGCCTCTCCTATAAAAAAATGACAAACGATTCGGAAATTGTAATTGAAGAAAAAATCTCAGGTCCAATAAGCGATTGGCTCTCTAAAAATGGATTTGAAAACATTCCTCTCAAAGAAGACCACTTAGGAGTTGAAGTTATAAAAATCTCGCCAAGCAATCTCTTATCAATAGTTGAAGCTTTAAAAAATGATGGATTTAATTATCTCCAATGCCAAGGTGGCTATGATGAAGGTCCTGGTTTAAATATAGTTTGTTTTTATAATTTAATAGAACTGAATGAATTTAAAGAAGATATTTCTCCTCGCGAAGTAAGATTAAAAGTATTCCTAGATCGCAATGGGGACCTAACTGTTCCTAGTCTATATAGCCTTTTCAGAGGAGCCGATTGGCAAGAAAGAGAAACATTTGATATGTATGGTGTTAACTTCAAAGGTCATCCTCATCCTAAAAGACTTTTAATGCCTGAAGATTGGAAAGGATGGCCTCTTAGAAAAGACTATGTTCAGCCTGATTTTTATGAAATGCAAGATGCATACTAACTTTATTTACCTTTTTTGTATCTTCTGTAAAATCTCATTATTGCTAAAGCGAGACTTCTTGGGTCGTGCCTCAAAGTGGGAGTGACCTTTGAACCCTGAAGAGAAGCTAAATAAACATTATATCCTCTAGACAAAAGATCAATCTTACTGCATTTGACTGGTTCAGCCCCTTTTGATTTGTAGTAATCAACCAATGGGGATGGTTTTAATTCATCTTGAGCAAGTATTGAACTAAATATTTTCCTAGAAATTCCTCTTGATGCCAATTGTGCCTCTATGGCCCTTACATGCCCAGTAACGTCAAGTCCATCCGTTTCTCCAGGTTGAGTCATCAAATTACATATATATAGTTTTGGAGCTTTGCTCTTCTCAATCGCCTCGACTATTTCAGGGACAAGCAGGTTTGGCAGAATTGAAGTGTATAAACTTCCTGGGCCTATCAAAATAATTTCAGCATTTCTTATAGCTTCTAGCGCTCTTGGCAAAGCTGGAGGTCGCGATGGGTAACAGCCGATTCTGATTATTGGCAAGGGGGCTTTCCCTATGGCTGACTCTCCATCTATTCGGTCACCATTTTCGAGTTCCGCCCACAAACGAACATCTACATTAGTTGCTGGTACAACTTGCCCCTGAACGGCAAGGACACGACTTGAAGCAGTAATTGCGGTCTCTAGACTTCCAGTTATCGCAGTCAAGGCAGACAAGAAAAGATTCCCAAAACTATGTCCCTCAAGTCCACTACCTGAAGGAAAGCGATATTGAAAAAGTCCTTTAATAAGTGGTTCTTCTGTTGCTAAAGCTGCTAAACAATTCCTTATATCTCCTGGAGGCTGAACACCCAGTTCTCTCCTAAGCACTCCACTACTTCCTCCATCATCGGCAACAGTCACTATTGCAGTGATTCGGCTGCTATATCTTTTTAAGCCTTTTAATAATGAAGATAAACCTGTTCCTCCTCCAATAGCAACAATATTTGGACCTCTATTTAATTTTTGCTTAGCTCTTAAAGCATCAACCAAAAAAGTATCTTTTTTTGAACCTAAAGCCTGCCTAATAGATTCAAAACTTCTCCCTTGACCCCAAATTAAAAGAGATATTCCTATCAAAAAGACAATAGGTCCAGAAATGGTTCTAGGTAAAAAAGTAGTTATAAATCCTAAAAACCAAAAAAGTATTTCAACCACCCAATAAATTGGACGCAAGTCAGCCCAAATAGAGGCTCCAATCAAAGCAATTAACAAGCCCAACCCAGATGTCATCATCCACCTTTTGACTACTAATCCTGGCAACAGCCATCTAATAGCTCTTTTGAAGCGAGAGTAAAGATGAAAAGACAAGCTAGCCAAAAGGCTTTTACGCAAGGTGGCTCTTCTTAATTTTCTTTTGCTTCTTTTGTTCAATGGATTCGAGTTTGAGAAAATTTCAACAAAGAGACCTAAATAATTAATTCATATAAACTCTAATTAAACTTCCCATTTCACAGATCTCATACAAAATGAGATAGGTAAACAAACATTAGGAGAGAGTGTGCCAAAAAACACTCAAGTAATGTTGATGCAAGATCTCAGTGTTGAACTGGGGTCAAATAAAGTTCTCGATGCAGTCAATCTAGCTATGATGGCTGGAGAGAGATTGGCAATTGTTGGTCCATCAGGCTCTGGCAAGTCAACAATACTTCGCTTGCTAGCAGGTTTGCTATTACCTTCTAAAGGAAGCCTTAAAATCTCAGGTATTGATCAAAATTATTTAAGGCTTGATCAAAATAGTCCTCCTGATGTGAGATTAGTTTTTCAAAACCCAGCATTATTAGCATCATTAACTGTTAGGGAAAATGTAGGTTTTTTACTTGAAAAACAGAAAGTTTTACCCGAGGCAATTATTAATAAAGAAGTCATAAATTGCTTAGAGAAAGTGGGCTTATATGATGTTGCCGACAAATTTCCCAATCAACTGAGTGGAGGGATGCAAAAAAGAGTAAGTTTTGCTCGTGCATTGATTAGTGACTCCAGGAAAGGAAAAGGCTCTATTCCGCTTCTTTTATATGACGAACCAACTGCTGGTTTAGATCCAATAGCTTGTACTCGTATTGAAGATCTAATTATTAAAACAACTGAGGCTGCAGAAGGATGTTCAATTGTAGTTAGTCACGTTTCAAGTACAATTGAAAGAACAGCTAATAGAGTTATTTTGCTTTACGGTGGCAAGTTTCAATGGGATGGATCTGTCGAGCAATTTAAACAAAGTGAAAATGCCTATGTGAAACAATTTCGCACAGGTAATCTTCAAGGACCAATGCAACCTGGGGACTCATAAATTTATGCGAAGAAGTTTACGAGATGCTTTTGTAGGTTTTTCTCTATTAGGTGGGTTAGTTATCTTTTCAGGAGCAATGCTCTGGTTAAGAGATTTTCGTTTAGGTTCTAAAACATGGGAAATATCTGCAAGCTTTAAAGATGCAAGTGGTCTTGCCAAAATGTCTCCAGTTACTTATCGGGGAATCATTGTTGGATCTGTTCAAAAGATAAGTTTCACACCAAGCACTGTTGAAACTAAAATAAAATTAAATAACGATAAACTAATTCTACCAAAACCTGTAATTGCTAAAATCGTCACAAGTTCTATGCTTGGAGGAGACGCTCAATTATCTTTAATATCATTAGGTAAATCATTCAATAAAAATGAAATAATTACAGTCAATAAAGATTGTCCTCAAAAAAGAATCTTATGTAGTGGAGATAAAATTAAAGGTGTTGAAATGGTTAGCATATCAAGCTTGACAGAGGGTATAAATGGAATTATTGATGAAGCTGATAGACAAGCAATAATAAATAAAGTATCTGAATCTATTCAACAATTTGATCGTACTCAAGCTAATCTTGATGAACTTGTCTTGTTATCTAAATCAGAACTTATAAGAGCAAAGCCTATAATTTCTGAACTAACAAAAGCTTCTATTCATTTAAATAATATTCTTGAAAGCCTAGACAATCCTGAGACTTTAAAAGATATTCAGGAACTTGCTTCAACATCTAGTTCTCTAACAAAGAAAATTGATCAAATGAGCTCAGACATGGGAAATATTATGGAAGACAAAGAACTTATAAATGCTCTAAAAAGGGTAACTATTGGTTTGAGTAAATTATTTGATGATATATATCCTTAAAAAAACAAGTTTCAGGTGACGCTATTAATCGCATCCATTGCAATTGAAGCAATAGCCTTATCACTTGCCTTAGGTAATTGAACATATTTACCTCCAGATGCGTCAGCCAAGTCTTTACCCATTCCACTTGCAATAAACTTTCTTTCTGTATCAATTACAAGCAACTTAATACCAAGCGCACGATAACGCGAAGCGACATCAAGAACTTCTTGTTTCAAGTCGGGTGGTGTCTCTCCCTCAAGAATTGGTTGACCTAGTGAAGTGCTTAATGGAACATTTCCACGCCCGTCGGTGATTGCCACTACTACAACCTGGCCGAGATCTCCTGTAGCTAAGGCATTTGCTCCAACTCTTGCAGCCTGAGTTAAGCCATGAGCTAGTGGAGATCCACCACCACATGGCATTGCCTCAAGCCTCCTTTTCGCAGCTGTGATTGATCTTGTTGGAGGGAGCAAAACTTCTGCTTGATCTCCTCTGAAAGGTATAAGAGAAACTTCATCTCTATTTTCATAAGCTTCGGTTAGCAAACGAATAACAGCTCCCTTTGCACTTTGCATTCTATTGAGCGCCATTGAACCACTTGCATCAACCAAGAAAATTACCAATGCACCAGCTTTACGCTGCAGTAATTTTGCGCGTAAATCTCCTTCCTCAACAATAACTTTCCTATTAGGTTCTCTTTCCCTTCTCGCTTTCTGATAAGGAGCTGCAGCTCTTAAGGTTGCATCAACGGCAATCCTTCTAACAGGACCTCTAGGAATAATTGGTTTTACGTATCGACCTCTGTTATCACTTAAGACAGCTGATCGACTTCCGCTATTTCCACTCTTTGATTTGATAGATGAAAATAGCAACAAATCAGGATCTACGGCACATGCTTCTGGATCAAGCATAAATTCCTCCGGGATCGGAGGTGATGACTCTTCATCTTGCTCCTCTTCCTGATCTTCTTCTTGATCTTCCTCTTGATCATTATTGTCATCAGAGTCTTCAGGAGGTGGTGGCGGTGGCTGCTGATCTTCAGGGGCTGGAGGCTCCATTTCTTCTTCTGAAGGCATTTGCATAGCCCTTGGAGCGATTACCAGTCTTACTGCCGCTTTTAAATCTTCTGCATCCACTGAGTCTCTACCACATAAGGCAGCATGAGCCTTTGCAACTCTTACTGCATAAAGCTCTGATCTGTGTCCTTCTACACCTCCTCGTATGGCCTCCACAACTAAGTATTCAATTTGTTCCTCACTGATTTGAACATCTGGAAGCCATTGCCTTGCCAAAAGTAATTGTGTTGATAAAGATTCTGTCTCTTCAGACCATTTTTTAGAAAAAGCTTCACTTGATTGACCATGAGAAATGGCAGATTGAGTTATTTCAACTCTTTGTTCGTTTGTAATTAATTGATCTGCAGATAAAACAATTGCAAATCTGTCTAATAGATGATCCCTCAATCCCCCCCTCTTCAGGATTGTAAGTAGCAATCAATAGAGGACGGCACGGGTGACTTAGGCTCAATCCTTCTCGTTCAACTCTATTTTCACCTGCCCCTACTGAAGCCAAAAGAAGATTGACAATACCGTCATCCAATAAATTCAATTCGTCTATGTACAACACTCCTCTATGAGCCTCAGCTAGCAACCCTGGCTGAAATACTGGAGTTCCGCTTGATAATGAAGCAGCAACATCAACGGCACCAACCAGCCTATCCTCTGTTACTCCTAAGGGAACCTGAATAAAAGGCGCAGAAACAACTTTTTTAGGGATATTTTCTAAGTCATCAGTACTTTCAAAACTTCCTATCTTTTTTGTAAACAGTTGTTTAGTTAAATCATCCCATTCGCCTGAAAAAGAAGGATCTAAATTTCTACCTGCTGGATAAACAAATGAATCATCACCATCCTTAAGATTTGCTAATTCTTCTAGATCGATTATTTCAATCGGCGGGAGAAGGGCATGTAAGCCTCTAGCCAAAATTGATTTCCCAGTTCCACGACCACCAGCAATTATTACACCTCCCAAACCTGGATCAACTGCTGCGAGCATTAAAGCAAGCTTTAAAGTTCCATGGCCTGTAATTGCAGCCAAAGGGAAAGCAAGATTGGCTCTATCCTTAACAGCAATGTCTTTTGAAGTCGAAGACAAATTGTTGTTGTTCAATCCACTAGAAACCATAGGGTTGGATAAATCAAGCAAATTTTTAAAAGTCTTTTAATATTCGCATGACTTATGCAAAACAAAAACCAGAATTGAAACTCGTCATCTCAATAGGCGCAAATATCCCTGGCATTCTTGGAGATCCCATAAGAACAATCGCTGCTATGAGGCCGCAAATAGAAAAAAGCATTCTCGAGTGGAATATTGCATTAAATCATCCAAAAATCGACTCTCAAAATTTTGATAAGTCTTTATCTTTTCAATGGGCTCCTCTATATGAGACTGATTCTTTAGGGGGACCAATTGACCAACCAAGATTT
>QCND01000025.1 GCA_003213355.1 Prochlorococcus sp. AG-424-E20
CTATTCACTCTTATATCAATAGGACTAATGCAGTTAAATGCTTTAGCAATCTTCTTAGCATCTTCTAATCCCTTCCAATTAATCAATTCATCTGCCAACCAAAAAGGAAGAGATTCGTTTTTTGCTAGTTCTAAACTAGGATTATTTGATTTAGGCAACAAGAGACCTCTCTCTTTGCTTCTAAGAGCAGATCGCAAGATTCCATTAACAACGGGAGTCAGCTTTTTTAAATGATGAGTTTTTGCAAGCTCTACAGTTGTGTTGATTGCAGCCGCTGGAGGTATTCTCTTCATTTTTAAAACCTGATATAGCCCAAGATGCAATAACCATCTCAATAAAGGAGGTTGCTTTTTAGCGGGTACTTTCCCTAAATAATCAATCCAACAATCTAAATAATATCTTTGGCGAATGGCACCATAAGAAAGTTCAGTTATCAATCCTTTATCTATCGACTTAAAGGAATAAAGATTAAAAATCCTTTCCAAGGCAACATCTGCGAATGCACCTCCGCCTACGGCTTGGATAACATCCCAAGCAGCTTTTCTAGCATCTAAGCCTTTCATGGATGACAGGTTTTCACTCAAAAGCGATCATTTAAAGATTCAGCTCACAGTAACGTGTTTATCGATACAATCACAGATCAAAAACCCCAAAAGTCTTTTACTGCAATGACTTTGAGAGGGATGGTCGGTACTAGGCCAACTCAAAAGGTGTAACATAAGCTACTTTTAACCTCTTCATGAGATAGTTAAATTTGATACAACTTCTTTAATGTGTGAGGACACTATGAAGCTTTTTTCACGTTTATTAGTAGCTCCAGCAGCTTTGGGCCTTATGGCTCCTGTTGCAGCTAATGCAGATACAGCATTTTCATCAACAACAACTCTTGGTGGTTCAGCTGTTTTCACAACTGGTTCAGTTGCTGATGGCGGAACATCTGATGCAGAAGAAGAGCTTTATATGCAGTATGCATATACTCTAGATGTAAATTCTAGCTTCACTGGTGAAGACCTTTTCTCTGCAGGTATTGTAGCCGGTAATGCTAGTGGCCCACTTGCAAGCATGGATAGTGCTGAGACAGGTGATCTAGATGTTCAGTCTCTATTTTATAACTTCCCTGTAGGCGATCTTTCAGTAACTGTTGGACCTTTGGTTGATCAGGATGATGTTGTTGCTGCAACAACTTCTGCTTATTCAGACGCTTTCAGACTAGGCAGTATGCCTTATTCTTTGGCTGGTAACGAAACTGGTCCTGGAGTTGGTGTTGCTTACTCTAATGACAACGGCGTAGTTGCTTCTGTAAGTTACGTTTCTGTTGGTGGTGCTTCTTCTACAGTAGGAATCGGCGCTGATGATGGTGATGATGTTTCAACTTTCACTCTTGGCTATAACGGCGACGGCTTTGGTGGCGGTCTTGTAATCGCTTCTAATGACGGCGAAGCGGGTGAAGGCTATGACACATTTGGTGGTGGTATCTACTACAGCCCTGAGTCAATTGATGCAACATTCAGCGTTGCTTATGACACAACAGATCCAGAGACAGGTGCTGATGCAACTGACTTGTTCGTTGGTGTTGACTACGAAGTTGGTCCTGGAACATTAAGTGCTGCTTACAACTCAACTGATGTTGATGGTAGTGATTCTTTAGATTCAACAGGATTTGAAGTTTCTTACACTTATTCATTGAACGACAACGTTACACTTACTCCTGGTTTCTTCACTGTTGAAGATACAAGTACTGGTGATGACGATACAGGTGTTGTTCTTGAAACTGCATTTAGCTTCTAAATTCAATAGAAACCTAAATTCTTTTAGTTAAATAAGAAGCCTCTGCCCTACGGTCAGGGGCTTTTTATTTGGAAATTTATCAAATATTTTTTTTAAAATAACTAATAGGTATTTTTCATAGCAAATAAAAACCACTATCCTGATCAAAGAGTAACAACTTTTCCTTAAATCATTAGAGATGCCTCTACTACCTAGACGTTTTGAACGTCTAAAATCAGTACTAAACAGGAGGATTTCAGATCTCACAGTCTTAATTGAGAATGTTGAAAAGCCTCATAATCTCTCAGCGATAATACGAAGTTGTGATGCTGTTGGTGTTCTTGAATCTTATGCAATCTTCAATAAGGAGAAGTTTTTAACATTTAATAGCACTGCTCAAGGAAGTCAAAAATGGGTCAAAATAAACCAATATAAAAAGATCACCGAGGCAATAAAAGTTCTTAAAGAAAAAGGGTTTAAATTGTACGGAACGAACTTGAATCCCAGATCAATTGATTACAGAAAATGTGACTTCAAGGGGCCAACAGCATTTGTACTAGGTGCCGAGAAATGGGGTATTAGTGAAGAAGCTTCGAGTTTAATGGATGAGCATATTCATATTCCAATGAGAGGGATGGTTGAATCTTTAAATGTATCAGTTGCGGCATCGGCATTATTGTTTGAAGCGATAAGACAACGACAAGTAGCCAATATGGTACCTGAATCTGGAGAAGGCATGAGCCAAGAAATATACAAAGAAAAGCTTTTCGAGTGGGCTTACCCCGAGGTTGCTCAATGGTGCAAAAGTGAAGGCAGAAAATATCCAGAAATTAATGATAAGGGTGAAATTATAGATAATCTCCCAAGAACAGAAAAAATGAGATATTAAATTCCAAACCTAAAGTAAGTTTTAATTCTGAAGACTAGTTTCACTTAAAATTTTCTCCAAGCCTTCTCCAATAAAAGACAGTCCCAGCACTAAAACGAACATAGCCATGCCTGGATAGATCGCTGTCCACCAGATGCCCGTAGGCAATGCAACTAATGCCATATTTAAATCACTTCCCCATTCTGGAATATTCTCAGGAAGACCCAATCCAAGAAATCCCAATCCCCCAAGAACTAATACAGCATCTGCAGCATTAAGTGTTAAAACTACAGGGACAGAAGTAAGAACATTTTTAAGAAGGTACTTTCTTATAACCCACAAAGGGGATGCTCCCATTGATATTGCTGCCTCAATATAAAGTTCTGATTTAACCTGTGAAGTCTGGTTCCTAACAAGTCGAAAATATTGAGGAATATAAACGACGCACAATGCTATTGATGCATTCAATATGCCTCTACCCAATAAAAATGCCATCACAACAGAAAGAAGAAGGACAGGAATTGTATAAAGAGTGTCCATGAAAAGCACCAAAACCCTATCTAAAAGCCCACCGATGTAGCCACTTAAAAGTCCCAAAGGAATTCCTACGAGAACGGCAAGAGATACGGCAACAAAGACAACTTGTAACGCAACTCCACTCGCAGCCAAAGTTCTAATACAAACATCTCTTCCTAATCGATCAGTTCCACACCAGTGATCTATAGATGGAGCCGAAAAAATCGGGTTACCTAACCCAAATTCACCATTAGGCACAATCTTTAAAGTTATTAATAGAGGCATAAAAATTGAGATGCCTATATATACGGATAAAATTATCAGCCCAGCGAAAAATAACCGTGCCGACAAATTCTTTCCTCTTAAAAAGTCTCTCAAGTTCAATGATCAAATGATAAGACCTAATCAAATTTAGCTGTAAAAGGTAGAAATTAAAAAAAAAATTGCTTAAATAGAAGAATACATACATTTTAAGATGCATTTAAAAAATGATGGTCTCACCGTAGGGGAGCTCTCAATAACCATTGCAGTATTAATAATTATAGGTTTTATTTGGACAAACCTAACCAAAGACAAAGGGAATCAGGAAGTTTCAATATTTATAAATAATTCAAGTGAAATAAGCTATATGAGCCAAGCATAGATCTTAGAAATCTATATTAATCATTATTTAATTTCAAGACAGCCATAAAAGCCTCTTGGGGAACATCAACTTTCCCCATAGACTTCATTCGTTTTTTTCCTTTTGCCTGTTTCTTCAACAATTTCTTTTTTCTAGATATATCGCCTCCGTAGCATTTGGACAAAACATCTTTTCGTAAAGCACTAATACCTTCACTTGCAATAATTCGACTCCCAATTGAAGCCTGTAAAGGAATCTTAAATTGCTGTTTTGGGATAAGTTCTTTTAATTTCTCAACAAGTCCTTTGCCGACACCATAAGCGTTATCTTTATGAACAATAGTTGTTAGAGGGTCTGCTCGTTCTGAATTAATTAAAACGTCTAATCTGACTAAATCATTTTCCCTATAACCAATCAAGTGATATTCCATAGAAGCGTATCCCTTAGTCCTACTTTTCATCTGATCAAAGAAGTCTGTCACAACTTCTGCGAGAGGTATTTCATAAATAAGCGTAACTCGATCAGTCGTTATGTACTTCATATCGATAAAGTCTCCTCTTCTATCCTGACAAAGACCCATCAAAGTTCCGTTGTAATCATTGGGAGCATAAATTTCCATTCGTACGTAGGGTTCTTCTATGGTTTCACGTTTTTGAGGATCTGGAAGTGTAGCTGGATTATCGATCATCCTAACTTCTCCATCAATCATTTTCACTTTATAAATAACCGATGGTGCAGTAACAATTAGATCTAAATCATATTCACGTTCTAAACGCTCTTGCACAATTTCCATATGCAATAAACCTAAAAATCCACAACGGAAGCCAAATCCCATTGCACTACTTGTTTCAGGTTCATATTTCAATGCAGCATCGGATAGCTGCAATTTATCTAGAGCCTCTCTTAGATCTGGGTATTGATCTGCATCCGTGGGAAACAATCCACAAAAAACCATTGGTTTAGCTTCCGCATAACCTGGCAAAGCATCTTCAGCAGGTCTATCCACCAACGTAATCGTATCCCCTACTCTTGCATCAGCAACTGCTTTGATAGATGCAGCCAAATATCCAACTTCACCGGCATGAAGAGAATTTACTTTTACTTGATCAGGTGCCATAACACCTATTTCGTCTAACTCATAACTTTTTTTACTAGACATAAGCAAAACTTTGTCTTTCTTACTTATGCCACCACTCATGATTCTGAAATAAACAATCACACCTCTATAAGGGTCGTAATAGGAATCAAAAATAAGTGCTTTTGTAGCTTGATCAGCATTATCTTTCGGAGATGGTATTCTATCTACTACTGCTTGCAATATTTCTGGAATACCAACCCCTGTTTTAGCAGAACAGGAAATTGCCTTAGATGTATCTAAACCAATAATTGATTCAATTTCATTTTTGATTCTCTCAGGATCAGCTCCGGGTAAATCAACTTTATTGAGAACAGGAATAATTTCTAAATCATTTTCCAAGGCGAGATAAACATTGGCCAAAGTTTGAGCTTCAACTCCTTGACTAGCATCAACAACCAGCAAGGCACCTTCACAAGCCTGTAATGATCGACTCACCTCATAAGAAAAGTCAACATGGCCAGGAGTATCAATCAAATTCAGGACATATTCCTCTCCATCGTCCGCTTTATAATTCATTCGTGCAGCCTGTAATTTTATAGTTATTCCTCTCTCTCTCTCAAGGTCCATATTGTCCAAGAATTGTTCTTGCATGTCTCTAGAGGAGACAGTGCCAGTATCCTGAAGAAGTCTATCTGCCAAGGTTGATTTACCATGGTCAATATGAGCAATTATGCAGAAGTTCCTCAGACGAGAAATGGGCACATTAGTCATACGAACGCAATTAAAGGAGCAAGATATTCATTTATCAATTCAACTCTGAATAAAGATTAAATATAGCTCACCAGTAATAAAGTTTTAAATTAATTTAAGTAAGAAATCGTTTCTTTTGCGAATTGCCAAAAGAGCTTCTTGATCTGAATTAATATCTTTCCCAATACTGGGGAAAAGCTCTAACATTTTATTTTTCCATTTACTTGATTTCATTTTTTCCTGCCAGCAACGGTTTAGAACTTCAATCATGATTGTTACGGCTGTGCTTGCGCCAGGAGAAGCACCAAGTAAAGCAGCTAAAGATCCATCTGATGAAGTAACCACTTCTGTCCCCATTTTCAAAACACCGCCCTTAGAGGTTTGTTTAATTATTTGAACACGCTGTCCTGCAGTTGAGAGCTTCCAATCATTAGGTGAAACCTGAGGAAGAAATATTTTTAAAGTTTCTATTCGATCCTCATTTGTTTGTATTAATTGATTTAATAAGTATTTTCCTAGGTCTATATTGTCTAATCCTGCTTGCAACATTGAGAAAAAATTAGTTGTTTTGATGGATCTAAACAAATCCAACTTTGAGCCGTATTTTAAAAAATTCGAACTAAATCCTGCGAAAGGACCAAACAAAAGAGATTTTTGTCCATCTATCCATCTTGTGTCTAAGTGTGGAACAGACATTGGCGGGGATCCAACTGCTGCCCTTCCATAAACCTTTGCATTATGTGTTTTTGTTGATTTCTCTTCATCACAAATCAACCACTTCCCGCTAACAGGGAACCCTGCATATGACAAGCCTTCTGGAATTCTCGATTTTTGCAAAAGGGATAAAGCTCCTCCACCTGCCCCAAGAAAAACAAACTTTGATCTAACAATTCTATTTTTTTTGGCTCCTTCTAAAAATAAATACCAATCTCCTTCACTATCTTGTTGAAGATTTTCAACATTAGTAGAGTAGTTAATATCAATAGATTTTGCTCCTTCAATTTGATTTATATATGAGCGAGTTAAATTGCCAAAATCAATATCAGTTCCTCTTTTAATTCTTGTAGCGGCAATCTTCTCACTCTGTTTCCTACCATACATAATCAATGGAATCCAATCTTTTAATTCACCATGGTCCATGGTGAATTCCATTTGTGCAAAAGCGGCATGAGAACTAAGTTTAGAAAACCTTTTTTCAAGCAAAGAAATATCCTCATCTCCAAAGACAATGCTGATGTGTGGCAATTTATTTAAAAAAGTTTTGGGTATCAATTTCCCTTTTTCTGCTAAAGATGCCCAAAACTCTAAGCTTTGCTCAAAGGATTTATTTATTTCAAAAGCTTTGGTAGTACTAAGAGAGCCATCCTCTTCGATTGGAGTGTAATTAAGCTCACAGTTAGCAGCATGTCCAGTTCCAGCATTATTCTTAGCGCAGCTACTTTCCAAGCCAGCAGAAGGTAATTTTTCAACAACCAACAACCGTAACTCTGGCTCTAGCTCATGCAGAAGTACTGCAAGAGTTGAGCTCATGATTCCTGCACCAACTAATATTGCGTCATAAGTATTTGCTGAATCTGGAGAACCGGTATTAAACAAAATCTTTATCAAGATTACATACAGACTATCCTGCAATTAACTAAGCTAAGCAAAATTAAATCAAGTAAATCGAAATGAGCGACGAAACTCTTGCATTGACGACAGAAAACGTTGAAAAAGTTCTTGATGAATTAAGACCATTTCTAATGGCTGATGGAGGGAATGTAGAGATAGCTGAAATAGATGGACCAATCGTCAAAGTTAGACTTCAGGGAGCTTGCGGAAGTTGCCCTAGTAGCACTATGACCCTAAAAATGGGTATTGAAAGAAAACTAAGGGAAATGATTCCGGAGGTTAGTGAGGTAATACAAGTTTTATAAATTAACTTTCTAATTAACCTTTATTATTTAATTTATAGAACTTAATTCTCTTTTAATTGCAGACTTATAATCAAGACAATCTAAAGGAAGTCCATTATAGATGAGATAACCGATTGGAGCCATTAGTCCAACTGTAAAGATAAGGTTAGAAACTTCTAAACCTAAGTTTCTTAGTAAAAAAGTTATTCCATATATCCCTAAAAGATAAACATGCAGAATCAGAAATTCTTTAGTATTTTGAACAGGCCATCTAAAAATAGAACCTAAGAAAAACAAAACACCTTTCATCACTCTTCTTTATAGTTAAATGATCATACAGAATCTTTAATCATTTTCACTAATAAATTTGTATCTAAAGATGAAAAATGATGTATCAATTAATTTTTGAATTTTGATTTATTTATAGAATATTCTTTTTTAAGTTTTCTCATTCTTCTTGCCCAAATAAGTGTCGCAATAACAACCCATAAAAAGAAGCCCCCCAAAGCAAAAAGGCTAGCTGTGTAATTCATGAAGCAAGACTTTTAAAAAGTTAGAATTGAAGTCTTTTGAAGCCAAAATATTCCAGTCACAATTGATAATGCTCCTATTGAACGCATCAAGAAAGGATAAAACATTTTATTCGCTTTACTCGCTGCAAAAGATATACCTAAAACAACGCATCCCATTGCAAAAACTGATCCAAGTAAATATGCAAATAGATAAGCCAATGCTCCAAACAAAGGTAATGCCAATGCTGGAATAACTGCAACCAAATGACTAGCTCCAGCGAACCCGTGCAAAACCCCTAAACCAGTTGCAGCATGTGTATGACTTCTATGAAGCTTATTCCCAAGTGAATGGAAATGAAAATGTTTATGAGTCGCTTCTTCTCCATGCATATGCTGATGCATATGGATGTTTACTTTCAAAGAAGTCCTAATAGCTAAAAACCCCACAATCAAAAGACTTATACCAACAAGAAATTCTGCATAAGAAGACATTAATTCAATGCTTATTAAGTCCTTAGCCAAGATCCCTAATATTGAGAGGATTAAAACCCCTGCTGAGTGACCAATTCCCCATGCCAATCCATCAAGCAACGCTACTCGGGGTTTCCTGACAGAGGAAGGAGCCATTGCGACCATATGATCAGCCCCACTAACTACATGCACTGCCCCAGCAGCAAATCCTGTCAAGATGCTAATCAACATGAGGACAGGTAGAGTGAGGTCATTTTCTCGAAGAAAATATAATCTTCATTCAAAGGAAACAATTGATCTAAAATTAATTCCTTAATATTACATCCCAGCAGTTTAGATATCTTGATGAATTTTTTTACCAAAGATTTTTCAACAAATAAGGTATTGAGTCTTTAGTTTTTACGAAATTTGATCCTTTTGAAGTTTTCCAGACATCTCATAGGCCTCTGCACTTCCACCATGACCGTGCGCAATACCTAATTCATGCATTTTTGCGTGCTCATCAATAGTGTCTCTGAGCTCTTTTGAGCCCGAACCGAATGTTGAATAAACTCCATAGGCAACTGAGCCAGCCAATAAAACAACAATTCCTCCAATAAGTATCAATAAGGTTGGGTCGGTAGTTGAAGTTTCCATTCGTATTATTTAATTACCGTGATTCTACTCTATGAATACAGACATCGAGAGCTACAAATGGAAACTACTTGAATTGGCCTATTATAGTCTTTAATTCAATGGATAAATAATTCAAAGGAGGTTTGTAGTTAAAGGATCTTGAAGAGAAAAAACTTCAGATAATAATTAATTTCCTGAAATAGAAAATAACTTAGTTTATACGTATGTAATTGGAATATCATATAATTTGTTTATCAATTAATGTAATATTAAAGAGTAGAATTATAAGCTAAAAGGCCGAAAAAACCCAATATCAAAAGGATACTAGCAATCCTGCTAAAAGTTATGGGGCCAAAATCGATTTTCATCTTGAAACTTAATTAGAAATTGCATTTTAATATAAAACCAAAAAAAGTGAAACACTTTTAAAAGAAAGAAATTCAAAAGTTCAAAAGAAATATTATTTTCACTAATTTGCCCAATAAAACCAAAAGCTAATCACTCTTTTGATTTTTAACTTCTAAATGATGCTCATAAGAATCAATCTTTTTCTCACTTTTTTTTATTTGCCCATCGAACATAACCACCCATTCTTGTGCTTTGATTTTTTCTTCTTTTTTAATATTCATAAACCAATAAAAAATTAAAACCATCTTACTTTAATAACATGTTTTTTTTCAATCACTCCATAAATTACTAAAAAATGGTAGGCGTTAGGTTGACATAACTAGAAGACATAAGCAAATTGGTAAGTTGGGAAAAAAGAAGATATTCTTAGTTACCACAACTAAGAAACAGAAAATATGTCACCAATATTGTTCAAAGACAATATGCCCGCGCTGCAAAATAAAGACTATTTCAATTATGGAGGTCAAGGTCCACTCCCAACTCAATCATTAAATGCAATAACTTATAGTTGGGAAACAATTCAAAAATTAGGTCCATTCACAAATAATGTTTGGCCATACATTACGAAAGAAATAATAACCACGAAAAATCTTATAGCGGAGATTTGCTCTATACATCCCAAGAGAATTGCATTTACTGAAAATGTCACCTCCGGATGTGTCTTACCTTTACTAGGATTACCATTTTCTGATGGTGATAATTTATTACTTAGCGATTGTGAGCATCCGGGGATAGTCGCAGCATGTAAAGAGTTAGCTCGAAAAAAGAATCTATCAATCGGAATACTTCCTGTATCAAAGTTATGCAATGGTAACGACAAGAAAGAGGAGACGTATAAAAGAGTACTGAAATTGATAGATGAATATCTACAAAAAAATACGAAGCTTGTTGTTCTCTCACATCTGCTTTGGAATACAGGGCAAATTATGCCAATTGAACTTATTTCAAAAAGACTTAAAGAGCATTCAAGCAAACCTTATTTATTAGTTGATGCTGCTCAAAGTTTTTGTCATATTCCAATCAAAGGTGCTTGTGATTCTGCGGACATCTATGCGTTTACAGGGCATAAATGGGCTTACGGGCCTGAGGGACTGGGCGCTGTTGTTCTTTCAACAAGAGTTCTAGAAGAATCAAGCCCAACATTGATTGGTTGGAAAAGCTTAAAAGCTGAAGAAGGAATACATGTCAATAATAAAGCTCCTTTTCATTCTGATGCCAGACGTTTTGAGATCGCGACTTCTTGTATCCCTCTTTTAGCTGGTCTCAGGAGCTCTCTAATAATGCTAGAAAATGAAGGTCATGAGACTGAGCGCCTTTTTAAGATTAAAAGCCTCAGCTCTACCCTGTGGGAGAAACTAAACCAACTCAAAAACATTGAACTTGTTTTAAATAGTCCTCCACCTTCAGGAATTGTAAGTTTTACCATTGAGGGGAACCATTCTCCTGAAGAGGTTGTCAATTCTCTTGGCAAAGAGAATTTATGGATAAGAGTTCTCGAGGATCCTAAATGGCTTCGTGCTTGCGTTCATATAACTACAGATTCAAACGAAATAGATAACCTTGTTATTGGTCTAAAAAATTTCATCTCGACTAAGTAGTCAAATAAAATCTGTTTTTAAAGATAGTGCTTTTCTAGCTTGTTCACGATCGTCAAAATAAATTGTTTGATCTTTTAGAATTTGATAATCCTCATGACCTTTCCCTGCGATTAAAACAACGTCGTTTTTATTTGCTTTTGCTATGGCCAATTGAATTGCAATAGATCTTTCTGGCTCAATAGAAATTTCAGAATCAATTGTTATACCTTTTTCAATATCTCTAATAATTTCGATTGGGTCTTCTTGGCGAGGATTATCAGATGTCACAACTATATAATCTGCAAAGTTAGTAGCAACTTCCCCCATCTTAGATCTTTTACCTTTATCTCTATCACCACCACAACCAAAGACACAAATTAATCTTTTTTTCGTCAATGATCTCGATGCGATTAAAGCATTTTGCAAACCATCCGGTGTATGCGCATAATCTACTATCACTAGTGGATAGCCGTCTTTTACTTTAAATCCATCCATGTTTATCATTTCCATCCTCCCTGGCACTCCAGGGAACTTGTTCAAAGCTGCCAAAAGATCATTTAATGGGAGTCCCCTTTGAACTAAAATTCCTACTGCTTGCAACATATTCATTAAATTAAACTCACCTATTAGTGGTGAAATAAAATTTTCCACCCCAAAGGGCGTATGCAATTTACCCTTATATCCATCTTGCATAATTTGAAGATTGCTAATATATAAATCTGGTTTCTCTCTGGTTTGGGAGTTCTCTTTTAATGAACATGTCCAACATTTTTTGTTGAGCTCTTTTGCTAATATTGCACCCCATTTATCGTCTATATTGATTACTGATCTAGGGCCATCATCTTCGATTAGATGTGATCGGAACAAACTGGCTTTAGCCTCAAAATAAGATTCCATTGAATCATGATAATCTAAATGGTCTCTTGAAAGGTTTGTAAATATTGCTCCATTAAATTCACAACCAGCAACTCTATTCTGAGACAAAGCATGTGAACTTACTTCCATTGCTCCATATTCAACTCCTGCCTGAACGGCTTTCCTAAGTTTTGCCTGCAAAGGGACCGCAAAAGTAGTTGTATATTTTGAAGTTTCCTCATGGTTAGGCCATCGATTAATTAATGTTCCAAACAAAGCGGATGGATGGCTAAGCGAAGTAGTCAAAAATTCAATTAAAAATGATGTAGTCGTTTTACCGTTAGTACCAGTAATACCTATCAAACAAATCTCACTAGATGGTTTACCCCAAAAGTGTGCAGCTAATTTACCCATAAATAGTGACACAGGATCCGGGAGAATAACTACTGGGTCTTCATTAGTTGGCGGATTTAAAAGAGAAGCCTTTTTACTAATAATGGCTGCACAAGCACCTCTCTCAATTGCTTTTGCCCAAAAGTTCCCTCCATCAACTTTTTCACCGTCTAAACCTAAGAACAAATCACCTTTTTCGATTTGTCTAGAATCAGTGGAAAGATTTTTTATTTCTGGATTTGCTAACCCTGAGCGGACCTGAAGATCAATTGCTTTCAATAAAGTGTGCAGATAACGCGACAAAACAAACCTCGGATAATAAAAAATCAATGAAGGATCATTTCAAGTATAAAAAGATCTGCATGATTTTCACCACAAAATAAATCTACTTAAGGTTCAGTGATTAAAAAGAAATTTAATCTTCTTCATAAGATAGTTTTAGTTATTAAAAAAATAAATTATGTTTTTCTCTTTGAAATCAATAAAGAAATTTTTAAAAAGAAGAATTGGTTATTTTCTTAAACTGTTTTGTACAAAATATCTAAATTCTTTTGTATCCAAGATAAAAGCATGTCTTCCTTTAAACGTGGCGAGACACGAGGCAATTCAATCTTTTTTAATAATTTAGTTGAGTCGAGAACTATTACTGGAACCTCATTTGTATACTTCATTTGAATATCTAAAGACACTTTTTTACTATCTATGTCGACAATAGAAAGTACAATAGAAGGGTTTAAATTATCTAGACATATCCTAGATAATTTTTTTTCAAGTGTTTGACACAAGCAGCACCCTCTACGTGAATACAAGATCAATACCTCTGAGCTCATTTTTCTGGAACTGGGTCACACCCACAAGGGGTAAAAGGATGACATTTACTTAACCTTTTCAAAGTAAGCCAACTCCCTCTCCATGGGCCATGCTTATTAACTGCTTCTATCCCATAAGCACTGCAACTAGGGATAAATCGACAACTCGGTCCAAACAATGGCGAAACCCACTTCTGATAAAAGGAAATTAAACTAACAACAACAAGTGCAATGGCTTTATTGATCTTTGTAAGCATCTTTAGATAGAATAATGAACTGGTGAAACAGGGGCCAATGGATCTATTCCAGATTACCCTTACCAGTAAACATTTTCTAAATTAAACCCCTATGTCTAGATACCGCGGACCTCGGTTGAGGATCACGCGACGCTTGGGAGACCTACCAGGTCTCACCCGGAAGGCCGCAAAGAGGTCTCATCCACCAGGTCAGCACGGCCAAGCCCGTCGCAAGCGCTCTGAATACGCGATCCGACTCGAAGAAAAGCAAAAACTTCGATTCAACTATGGTATTTCTGAACGCCAGCTTGTTCGCTACGTAAAGAAAGCTCGTGCTCAGGAGGGTTCCACAGGAACAAATCTCTTAAAGCTTCTGGAAAATAGGCTTGATAATGTTTGTTTTAGACTTGGCTTTGGGCCTACAATCCCAGGTTCAAGACAGTTAGTTAACCATGGACATGTAACTGTTAATGGAAAGATCACTGACATTGCAAGTTACCAATGCAAGGCTGGGGATGTTATTGCTATCAGAGACAACAAAGCTAGTAAGCAATTAGCTCAAGCCAACTTAGAATTCCCAGGTCTGGCGAATGTTCCTCCACACCTTGAGCTTGATAAAACCAAACTCTCGGCAAAGATATCTGCAAAAACAGATAGGGAATGGGTTGCTATTGAAATTAATGAATTGTTAGTTGTTGAGTATTACTCAAGAAAAGTTTAGAACTAGTCTAATACTGGCTTTTCTTAACTTCAGTCCAACTTTAGTCAAACTCTTGCCTCGCTGTTTTCAGTACGGCAAGAGTTTTTTCATGCCGAATATTGCTGAGAAATCAAGAGTTTTCGGAGGTAAAGGCGTTGTCTTGTCTTTCACAACAGCTCCTAATGTTTTCTTACATCGTGAACTAATCCCAGGAACTAAGAAGTACAGATACAAAGTTATTGATGGAGCCAATATGTTTGAGGCTGCCTTTAATTCATTGAACTTGTTTGATCCGACTGCATAAGAACTACTCAATTCACACTCATCAAACAATGAAAACAAATAAACAGCTTAAGGTTGCTAAAAAGCAAATACTTTCTAAGAAGGAGAGACCTCTCTTTCTTTCTTTACACCTCCAGGTTGGCTAGTTCTTAATTCCTAGCTCATTAACGGTGCTCTCAGGACAAGGAGAGGTGACTGATATGGGCAAGAGATAAAAACATAGTGGACTTCTTTCTTAGCTCCTAATAGAAATAGTTGTCTAATAACTACTCAAATTTTTGAAGCCATAGCCCTGAAAAATAAAAGATGATAAGTTTTTTTAATCTAAACTTGTAGTCAAATGAGTCATTCGTTTTATTGGCATAGAACAATACATTAGTTAATGGATTCAGCTAATCAAATCCAAGCCCTCGTTGACGAAGTAGAAAAGAACCCAGAATACAAAATTAGCGAACAAGAAGCTAAAGGTTTCCTGTCAGAGATTAAGCGACTCACAAAAGAAGATAAAACAAATATGCCTCCCTTGATTGTAATAATAATGGCTTATATCAACATGCTTTTCCCAGAACTAGATGAAGTGAAGATCTGAGGAAAAAGTAAAAAAAATAAAATAGATTTCTCTTCACTATTAACTTATAAGCTAGGACCATATTTACCCCTCATACCCCTAGTAAGTCGCTACTTAAGACGAAGTGATATGTCTTTTAGTACTGTCACCCTTTTTCTCTAATACCATTAGATCCTTAGCTAGAATTAGCGTTACACGCTACATAATATAATCAGCATTGATAAAAACACAAGCTGTATAACCTATTAAAGAGAACAAGATAACACGTTTAAATATTGAGACGACTACCTCACGAGAGCCTTATGAAAGATTTCCTGTACTGCGAGAGGTCTTAAGTTAAGAAGCATAGCCGGCATCGATCTGAACCGTAACCTTAGCTTTATTTGTTTGGTCGGTATCGATCTAAGCCATATCTCTAGCTCACTTTTCTTAACAAAAATTCTATTTCCTTTAGGAGTTAAAAAAACCTTCTCAACAATTTTGCCTTCTCTTACAATGATTCGTACTGTTTGTCCTGAGAATCTACCTTGAATCCAATCAAAAATATCTGGATAAAACTTATCAATATTTATAAAAGACTTTCTAGAGAAGACAGAAATAAATCCTTCTGATTTAATTTTGCTTTCAATAGATTCTGTAGACTTTGCTATTAAATTATGAATTTTAGAACGAATGAGTTCTGTTTCAGCTGATTCTCTATGAAACTGTGAGGTTAACTTTCGATGAATTAACTCATATTTTGATTCATATCGTTTTGCAACTTGATTATATTTTGATTCAATTCTCTTTTGCTTATTCTTTAGAAAAGTGGCGACAAGCATCTTTGATATCTTCTATTAATCCTGTCTATCGCATATACTAATACGAAACCAGATAACAAATACTTATAGATGCGCAGTTAAGCATGATTCCAACCTCGCTAAAAACAACTAAGACGGAGTAACAATTATAAAAAAAACACTATGGCTCCAATCAATTCAGGATATTTTTCTGAACCATTATCAGGGATAAATCGAGGATTAAACGTCCCCTCAGGGGCTGGTTGGCCTTAGGCATACAGGAAGGTATCAACCTTCCTCTCTGCGGCTATTCCCACTGAGGCTTGGTTCTTCGCCAGATCACCCCACAACCGAATCGCTAGGTTCCTACGCATTCTCTTACGACTCTTAAGTAAAGGTATAGCATTATGCTCAAGCCTTCCCTTGTAGACAATGACCTTAGGATTCTGATCCCAGCTCGACCAGTCATATCTAAACCTCAATATCCAAACTCCACTCGGTTCCTTAAGCCATCCATCACGCTTCATCCTTCAGGGCTATTAATTAATACAATTGTATTATTGCGATTGGTTTTGCGTCCAGCTTGGTGGGACATTCAGGTCCAAATGCTGTCCAGTTTGGTTGTTTTTGATGAATTTGGACAAATGACGCAATTGAAGATTTACAGGATTTTATCTATTACTGAGATATTGAGCATACAATTTTTATCTGCGTAACTGCTGACTAAACTGGGCGGCAAGACGATAAAGGTGTTTTAGTGAGTCGAGGAAGCTGCTTGGAGACATCCTCCTAGGCTCTTGTTGGTGCTTGAGCCAACGTTTAATAATTCCCGCGAAATAGACAAACAAGCCTTAAAAGACTGTACGGATAGAAGAAGACGGGTTTATTTCGTGGGTGTTGTGAGATCTGTATCGTTTCTCTGTCAAACTCTAGCCAAACTTTTTGTTCTCACTCTTTGCTTACTTTTATTGATGCGAAGTATTACTCAAGAAAAGTTTAGGTATACATAGCTTTTTTCTCATTAAATTTAGTTATGGTGCCACTTTTTTTAGGGGCTTTTTCATGTTTTTCTATAGCCTATAGAAAAGCTACTAAAAGGATATGGGATCAATAAAAAGAAACAAGGAGTTCAGCACTGGCGTAAACACAAGAGTCATTCATCACAAAGATAATTTTTCTGAAGAAACCGGATCAATAATGCCGCCAATCTTTCCAACCTCAACGTTCGTTCATGGCAATGAGGGTGGCTTTGACTACACTCGTTCAGGAAATCCAAATTTTCGAATTCTTGAATCAGTTTTGTCTGATCTGGAAGAATGTCAGTTCGCAAGTGTATTTAGTTCTGGAGTCGCTGCGATTACAGCAATAGTCTCCACTCTTAAGGCTGGAGACTTAATCCTTTGTGAGGAGAACCTTTATGGATGTACGGTGAGATTATTTGAACAAGTTTTTAATCGTTTTGGATTAAAAACTCAATGGATAGACTTTACTAAGCTCAATTTCCAAGAAGTCATTTCAAATCACAGACCCGCGATGATTTGGATCGAAAGTCCTACTAACCCACTCCTCAAAATTATTGATCTTGAAGGGATTTGTCATTTCTCAAATAAAATGGAAATACCTGTTGTTGTAGACAATACTTTTGCAACACCTCTATTACAAAGACCTCTCAAACTTGGAGCGACCTTATCTTTAACTAGCACGACCAAATTCATCAATGGTCACTCAGATGCACTTGGAGGTGCAGTATGCACCGAAAGTGCTATCTGGAGAGACAAGCTGAATTTCGCCCAGAAAGCTCTTGGATTAAACCCTTCTCCCTTTGATTGCTGGCTTATTACACGAGGAATAAAAACACTTCCACTTCGCCTAGAAAGACAAGTTAATAATGCATCTAAAATAGCTAATCAATTAGCCGATAATCCAGCAATAAAATACGTTCGTTATCCTTTCAGAAATGATCATCCACAATGTAAATTAGCAAAAAGACAAATGGCCATGGGAGGAGCAATTGTCACTGCCACTGTTAACGCAACCCAAGCTCAAACTTATTCATTTTGTAAAAGTCTTCATTATTTCAAAATGGCAGAAAGTCTCGGAGGAATTGAAAGTCTTGTTTGCCATCCAGCCACAATGACGCATGCTTCAATCTCCAAAGAAACAAAATTAAAAATTGGAATTACTGATTCACTTATTCGATTTTCCATTGGATGTGAGGACATTGAAGACTTAAGTGCGGATTTAAATCAAGCCTTGGGAACTATCTCTTGACTGAACGAAATTTACTTACTGATCCTTGCTGGAGTGCCAAAGATTTAGGAGAGCCTCTACCGAGTAGGCCACATGCTGTATCTGTTGCCTTGCCTAGATGGGAAGATGTAATCGCATACGAAGAGAAGGTTCCAGCTTGTATAAATTTATTAAAAGCAATTTACCCTAGATTTGGATTCAATCCTTTTGTTGCTGAGATAGCTCGAAAATCACTTGAATTTCATAGTGAATCGCAGAAAAGCAGTTGGCCTTACCCCAACAGAGCTTCTGCTTTAAGTGCCCAAGAATATTGTCTTCGAAAAAATTCAGATTGTTTTTCAAAAATAGAAGATTTTCTTGGCGTTTCGTGTCTAATTGTTGACCAAAGAAGTACCTCTTCAGCAAAAGCCTTCTGGCAACACACTGGCCTGGGATTGTCGTCACGTGAAGCAGCAATAGCTCTTGGGAAAGAGAAAAAACCACTCCCTTCAGATGGCCATTACGCCAGAGAGGAACTTCTGAAACGCTTAGGAGATATATACAATTGCGATAAGAGTCTAGTACGACTATATCGTTCCGGCATGGCTGCTTTAACGACTACTCTTTCAGCGATAAATCGCATCAAAGGAGCTTCTTCGACTCTTCAAATAGGCTTCCCATATGTTGATGTACTCAAGCTCCCTCAGACTATTTTTCAAGGGAGCGATCTCATTGTACAAACAAAATTAAGTCATTTAAAAGAGGAGATCGAAAAAAAGGGTCCAGCTGCGTTAATCATAGAAGTACCTAGCAACCCTTTATTGCAATGTGTTGACCTCATATCTATTTCAAAATTAGCTAAAGATAAAAACATCCCTGTCATTGTTGACGACACCATCGGTTCATCTATAAATGTTCATCTAACTCCTTACGTAGATGTGATTTTTAGTTCTCTTACAAAAAGTTTTGCTGGAAGAGGAGATATTCTTGCTGGCAGCACTGTCATCAGCCCATATTCTAAATGGAAAAAAGAATTAGCTGAGGTAATTCCTAAAGTTGCATTATCTACACTATCTGATTCAGATGCTATTGAGTTAGAGTTAGCTAGTAGAGACGTAAAGGATCGCTTAAAAAGGTTAAATACATCTTGCTTAAAGCTGAAAGAAAAGTTAGAAACAAAAAAAGAGATTTCAAAGGTTTTACATCCTCAGTATTGTAAAAATTTCAATTCTCTATTAAAGAAAGGAGGAGGTTATGGATGTCTATTATCGTTTGAACTTAAAGGGGGGATTGAAGAATCAAAAAGAGTTTATAATGCATTAAGAGTAAACAAAGGACCAAGTTTAGGTACAAATTTTACATTGGTTTGTCCATATGTTCAGTTAGCTCACTTTAAAGAATTGAAATGGGCGGAAAGTTATGGCGTCTCAGAACACTTATTAAGAGTGTCAGTAGGGCTAGAAAATCAAGATGAATTATGGTCAAGATTTAATTCAGTAATATAAAAAAATCACTAATAAAGATTATCTAAACAACCAATTACTGAGATTTTTATATAGATTTAGAGTATTAGTTAATTAAGTCATTTAAAAAATGTCCAGAATCTACGAAGACAATAGTTTTGCTATTGGCCATACACCATTAGTTAAGCTTAATTCGATTACAAAAAACGCAAAAGCAACAATACTTGCAAAGATAGAAGGCCGCAACCCTGCCTACAGCGTCAAATGTAGAATTGGAGCGAATATGATCTGGGATGCTGAAAAGAAAGGTTTACTCAATAAAGATAAAGTCATTATTGAACCAACATCTGGGAATACTGGAATAGCCCTTGCCTATACAGCTGCTGCTCGAGGTTACAAGTTAATCCTCACGATGCCTGAGTCCATGTCAATTGAACGTAGGAGAATGATGGCTGTTCTTGGTGCCGAATTAATACTTACTGAAGCAGCAAAAGGAATGCCTGGTGCCATTGCAAAAGCGAAAGAAATAGCAGATGGAGACCCTCAAAAATACTTTATGCCAGGACAATTTGATAACCC
>QCND01000026.1 GCA_003213355.1 Prochlorococcus sp. AG-424-E20
GTTAGAAATTGCACTAGCTTCATAACTTGTGACTTTTTGATTTTTATCCAGGTTCTTTTTGGAAAAATAGGTTATTTATGTCACCATCAGGACCAACAAAGCTTGAAGGATCCATAATCCATCTATCAATTAATGCTTCTAACTTCTCTTGATCCCTAGGGCCTAATCTCTTGCAATTCCTGAGAGAATGCAAATATCCATCTGTATAGATCCTCAGCTCAGATGGACTATGGTATCTACTTGTTAACTCTTGACAGGCATCACAAATTGATTGGAAGTGTTTTATACCCTCTGGAGAATCAAAAGATGTCATGGTTTGCTAAGACACAGACTATTCTTGATAGTCAGCGAACAGTTTGCTTTAATATCTTTTCCAGTCTAAGGGTCTACTTTTCCAAGTTGTGACATTAATACCTGCAGATCAGCTTGCTACTGAGCAAATCCAAGGATCTTCCTCAGGTTCTTCTCCTATTCAAGCAACCACACAATCACCATCCAAGGTGCTTGTTGTAGAACCACATCCAACTCTCAGAACTGTTTTGGTTCAGAGGCTCAGGCAAGATGGACAGCTAGCCGCAGCAGTAGGTTCTGCTGAGGAGGCCGTTGACCTATGTCGAGACCAATCACCTGATTTATTAGTTAGTGCTGAGCTATTAGAAAAAAGCTCTGCTCTTAGACTTGCACAACAATTGGGATGTTCAGTGATTGTTTTAACAGCAAGAACAGGAGTTGAACCCGTTGTAGGCCTTTTAGATGATGGCGCTGATGATGTTTTGAGGAAACCTTTTGGCTTGGAAGAATTAGCTGCAAGGTGTAGAACTTTACTTAAAAGAGGAAGAATTGGTTTACAAGAACGTGTCGCTGTTGGTCCTCTTGAGGTTCATCTCCTTCTTAGACAGGTCACCTTGCGAGAGAAACCTGTAGAACTAAGCCCAAGGGAATTTGCTTTGTTGTGTGCATTGTTAATGCCCCCTGGCATGGTGAGAAGCCGCCATGAGCTGCTTCGAATGGCATGGCCACCGTTTAGCGGTGGCCCTCGCTCAGTTGACACGCAGGTTTTGACGCTTAGAAGAAAACTTGAACAAGCAGGTCTGGGCGATGGCGGAGGAATTACAACTGTTCGTCAGCAGGGCTATAGGTTTAGTCTTGATAATTTACCTTCATAATTTCTAGAATTTTCTTGTAATTATTCTGGTAGGTCCCATTTGTTCATCCCAAGCTTTGTGCCGATCTTGTGAGCACAGGCATATCCACTGAAAGCCACGGCATTTAAACCTTGACCCGGGAAGCACGAGTCTCCAACACAATAAAGTCCATTAATCTTTGTAGTGTTAAATGGCATGGGGAGAAGGCCCGGTAATCTCATTGATGGAATTGGTCCATAACTTCCTTTGTTTCTTGCAAGGAATCTTTTATGTGTTCTTGGACTTCCTATCTCTTTGTGAAGAATATTTTGACTTAGGTTAGGAAATAATTTCTCTAATTTTGAAATAAGTTTCTCCCCATCTTCTTTTTTCTTTGCAAGATATTCTTTATTGCTTAATCCATCCCAGTTATCCATTGAAGAAGGAGTAAAAGCATGAACAATATGGCTACCTGAAGGTGCCAATGTGGGATCTAAGAGAGTTGGTATTGATACGAAAGTGACTCCCTGTTCTTTCTCCATTACTTCCCATTTATCAAGAACTAGATGATGGCAATGGGTGTTAGCAGGTATAGAGTCTTCACTTACTCCCAAGTGTAGAGATAAGAATGAAGGGGAGGGTATGTATCTGTTTTCCCATTTTTCCTCAGACTTTGGTTTGTTCTCTGTTTCTACAAGTGGACTCTTAATCCCCTGACCACCAAAAGTATCCCATCTTGTTGCATTAGAGACCACTGTTTTACTGAAAATTTTTTCATCATTTTCAAGGGAAACACCTATGGCATTTCCTTTCTCAAAAATTATTTTTTTTACTCTGGACTTATATCTAATTTCCCCCCCCAGATTTTCAATCCCCTTCACTAACTTCTCTGCAATAATTCCTACACCTCCTTTGGGATAGTTAATACCTCCATAATGTCTATCAGAAAAGACCATTCCTGCATTTATCATAGGAGTCAAGTTGGCAGGCATAACTGACCAGCAGAAACATTCAATATCTATAAATTTTAAAAGAACAGGATCTTTAATGTATCGGCTAGCAACATCACCGGCATTTACTGGCAACCATCTGGCCAGTCCAAGACAAGATAAAGGTGATTTAAAAAATACTTTCATTAGATATGCAGGATCCTCTATTGAAAGTAAAGGCATTGAATCTAGACAATTAAATACATCCCAACATGTTTCGTAAAAATGCTTTATTCCCTTCTCTTCATGGGGAAATAAATTTATTAGCTTGGTAATAAATTTTTCATAATCTCTATCAACTGAAATTTCTAATTGATTGGGTAGATGATATGCCAATTGTGTTGGGTCAGGAATCGTTTCACATTCTTGTCCAACATCTTTAAGAGCTCGCGTTAGTAAGTTTGTGTATCCTTTATCCCCAAACCCAAAGATCATTGATGCTCCAACATCAAAAGTAAATCCTTTTCTTTTAAATGATCCACCACTTCCACCAGGAATTTTATACTGTTCCAACACAAGCACTTTTGCACCTTTGCTTGCCAGTTGACTTGCAGTTACTAATCCACCAAGACCGGAACCAATAACTATCGAATCCCAGTTGCAAGAATCTTTAGTTTTATTTGATAATTGAGTCATAATGTTCAAAAATTTTAAACGGTCGTGGGAGAAGATCTTTTATTCAATAAAGTTTCCTGTAGCTTCTTGATTTGACTCAAGGCTCTATCTCGATATTCTTTATACCTTTCACGTTTGTTTTTAACTCTATTATCGAGCTCAGGTAGTAATCCGAAATTAGCTGGCATTGGTTGAAAGTTTTTTTTATTTTTAACTCGTAAACTTGCTTGACTATTGCTTACAAAATTTGTCAATGCTCCCATCATCGTAGACGGTGGCAAAGTAATTGTGTCTAATCCCTTGGCTAACAATGCTGCATTAGTTCCAGCCAGCCAACCTCCCGCAATAGCAGCAGCATAACCTTCTGTGCCAGTGAGTTGTCCAGCCGCAAACAAAGTTTTTCTACTTATGAACTGGAGGGTTGGTTCTATGAGCTTTGGAGATTCAAGGAAAGTATTTCTATGCATAACTCCAAAACGAATAAACTCTGCTTTCGATAAGCCTGGAATCATCCTGAATATACGTTTTTGTTCCCCCCATTTTAAATTTGTTTGAAATCCAACGAGATTCCATAATTGACCAGCCTTGTCTTCTTGTCTTAATTGAACGACCGCATGGGCTCTTTTAAGCCTCCGGATACTTTTGTCATTAAAATCACCCCATCTTGGATCCCAAAGCCCTATTGGCTTTAATGGCCCATAACGCATAGTCTCTAGTCCCCTTTTTGCAAGTTGTTCTATAGGAAGGCAACCTTCAAAAAAATGAGCTGATTCTTTTTCAAAATCCTTTAATTGAGCTTGCTCAGCGTTGATTAATTCAGAGTGAAATTTTATATATGAATCTTCATTCATAGGACAGTTAACGTAATCAGCATCTCCTTTGTCGTATCTACTTGCCCTAAATGCTGTTGAAAAATCAATACTATCCCCAGTAATTATCGGACTAGCAGCATCAAAAAAATGACATTCTTTTTCACCTGTAAATTCTTTGATGTCTTCCGCCAGCAACTCGCTTGTTAAAGGACCTGTTGCTAAAATTGCTATTTCGTCAGCCTTCGGTAGGAAAGGACACTCATCTCTAATGATAGTTATCAGGGGATGAGAAGAAAGTTCATTTGTGATGGATAGACTGAATTGACTTCTATCCACTGCAAGTGCACCTCCTGCAGGTACAGAGTGTTTATCAGCCTTGTTGATAACTATGGATTTTAATGTTCTTAACTCTTCTTGTAAAAGCCCTGCTGCTCTATCACTACTAAGCGCTCCAAAGCTGTTGCTGCAAACTAATTCTGCAAATTCAGATGAGTGGTGAGCTGGGGATTTTTTCTTTGGGCGCATTTCGAAGAGAGTTACTTTTATTCCTGCGCTTGCTATTTGCCATGCTGCCTCTGACCCTGCCAAGCCAGCGCCTATTACCGTTACTGATGGATATTCTTTCAAGCTGTGGTGTTTTTCTTTTTAGAAGCTTAATGAAATAATATTCTCATGTCCCTCAACTATTTATTAAGACTTCAGAAATATCTAAAAAATCAATGAGGAAGGAAAAAAAATATCTTTTTATTGTTTTATAGTCCTCAAAAAGGAACATTAAGGTCATTAATGCTTCGCCAACGTGATATTTTTCATATTGGACTATTAAGATTGGTCTGAAAGGGGTCGCTAGCTCAGTGGTAGAGCATCCGGCTTTTAACCGGCTGGTCCTGAGTTCGAATCTCAGGCGACCCATTTTTTTTTAAGACTATTGCTAGATAAACTGAGGTGATAAGCATTGTTGAGTTTTTGAAGTACTATTTTTTTGGGACCCTCTTGATTTCGTGTATTACTACATCCGCTAATGCTGGGTTGAATAAGTTTACTAATTTGATTTTTGTTGAAGATTGGCTTATCGAGAGAAAGGTTGATTTAACCATTAATGAGACACAATGCAGAGCATCAATACCTTCACATGCAAATTGGTTTGGGGCTCGCGTAAGACTTGGACCCAAAAATGAATTGATAGAGCCTATTGGGATCTCTGTAAAGGCTAACCAAGTACTTGATTCGAAATTAGTTAAAATCAGAGAGCTTCTTGATGATTGCAGGTCAGGACTACTTTTTCTACCTGAAAACCTATAAAGATATAGGACTAATGTGTTGATGAGAATATAAATACTTTCTCGAATCAAAGTTTGTTGCTGAATTGTAAATATAGTAATTTATTCTTCTATGAAAAAACTTACAGTAGGAGCTGCAATTGCAATTAACTTATCTTTGTATTTTTGGGCTTTAATGGAGTTACCCATTAAATTTTGATTAGGAAAAAAAAGGATAAGAATTTTATTTATATCTCTATCTATTAAAATTTTTAAGAACTTTATTTTTTAGATTTCAACAATTCTTCTAATGATTCTTGGTAGATGATATTTTCATGTTTTTAAATTAGGAATTTTTAAGTTTTTGATTATCAAGCACTTTTTTAACTTTCATTTTTTTTTTGCATTTTCAATCCTTTTTTCTTGCCTGTAGCGGTTAAGGTCTTTGTGAGGCATCAAATGCCTCTTCGTTTTATGGGAATGGGGGTATGGTTAAGAAATCTTCTTCGATCACAAGATCCAATTCTAATTGGTTATGGAGGTGGGCAGAACCTGAAAGCGAACTCTCAGTAATTCCGAAATCAAAAACTAAACGTTTGGCCCAACAAGCAAAGTTGGCAAATGTTGATGCAGAGAGAGCCGTTGCTAGGGCCTACCAAATTGAATTATCAAGAACGCGGGCAATTGGAGAGGCAATGTTTAAGTCTGGAAAAGCTTTGAGGTTTACGCTTTCTAGTTCTGGAAGGCAGTTAATACTAAGAACCCAGGCAGCACGAAGGCAGTTTGAACCTGGTTTTAGGGATAAAAAATAATTTTCAGATAGAATAAAAGCTCTACGAAAAATAAAAAATGCAGCTGTATATAGTTACTTGGAAATTCGAATCTTCTGAGGATCAAAATTATTCATCGAATGCATTTGTAGATTATGTTGAAAGTGGAAAATCTAAGGATCTTATTGATGGCTATGAGAGAATTGCTTGGGCACACACTCCACAAGATGGAACAGGTGTGATCATTTGCAGAGCTTCAAGTGCATCAATTTTATTTAAGGTTTTTGGATCTTGGAGAGATAAATTTGGAATGACTTGGGAGTATAAGCCTGCATTAACTACTGAAGAGTTTGTCAGTTTAATAAAAGAAAAATAAATATATTTATTGTATTATTCTTAGATTTTATTTATGTAAAAAATAAACTTCTGTCTAAAAATCTTTAAAGATTGTCCTATTCAAATTAGTCTTTTTAAAAGTATCTTTGCATTTAATGATAACTCATTTATTCTTTGCTTTGCCTGCTAGCGAAATGAGTCTTAGCCCAACAATACTGGCATTGATAGTAGTTTCATCTATTGTTTTTATTGTCGGCTTTGCAAAAAGCTCAAGAGAGAATGAATACAAAAAATTGATGGATTCATTTATTGAGAGGAAAGAGGAGTCTGATTATTAATTGATTTATTCATATTAGTAAGAAGATCTTCTTACTAATATGAATTCGCATGTCTAATAAGGCAGGATGGTAGAAGCGTAGTTTTGAAATTGAAAAATCTATTAGCAAAGGAGAGAATAGTCTCTCCTTCCCGCGATGTTATTGCTGGTCTTGTGGTTGCATTCGCAATGATCCCTGAGGCGATAGCTTTTTCTGGTATTGCAGGCGTTGATCCAAGAGTTGGACTGTTTGGTGCTTTTTTGCTTTCTGTCACCCTTGCAATTTTTGGGGGCAGAATGGCCATGATTACCTCAGTAACTGGTTCAACTGCTCTTTTGATGACTGGGATTGTTCAACAGGGTGAAAATATTAGCCCTGGCCTTGGTCTGCAATATCTTTTGGCTGCTGGATTGCTTACGGGAGTTCTTCAGATTGCTTGGGGGTATTTAAGACTTGCTCATCAGATGAGATTTGTCCCTCAACCTGTTATGGATGGATTTGTAAATGGTTTGGCAATATTGATCTTCCTGGCTCAATTGCCTCATTTGGGAATTGACTTAGCACATTCTGAGAACGTTGTTACTGCGGTCCAGTTACCTGCTGTTTGGGGCTTGACCATACTTACATTGTTAATTATCTATTTGCTACCTAAATTTACCAAGCTTTTGCCATCAGCTTTAGTCGCGATTTTCATTTGTACAGCGATTTCAATTTTATTTAAGTTAAACGTTCCAACTGTATCGAATTTGGGAATTCTCCCAAATGGATTGCCTAGCTTTGGTATTCCAAAAGTTCCATTTAATTTTGAAACACTTGGTTTAATACTTCCAACAGCACTAGCAATTTCTCTGGTTGGCCTTATGGAGACATTTCTCACTCAAGATATTCTGGATGATATGACTGATAAAAGTACAAATAAAAATATTGAGGCTAGAGGGCAAGGTATGGGAAATATTGTTAGTTCGCTTTTTGGAGGGATGGCTGGATGCGCTTTGGTTGGACAATCGGTTATGAATGTGGGTTATGGGGGAAGAACTCGTCTTTCAACATTAAGCTCTGGTGTTTGTTTAATAGCAATGATTCTTGCGGCTAAGGATTGGGTAAATCAAATACCAATGGCAACATTGGTGGGAGTTATGATAATGATTGCTATAAATACTGCTAATTGGGTCTCAATTAAAGATATTCGCCGAATCCCTCGAAGCGATAGCTCAGTTATGATTTTGACTGTATTCGTAACTGTTATTACACATAATTTAGCTCTTGGTCTTCTTTCTGGTGTTGGACTTGCAGCAATATTATTTAGTAGAAAGGTCGCAAAAGTTATTAAGGTTGAGTCTTCTTTGAATGGGAAAGACCACAGGATTTATAAAGTTTCAGGCCAATTATTTTTTGTTAGTAGTATTTACTTTAGACAAGGGTTTGAACTGCATGAACATCCTAAAAAAATCACAATAGATATGGCCGAAGCTCATATTTGGGATCAAAGCGGCGTAACGGTTCTAGACCAAGTAATCAGAAGAATAAAACTAGGGGGGTCTGAGGTTGAAGTGATTAATTTGAATGATGAAAGCTTGAATTTATTTTCTCGAATAGGACAAGCATCAGAAGCTGGGGGAAGAGGTGGAGAGTTTAAATCGGCACATTAACTGTGCTTTAAACTTTCCTGACCTTTTACTTGAAGTTTTTGTAGATTTTTTTAAAAGCTTGTATCAAAGGCTTATAAGGATTCATTTCCATTTAACTAAACTTTGTAAAATTTATTTCTTAAGAACTTATAAGCCAAAGCTGCAGCTAATCAAGCCTTATAGTGGATGATCATACAAGCTATAAGTTTTACTAATCTATTGAGCTATTTTGAATATCTCTGCAATATTCTATTTCTCTAGAATTTTCAGTGATTTTTTAATGGATTTTGAAGTCTATATTTTTCAAATTTAAATAAAAATTCCACCAAAGTTAAAAACTCTGGTGGAACACGGTTTTGGTTAATTAATTTGATTCAATAGATAGATTTTAAAAATCTAGAAATATTTTCTATATTAGGAAGTTTAGCTAAAAGACTTTTGACTAATGGCTATCTTCCTAAGCTTAAGAATCAAATTTAGAAAGATTTGGCCCAGCAATTACACCAACTAGTGCAAAGAGAACAAGGGATCCAACGCCGACAATTGTTGCTGAGAGGCTTCCCCCTCCTAAAGCAAAGGTTAAGAATGGCAAATGAAGCATTTTTTTTTTAGATGCAGATGTCTATATAAACCTAAAATTGCCCAAATTTAATGAAGTTGTAGCACCTTGATAAATTAGGACATTTTTAAAAGGCTTTTTAGAGAGTTAAGCGGTAGGGAAATTGTTTGGAAACATTGCAGCTAAGTCGTCTTTAGTTGCCTTGGATTCCCACTTAAGCCAGTCCTTAACTCCGTTTGGCTTGACGATCTGAGCACTACGGGCAGCAAAAATAATTACATGAAATGGAATTACAATTGCAAAGAAGAAAAAATGAAGTAAGTACAAGTCCCAAGGAATACCCTGATAACCATAATCAGGGAAAAATATTGCAGTAAGAAAAGGAAGCACCATGTTGTTCAAATTTTTTACTGTATTAATCATTATCCATAAAGCACGAATTCTTTCTACAAGGTCGGATATTTTAACTTCTAGAAATGCTTAGGATCTAATTAATGAATACACTTCGGTGTATTCCTGATTTTATGAAACTATTTTTCTTGGATTGGTAAGTTTCTTATGGAATTGGAAGAAATTTATAATCTCCAAATAAATTATGTATCTAGTAATAAACCATAATTCCTCAATAAATCTAATGTAAAGATAAAAATATTTAATTAATAAGGCTTTCTATTAATTTAACAAGCCTGTAACTGGAATAGATACTAAATATTATCCACGTAGATAGAATTATATTCCATGCTTTTTGATGCTTTAAAAGAATAATCTTTTCTAAAAGGTAAGCCCCTGAGATGGGAATAGATATTAATAACGTCATTTTAAAAAAAAGCTCAAGAAAAGCGAGCGCTGCTATTGGATTTATTAGCCATGCTATTAATATTCCACTAAGTAGGTAGCCACCATATTGTCCTAGTTTCTTTATCATCATCAACTGAGTCTCTTTTTTTAGATTAACTCATGATATATAAATAATACATCGAATATTAAAAGATATATATTTTATGACCTGGCTTTAATATTTGTGTAACAGAAGTGAGTGTATAAAAGATTTAATTATACAAAAATATGATTATATATATAAACTTCATAAATACAATATTATTTATTAGTTAATTAGAAGAATCTTTGGAATTTGGATATAGCTTATTAATAGCATCAGCTTGTCTCTTCTTCAATTTCTTTATTTGTTTTAATTCATTAACCCTTCTAACTAAAATTCCTGGAATAAACCAAATAACTGTTATGAGTGCAAAAATAAAAATTGGATTGTTTATCGTCATATCGAGTAAAATGTCCTTTATTAAAAGGAAATAAATATTATTAATGAATAATAATTGATAGTACATTTTTAATTAATTTAAGACTTTCTATTTTTTTGATAGTTTAATTTAATTGGTTGGAGTCCTAATCTTGATTTGATTGCTCTTCTAAATAGTATTTTGATTCGTCAGCAATTATTTTTAGATAGTTATCATGTTTGTCTGATGTTGGATTTTCTTTCGATTTACTGTATTTTATTTTTATATCTTTGCTAAACCATTCAGCTTGATCCTTGAAAAGATTTCTTTTTGCCGAATAAAAAACTTTTTTGAAAACAAAAAAAATCGTTAAAATGATTAAGGAAAGAAGCAGAAATATTCTCATTCTTTTAGGGATTTATCTCTAATCTTAACTTCTTTGATGGCTTTTCTAGGTATATGAAAAAAAAATATATAAAGACATACTAGATAATTATCTTATATTTCTGTTCATACCTTTTATTTCCGATTATGATCTTCAGCCTTTTCTTAATAGGTTAGATTATTTATAGGCTTTTGATTTCTCCTTTAATCAATTTTGACTTAAAAATTGCCATAACCTTAATTATTTGCTAAAGATATATATATATCTATTAGAATATGTTCTCTTGGCTAAAACATAGCAGAGTTGTATATATATTATCTAATCTGCTTGTTTTGCCTGCTACATTAATTCCCTCAATTGACTTGATTTCAAATATTTCTTTTTTTATTGCTTTCATTTTCTTTTTGAATAGTAATGTATTTCTATCATTAGTATTATGTGCCGCTTTTATTATTAAAAATAATTCAAATTATAGATTTAAGCTTTTATTAATACATAAAGGAGAGGAAGTCTCAAAGACAGATTATGAATGTGTATATTTATATGCTTGGTGTACGTTGTTAAGATATTTTCTAATTGGATTGGCAGTAAATCGAGTATTTATATTTTTTGAATAAGTTTAGATTTTGCTTATTGGCTAAAAATGTTTAAAAAATTTCTTTTCTTTTGTTTCTTAGAAGGATTAATTATTCCAGTATCTGCATTTAATCTTTTTTTGATGTCTTCAATTGTTTTTTGATGTTGCGCCTCATCTTTGTCTGGATCTAAAGAGCTAAACCAATTTTGTAGATCCCAAGACTGATGTCCATCTTTATTTACTTCGATTTTCACAAATCCCTCTTGACCTGAAAAGAAATAAATCCCTTCAGGGAGCTGGTCGAAATCAAATTCTCCTTCCTTTTCCTTTTTGATGTATCCCATTCGTTTTTACTACGCTTTTTCTCGTTTTATTATTCTATGACAGGTTTTTATCTAAATGGATGTCATTTCTTATTTTGCTACTTTATTTTTCTATCTAAATATTTAGGAATTATAAAATTTAGTTGCTTTTATCCTTAGTAGTGTGAATGATTGAAAAAATACATAATCTCTATGTGCCCTTTTAGTAAGGAATTCTCTCTTCTTGCCAAAACATTTGAGTACTCAGATTACCTCGAAGATTCAGATTGGAAATTTCAAAAATATAACCTAGTAAATGCATCTTGCTACTCTGATCTTTTGGAAGATACAGAGTGGGGAACGAGATCGGATGATTTAACTATTGCTTGATCGATCTTTTATATAGCTGATTTATATTTTTTAATCCGCGAATCTTAGTTCAGAAATAAACTCTTCGCTTATCCATTCAAGTTGATGATCTTCATTGGGGTTCCTGCCTAAAATAATTATTGGTATACGAATTTCTTTGTTTTCAATAATATTTCTATATCCAGTTAGAAGTTCTGCATATTTTTTGAATGTCCATCCATTGTTTCCTTTTGATTTCCATTCAGAGGAGTTTCTCAGGGATCTGTGAAAATCTTCTATTCCAAATTCGTTCCAACATTCTTGAATTGCAAGCAAATGTTCGTGACCATCTTTGAGTAATTGTTGATATTGAATTAATTCAGGGGCCTCTTGTGAGTTGTCCGGCTTAAGTTCTTTTGCTAAATCATAAAGGGTGACTTTTTTGAGCCTAAACCAATCTCTATCAAAAAGAAAAACTGGAAAGTTTAATGACCATATGTTTCCTCTTAAACTATTGAAAGTTGTGATGAATTCATTCATATGCTTTTGGAGAAACTTATATCGTTTTTTCATAAATACCTCCCCTTATGTAATTACTTTTGGTTTTGAACTTTTAGAATTAAGGTAAAGCTTTAGAATCCTTCAGTCAAACCTCATATGTATAAGTATAATATATTGATAATATATTGATAAAGTGGATGACTACCGGTAACAAGCGTCCAGCATGGCTTAACTGGGTTTACCTAGGAATGTTTTTATACTCTTCTTATTTTCTTTTTAATTATTGGTCTGCAATTTTAGAAAAGAAATATTAATAATGAATAAAATGTCTTTATTAAAGTATATTCTTATTAATTTATAAATATAACCTCAAATACTTATTTGTTTTAACTTTCTTTCTTTAGGTTAAAGGTAAGCCAATTTAATTTGGGGTGTTTTTTATTATTATTTTTATTATTATATTTACCCGGCAAATACAGGCAAACCAATTGTTGCTGTGCTGACTAATGCTCCGGCAAAAATAAGGAAAGGAAGCAAGGGGTAGCTTTTGACCATGAGATTTAAATCCTTTGTGACTTATAGGTAATTATACCATACTAGGTATTTATACCCCAGCCAGGGCTGAAGATGGTCATAATTGCTTGTTCGTTCATTCGAGGTGTTGTTCGTCTTTTTACGTCTTCGATTGCCTTTTTGTAGTAACGATATTTCTTTTGATGATCACTAAAAATTTTAATCACACGCCATTGTTCTACAGGGAATCTCTTTTTTACTTCTTCAGCAAGTTGTCTTTCCTCGTCGTTTAGATCTGTTCTCTTTAATTTGTATTCTAGGTTTATCCAATTGAAGAGTTTTTCCAATTCACATGTGATTTCTCCATCCTTTATCCATATCTCGATGTACTTTTCATCGCCTTCTTCAATAGAAAAGCATTTTTCAGGCGCAGGCAGCTTTACCTCATGCAGTAACTCCGCAAAATTTGGTATCAGTTTCACTGACCGGCTTAGGTATATATTTTCAAATTATGAAAGATTGTTATCCTCTCCGTGGATCAAAAAGGAGAGAACTATCACTAATATTTTAAATGTGTTTAAAAGAATCTATAAAATTTTCAAATATTAAGTCTTTAAAAATTAGTCAGTTTAAAATATAATAAAAGAGTGCTTTTAATTAGCTAACTCACTTATATGAAAATTTAATTAAAGGTTTTGATTCCTCTAACTCCAGTATCAGTAACATATAATGATATTTTTCACCTTTTTTTTTGTTTTTTATAGATACCACAATAAATTTATGTTTGGATGTTGAACTTCATTAATCCCAACTCAGTTAAATCTAGTAGATTTAAATTAGATTTTTGAAAAAATTATTGAAAGTTTTGGTAGTAATCAATCAAAACTATTTTCGAATATTTTATAGCTTTTCTGCCTTTCACAGTCTCTTTATTTGCAAGGCAAATCTAAAAAGAGTGTATTAAATTACTCATGATTTAATACATTTAACTTTCGAATAAATGTCTTTCATATCTTGGCTTTTCAGCCAAATATTCTACCTCTAACTTGATCTAGAGATGGACCTCTCTTTTTCTCCTCTTTAGTCAAAGGAATCCAGTTCCAGTCACAACTAACAGTAAGAAGGTAACCAACAAGTAAGTGCCAAGTCAATATTAAAAAAGGGTGATCTAAATGAGGGGCCAATGGGTTCACTGTGAATGAATTCAATCCTAGCTATAAGGAGGAATTCCCACGAGTTCATATTGTTTTAGGCTGTTTTTATTTGATATTGATTTTTTTCTGGTTGTTCTAACTGCATGTTTGTACAATACCAACAATATAAATAATGGTTTTTAGAAGGGGTTGATTTGGAAATATTTTTTTAATCCTCGTAATTAAGCACCTTTGAAGCCTTAAGATCAAATAGTTGCGGGGCGTGGCGCAGCTTGGTAGCGCGGGTGCTTTGGGAGCACTAGGTCGCAGGTTCGAATCCTGTCGCCCCGATCAGTAATAGCAAGGGTTCCCAGCCCTTGCTTTTTTAATGGAATTCAGGTTTGTGCCAAAGATGCGCCAAAACGTCCCTTTGCTTGTAAAGGGTTTCCCTGTTCAGTAGTTATTTTTGGCACGAATTAGTAGACAGATACAACTTCCTTGTTAAATTCAGGATGTTGAGAGAAGGTACGACACAATCCTCAGTGGTTGGTTAGTTCTGAGTCCTTCAATCGGTGGCAAATTAAGGAGTAGTTAGCGCGCTGATCCCTTCACCGTTCCTGACAAGAGATCTAATAATTTGACTTAAATTCAATGGATGAAAAAGAGTATTCCAAACGACCTTCTCAAATGAAGGTCAATGGAAAATGGATCGAATTAAACCGAAGGTTTGCAAAAGGCGTTGATGATGGTTATCTAATCGCTGATGCTGTTCGCGATGCTTTGGTTATTGCCAAAAGAATTTGGTACAGGTATTTGGAAGAACTTTCTTATGGTTGGAAGCCAAATCCTCTAGAAGAAAATACTGACCCAAATCTTCGGGCAGCATTTGAAGCTATGGGTTGGCTTGGAACTCAAGAAGAAATTATTCAAGCTCATCAGGCCTATTTGGCAAAACGTGAGTCTGAGTTAGCACCAGTCACAGCAACTTTCGCAGAGTGAGATAAATGACAATTAAACCTTTATGGGCTTCTACCGAAGAGGCCTCGACTGCTACTGGGCTCAGTAGATCTCGTCTTATGGCGATGAAAGCAACTAAAGAATTAACTGCTGGTAAACATTGGGTTTATTTAAGTGGCAAAAAGAATAGTCCTATTGGTTGGGACGTTTCAAAAATCCGCGATTGGCAAATTGAACAAGCAAAGTTTGTATCTGAAGCAAATGAAAAGGCAGCGGCTGAAATAGAGGAATTTGCAGATTTGGGAGTTTGAACAATGGAACATCAATTTATAAACGATGGTCAAAAAAAAGGTGAAATTGACCATCTAAAAGCGACGGCAAGTGTAATTCTTGATGCTGTTTTTAGTTGGGCTCCTGATCTAGAGCCACACCCTCCTGAAATCAGGCAGAAACTACTTTTTATGGCTCTTGATAAAGCAGCTTATTCATTGCAATTAGTCAGTGGCTGTACTTGTTCCTCATGTGGCAACGCTGTCATGGACGTTTATGAGGCAGAACATAAAGAAGCCTTTGTTGGTCGCCTCGAAAAACAATTTGAAAAGGAGGAGGAGTGAAAAAAGAAAAAGACCTCCAGCGATCAACTGAAGATCTATCTCAACCTCTAGATAGTTTAGTGATTGCGAGCTTGCTTGATCTTGCAAACTCCATTCTTAGTGATTGGCGACCTTACCTGAAATCTGAAGGTGAAATGTTATTGGGTCGCGAACTCTCTTTAGATAGAGCAGTTATCAATCAACTTCAGGATGCCGTCAAAACTAGAAACGACACTTATGAAAAAGCACTGGAGTTAGTTCGCGTTCAAACTTCGGAATTAGAAAAACTAAGGAAGAGTAACGATCAACTTAAACGTGGTTATAACGATCTTTGTAATGCGTATGACGGATTAAAAACACTAATTCATGAGATCAGTGTCATTCAAAAAGATCACATAAGAAACGTAGAAAAAAACTTCAAAAGCATAGGGAAATGATATGGAATCCTTCGTACAAATTAAGGCTCAAGTTGATAAGACTTGTGAGCCACTTTTAAAGGAACTTGCAATTCTTCTTGCCGTTAAGAAAGTTGCTAGTCAAAGAGGTTTAACCCTCAAAGAACAACTACATATTTGGAGGCCATTTGATGTTTGATGAACAAACTGATGCCTTCGAAAGACTTGTCATTCTGGGAAAACTTTCTTCCGATCACAAACAGGTAAAAGGCTATGACTACAACACTGATTTAAAAGTTGAACTCAAGAAGAGAGATAGACAATCCACGCATCTCTCCGATGTACAAAAAGTCAAAAAGGAAATTAAAAGGACTACTTTCACGCATCTAACCAATGTACAAAAACCTCATAGCGTTAAAGAACTTCTAGAAAACAGGGAACCAACCGAGTGGATTGTTGACCAAATAGGAGCGAAGGGAAATTTGGTTTTAATCGCTGGTGAATCAGGTTGTGGCAAGACCAGCCTTATGTATTCAATGGCCTCTGCTATTTCAACAGGTGGAAAGTTCTTAGATACTTTTCAGTCAATTAAAAAGAAGGTTCTTTTTATCCAAGCCGATGAGTCGAAAAACAACTGTTCAAATAAATGCCACACCATGGGACTTCATAACGATATTGATTTCTCTTTTGCAGAAGATGGGTGGGAACATTTGCACCTAGAAGATGTAGGACGATTAGAAGATCAAGTGGTAGGAAATTATGAAGCAATATTTTTAGATTCAATTACTACCTTGTTATCTGGTCAAAAGCACAGCAACAAAGACTATGAATATGCAATGCCTCTTTATGCGTTAAACGATCTTGCAAGTAGAAAAGGACTTCTGATTGTTATGTCATCTCATTTAAAGAAGCCAGAGAATGGAGAACGAACTCGAGTCACTAAGCACTGTGTTTCAGGTACTGGTGCTATTTATTCATCAGCAAGTGATGTTTGGACTATTCATAAGACACCACGTCCTGAGTTTAGTGATCACTTTTTGTTTGAGTGTTTAGGTAAAAGGAATTGCGATGGTGACTTGAGTTATAACTTGCAAGGTGATCAGGAAACTTTTAGTTGGTATTTTCATTCTGCTGGAGGTGGTCAACTTGCTCCACATGAAGAAAGACTTTGCTCGACTCAAGTATTAGAACTTTTTTATAGCGGTGATGATTGGCTTTCCTGTAAACAGATTTCAGAGCGAGTTCCACATCAAGAACAACACGTGAGAAGAGTTTTAAGGAAGTTACATGCTCAGAATCTTTTAGCCAGACGATCAAGACCTAGTACGAATGGAAGACCAACTCATATCTATGGTCATCCCGAATAGGGGGTTTTTGTACATGGTGGAGATACGTGCTTTCTTTACAAGTGATCTTTGATCGAACTAGACCAGCTAGAAAGGTGTAAGAAAAAAAGTATTTATGGCAGATCAAAAGAAAGAAGAATTTTCTAATCCGTCATCAGGTCAAATCCTTGGGTTTATTTTGAAAGTTCTTGGAGGTGGTTTCTTTGGTTTAATTGCTCTCGTGGCTGCCTTAGGCTTTTACAGCAATTGGGACTTTCAAAGAAAAGTAGACCGTTGCAATAATGGAAAAGACGAAGGATGTGATGTCCTCTTTGAGAACTACTCATCGAGATTGAATATCAACAAAAAAGATAGAGATAAAGTCACCAACCCAGTCGCTATTCCTATTCTTGAAAAGAATCTAGAAGAATTTAAAATTTACAATGCAAAATTAAAGGCAGAGAAGGCAGCCGAAAAAGCAGCAAAATTAAAAGAAGAAAGTGAAAGAGAAGCAGCCGAAAAGAGGGCTCGTTACCCGAGAATCAGTGTTTCAGAAAAAGTTGGATGTGAGATGTATATCCAGAAAGCACTCAAAGATCCACGTAGTTACAAGGAAAATAATTCAGTCAGACAAATATTAGAAACAGGTTTAATTGACTTCACCGCAAAGAACTCTTTTGGTGGTGCAGTTCGTAGAGTCTTTGACTGCAACTCATTTACTTTTAGAGATTAAACAAAAAGCCTCAATGTAGATTGATGCTGGTTGACAGCCGATTGCAATCGGAACCAAAGGGGCTGACTTAGGTCAGTCCTTTTTTATGTTGCTAAATAGAAATATTTAATTAGAGCAATTTAAGCGCATTTAAGGAGAAATAACGAAGCAATAGAGACATATAACTCGATTTAAATCCTAATAAAGGATATTCGGGAGATATCTAAAAAACACAGTTATTGCAATGCTTTTTGGTGATTAGAATTTACAGATGAGAAATACAATTCTAGCTGCAAATAGGACTGATGATGACAGACCTTCACGTCCTGATCCATTAGAAGACGCTCTCACTTCGGCTCAATGTCGTCGTTATCAAAAATCACTTGTAGAGGATTCTCCTAATGACTACGGCTACTCAGATTAAAACTCGCTTCCTAGATATTGATGCGAAGGCAACTGATAAAGATACTTTCTCTTTGTCCTTCAGCTCTGAAAATCCTGTCCCAACTCCATTAGGTAATGAAGTCTTATCCCATCGAAGTGAAGCAGTTGATCTATCTCGCCTAAATGATGGAGCGCCCTTCTTATGGAACCACCAACCTAATGAGGTCTTGGGTGTTGTTGAGTCGGCAAAAATCGTCGGATCAAAAGGAAGGGCAAAAATTCGTTGGGGAACTTCTGAAGCTGCAATCGCAAAGAGAAAGGAAGTTGCGGAAGGCATCCTTCAAAACATCTCAGTCGGATATCAAATCGAAGAAACGGAATTCAAAGAAGACGGACAAATCTTAGTGACCCGCTGGCAACCAGTGGAGATCTCGTTGGTGGCAGTGCCGCTTGATAACTCAATTGGCATCCACCGATCACACCCTCAATACACAACTCCCAAAGAGGAAAAACAAATGTCCAATTATGTGACTCAAGACCTTGAGAAACCAATTTCTACAGGTGAATTTGAAACCGAGTGCAGAAACTTTTCAGTTATTGAAGCTGCAAAAGGTATCGCAAGCGGCAGAGGTTTATCTGGAAGAGAATTAGAAATAAACCAAGAGTTAGAAAATCGCAGTGGAAAAAGGACACAGGGGTTCTTCGTCCCTGATAACGGTTGGTCTCAACGTGCTTATGTTGCTGGGACTGCTAGTGCTGGTGGCAATCTGATCGAGACTGAATTGCTCTCTGACAACTTCGTTGAGAAGCTTAGAAGTCGTTTGGTTATTGGTGAATTAGGAGCAACAATGCTCCCTGGTCTCATAGGTAATGTCGATATTCCAACTCGCTCAGGTGATAACACCGCTTATTGGATAGCTGGAGACAACGGTGATTCAATCACTGAATCAACTGGAAGTGTTGGGTCTATTTCCATGAGTCCTAAGACAGTTGGTGCATATACAAAGTTCTCTCATTTGATGAACTTGCAAGCAACTCCAGAAATTGAGCAGGTTGTAAGAAGTGGGTTTCTTCAGATCATTGCTCAGGCGATTGATACCGCTGCAATTAATGGTTCTGGTTCTTCCAATCAACCACTAGGAATATTGAATACAACTGGTATTGCAACAGTTGCTATCGGTACAAATGGTGGTGCAGTAACTATCGACAAAATGCTCGACTTGAAAAAAGAAGTCAGCGTTGATAATGCCGATGTTGAAACAGCCGCTTATCTAACTAACTCAAAAGTAGAGAGCGCTCTATCTCAACTGAAGGACGATCAAAACGCTTATCACCTCAATCCATACGGTGCTGAGATAGGTAAGCAGCAATTAGCATCTCGTCGCTTAGTTGTATCTAACAATGTTCCTTCCAACCTTTCTAAGGGTTCAGGCTCAAACCTAAGTGCAGCTATCTATGGAAACTTCAGTGATCTATTCATTGGTACATGGGGCAGCTTAGAGATTTTGGTCGACCCATATACAGATATTGCGAAAGGCACTATTGGAGTTAGAGCATTGCAATCTATTGATGTTGCAGTTGGTCATCCTGAGTCATTCGCAGCCATCGTTGACATCACTACCTAATCCCATCACGCTTCCAGAGTTTGGCGATTCACTGGTGTAAGTCGTAATTGTGTGGTCGCTGGGTTTTCATCACGGGTTTACTCCAGCGGCTTCACGACCCCCACCCATAGGTTCTTTTTCGCGAATATGTTTTGCAGGTAATTTCGGACCTCTCTTATTTTCTAGGTGTAACAAAATAAAAGCTG
>QCND01000027.1 GCA_003213355.1 Prochlorococcus sp. AG-424-E20
GGTCAGTGTATTCAGGAACAAATAGAAGATCAGAGGAATTTTCAGATAAAGGATTGAATACAGCCTCTAACTTAAGTGATTCTTTGTTGACTATTGACGAAGTTCAGAAAACATTGAATAGATCTAGAGCTTCCGTATACAGGTATACAAACACCGACACAAGAAATCTTAATCCCCCTTTCAATCCTAGAAAACTAAACACTGAATTTAGAAGTGATCAAAAAGATCAGTTACTTTTTCATCCAAATGAAGTTGCAAGATTTGCAAAAGATATTCTCAGAATTAAGGAGGTAACTGTAGAAATATTTAATTCTCCATCATCTGAAACACAAAACATTTTAAATGCAATACTTGAAGAGTTAAGAATTATAAGGAATAAGCTTGATGGGCAATATGATAAGAATCACTCTATTCCTAATCATTTACAAGATCCTGATAAAAAGGCTGCTTAGTTATTCTTAAATGTGGGATAATATCTAAATACTTTCAAATGAATTCAAACTTTTAATTGATTTCCACACATTTGACTAACGGTTTATTTATTCCAAACCTTACATGGATTTAGAACCAAATTTAATTAATAAGCAATCACCTGAGATTGACCCTCCTTTGCTTAATAAAGAAGAAGATCAACTATCTGCCGATGATGAAGATCCTTATAGTTTTAATAGTACCTCAACTTCTTTAATTGGTTTAGCAATAGTATTAGTAATGCTTGGAATACCATTATTAGCTGTTATTAGTGAAAGGCCAGAGACAACAAAAAGCTTTCCGACTTCAATAAATAAAAATGGACCTGAGTGATCTTCCTCCTTCACCATCGCCTGGATTAGTAAATTTAGTTGTAGAGATTCCGGCTGGCAGTAGGAATAAATACGAATATTTTAGTTCTGCAGGAATCATGGCTTTGGATAGAGTTTTGCATTCTTCAGTGAGATATCCATTTGATTATGGATTTATTCCAAATACTCTCGCTGAGGATGGAGCACCGCTTGATGCAATGGTCGTTATGGAAGAACCTACTTTTGCAGGTTGCTTGATTCAGGCAAGACCTATAGGGGTTCTTGATATGCATGATTCTGGGGCCTACGATGGCAAACTTTTATGTGTTCCTACTGCAGATCCAAGACAAAGAGAAATTAATACTATTAAGCAAATAGCTCAGAACCAATTGGAGGATGTGGCTGAGTTTTTTAGAACCTATAAAAGTTTGGAAGGGAGGGTGATCGTAATAGACGGGTGGAGAGACTACGATGCTGTTGATGAATTATTAAAAAGCTGCATAGAAGCACACCATTTGGACAATATACAAAAATAACTATTTAAATCATACTTTTTTGGTAAACTTCTCTTTTTTATGCTTTTAAAACTTGAAATTATTTAGTTATTCCTCATGCTCAACTTGTCGCAGAGCGATTAAGTGGCTGAAAAACAATGATATTACTTTTGAATTAATTGATCTTTTAAAATCCCCCCCTTCCAAGGAGATGCTTATCTCAGCTAGTGAGCTATATGGGGATAGAAAATATCTTTTAAATACTAGTGGGGTTATATATCGTTCTATTGGTTCGGATGCTATAAAAAAAATGAGTGATAACCAGTTGTTTGATCAACTTTTTATGGAGCCCAGATTAATAAAAAGACCTTTTTTGTACAAATCTAGTAAATGCTTTTTAGTTGGATTTAAAGAAGAAAAGTGGGCTGAGAAATTACTTTGAAAATCACATGATCACTATTATTGACTGAATATGAGTAGTCTTTAAAAATAAAGTAAACTATATATTTATTCTAGATAAACAAGTGAAGCGAAATCATTCAGACTCGAGTAAAGAAACTAAAAATTGCTGGTGGTATTCTTTCTTTGATACGTGGGGACCTATTTCTCTAACTATTCTCCTTTATGTAGGTATTCGTCATTTTATAGCTGAAGCTAGATATATACCCTCTGGGTCAATGCTTCCAGGATTGAAAGTAAATGATCGACTAATTGTTGAAAAACTTTCTTTGCGCAAAAGGACACCTTTGCGTGGGGAAATTGTAGTTTTCAACTCACCATATTCCTTTGATAAGAAATTGATAGCTGATAGGACTAAGCAACTTCCGTCTAAATTTCAATGTTCATTAATAACTTTTCCATTAATTTCTTGGATACCTACTCTATCTGATCGTGCTTGTGATGCTTATATCAAACGAATAGTAGCTGTGGGAGGAGATCGTCTTTTGATTAATGGTAAGGGAGAGATTGTTTTGAACGGTAGATCAATCAATGAACCATATGTTATGAACTTTTGCCCAAGTAAATCTAAATTTAATCTATGTCCTCCGATGACTTCAACTGTTCCAAAAGGACATGTATTCGTTTTGGGGGACAACCGTGCTAATAGTTGGGATAGTCGCTTTTGGCCAGGAGGGGGGTTCTTACCCCATAATGAAATAATTGGCAAAGCAAGCTGGCGCTTTTGGCCTATTAATCGTTTAGGTAAGCTTAATTAATGAGCCTATAATCAATAACTTTCCCAACTGCCTTTTGTCTTTGTTCACCCCCATGTTGATTAAAACAGCTTTTCTCTTGATATATGATCCTTCCTTTTCAAGGAATTGAATATCATCATAAAATAACTATTAGTCATTAAATTAAAGAGCTCCAGCAGCTGTTGAGTCGATAATTCCTCCTAAATGTGAAGTGATATTTAAACAGGTAATTTGATCTGGTTGCCCTTCGTTGTCTGAGAGATCAATGACTGTAACGCCTCCATTACCTTGTTTTATCATCCAAATATTTGATGGCATTAACCCTAAAAGATGACAAAGAATGGTTTTGTTAACTGCATCATGAGCGACAACCAATGCGGTTTCATCATTTTTAAGGTCTTGGCAAATCTCATTCCAACCAGTAATGGATCTCGTGGAGACTTCTTTTATATTTTCTCCCTCTGGCATTTGAACTTTTTCAGGTGAAATCTTCCATGTTTGTAGAAGATCTGGCCAGTCGGTCTTTATCTCAGACTCCAACTTCCCTTCCCATTTTCCATGACCAATTTCTATTAGGTTGTCTTTGAGAGAAATTTCGACCCCTGGATGTTCGTTTAGAATTATCTGAGCTGTTTCTTTTGGCCTTGATAGCGAGCTACTGAAAGCTTTTTGTAAAATATTGGTTTTTAAAAATTCACTTGCGGCCTTTGCTTGGGATTTACCATTTTTATTTAAGGGAATATCAATTTGTCCTTGGAACCTTCCTTGTTTATTCCAGTCTGTTTCACCATGCCTAACTAAAATAATTCTTTTTTTACTCTTTTTTTTTGGAATTGTAGGATTTAAATGAGCGACATTATTGAGACATTGGATTTGAACTTGTCTATCTTTCCAATCATTAAAATTAATATTACAAATTGAGATTGAGGTGTTATCTAACTTCAATCTTCTAAACCCTTTTGATGGCTCATTAATTAATTTCAGTATCAAGCATCTAAGAATTGCATTATGGGCAACTATCAAAATTGTTTTATTTGACCCTGAATGAGCATCAAATAAAGACTTTAAGAAATTTTCAGCTTGAGATAAGAGTTCTTTAATTGGTTGAAATTTTGAACCGTCGTCTCTATTAATTGTCAGTTCCTTTGGCTCTTTTTGCCAAATAGAAAGCTCTTCTGGGAACTGATTTTTTATTTCATTTTTTGTTAAACCACTCCAAGGCCCAAGGTCAACCTCTAGGAGTTCGTCTGTATAAGTTGCTTGAAGCTCGCTTTGATGTTGTTTAATAATGATTTTTGTGGTTTCTGATGCTCTTTGTAAAGGAGAGCTATAAATTGCATCTATTGGAATAGAAGAGATTGTTTTTCCGGCCGCTTCAGCTTGCAATTGCCCTTCTCTAGTTAATGTTGAAAGGTCGTTTCTTCCTTGAATACGACCTTCTTTGTTAAAACTGCTCAATCCATGACGGACAAAAATTAGACGCAATGTCATTAAATAAAGTGTCTTCTAGATATTTATGGTATTCGCCATGAGGGCAATCTAAGGTTCTTTTAGTAAAGATAGAAGTCTTTCTCCATGTCAGTCTTCACAAGTTGATTTTATGAGACAAGCCAAAACTGGTTGGAAATGGGCGATCGCTCTATTTTCATTGCTTTTAACTGTTCTGATATGGCAACAAGGTTTGCAAGAAAGCTTTGAACGACCCTCAGTAGCTCCAAAGATTTCTTTGATGCAAACTGAGATGGCAGTGTCAGCTTCTTCATCTTTACCTGAAACAATACAAGAAGTATTTTTAGGTTCAGAACCTCAAAAAAAACTTTATCAAGCCCTCAGTGATATTCCTTTGGAACAAATAGAGGATAGAGATAGATTGTTATTAGCAATTCTGGAAGAGTCTGAGAGTGAGCAAAAATTTATCTTGAAGAAAGATTTTAATGATAAGAAGTTTGAAACAGTTAAAGGCTATATATTGGATAGACAAAAAGGTAAAGAACTAGATAAATTTCCTGATTTTGATGAGATTGAATTAGACCCTTTACTTTATCAAATTTCATGTTCCAACTTGGGATTTACGGATGAAAAATGTATTAATCAAAAATATAACTCACAAACAGCTATAAGGCTTTTAACCTCACAATTATTTCCATTTTTTGCTTCTGTTATAGGGAGTATATTCTTGATTAGGTATGCTTTTATTTTCTTAAGAAAGAAAAATACTCCATGGCCAGAAATGATATCACCCCCCCTATCAGTAATAGATATGGTTCTTCTAATCTCTGGTGGTTTCGTTGTTATTGGTGAGGTCGTTTTCCCCGCACTAATTATACCAATAACAGATTTATTGTTTAATAATTTATCCTCTCCATTAAACCAGTCTCTAAGAGTATTTATTGGTTACTGTTCAATGACTATAGCTCCTTTATTTATAATTAGATATCAATTAATGGGTTTAGTTCCTTCGGGGATTGATGGAGGTTGGCTTCAATGGAAAATCAGACCAATCAAAGAAGGACTTTTTAAATCAATAAGTGGATGGTTAATGATTATGCCTTTAGTGCTGCTTATTGGGTGGCTAATGAATGAGATTATTGGTGACCAAGGAGGAAGTAATCCTTTATTGGAATTGGTTTTAGGTAGTGATGAATTCTTTCCATTATTGTTGCTTTTGATTACAACTGTTGTTTTGGCTCCAGTTTTTGAGGAGTTAGTTTTTAGGGGTATTCTTTTGCCTGTATTGGTATCCAAAGTTGGCAAAGCTAGCGGAGTTTTATTAAGTGCCTTGATCTTTGCTTTAGCTCATTTAAGTGTAGGAGAATTACCTCCTCTATTTGTATTAGGAATTGGTCTTGGTTTGATGAGATTGAGCTCAGGAAGGTTATTTCCTTGTGCTCTTATGCATTCCCTATGGAATGGAGTCACTTTTATTAGTCTACTATTAGTAGCTTGAGATTAAATAAAAAAATATCAGTATTCCAGCTCTTGCAGTTGCTTGATCAAGGTGTTTGACTTGAATTACTTTCGAATTTTGATTTGATTAGTCGAACTCAATATAAACAAAAAGTAGGCCAATTTCCAAAAAAGAAGTTGTCCAAGGAATTGTTAAACAGTGTTTTCTCCTCAAAACAGGTTCAAAGAAAGTTTCCAATTCAAGCAGCTCTTCATATCGTTTTAGATGGTGCATTGGTAGGCATGCTCATAACAGTGGCGATAATGTCATCCGTAGCTCTGCACTCTCAATATTTGTGGACTAAGTCTTTTACTAAACTTGAAACTACTAGAGACTTGAACCGAAGGATATTGGAGTCAACATCAATCCTTGAAAGTTATCTATTGAAAAATCAAAAGTTGTCTAGAAATTTAGTTCCCACTAAAGCGGAAGATCTTATATATGTGGATAGACCAAAACCAGAAGAAACTAAAAAATCATTCGATGTGACATTGAAAAGTAGATTTCTAGAGAAAATATCTTCTTTTCCCGTTAAATCAGGTTACTAATAATTCCCATGAGAAGCTCTGATCATAGAAAGAAAAGAAAGACTTTTAAAGTAAATACTCTTCAGCCCCTATCTCAGTCCAGATTTAGAATTATCTTTTTTTTATTATGCCTTGGACTTGGGGGCCTTTTTTTAAGGGTAGGTTGGCTTCAGCTATTTCAGTCTGATCAATTAAGAGCTCTAGCACGCGAAGTTCAAACAGAACAAAAGACCCCTCTGGGGACACGTCGATCTATTTTAGATAGAAATGGAAAGCTTGTCGCAATAGATGAGAGACGTTTTAAAATTTGGGCTCACCCAAGGTATTTTAATTTTCCCGGTGATTCATCTAGGACAGTTCGTAAACCAGTCGAAGTAGCAAAGCTTCTTTCTGCCCCACTATCCATAAGTGTTGATGATATTTTAAAAAAATTAGGAAATTATTCTTCAGGGGTAAAACTTGCAGAGGGGGTGACGCCCGAGCAAGCTAATGCTATTAAGAAACTTGGAATAAGTGGTATTGATTTGGAGGTGTATCCTCAAAGGCTTTATCCTCACGGGTCTCTTTTTGCAAATGTAGTTGGTTTTTTGGATTTAGATAGAAGACCTCAGGCTGGATTGGAATTAAGTTTAGATAGTGATCTAAAGCGTCTTGAAAAAGCAAGTTTAATCAGAAGAGGAGCTGATGGAACACCTTTGCCTACAGGTGTTCAACGTGGTGTCTTTGACGAGGATGAACTAAGTCTCCAATTAACCCTAGATGTAAGGCTTCAAGAAGTAGCCATTAAAGAAATAAGTAAGCAAGTAAAGAAGTGGGATGCAAAAAAAGGAGTGGTCATCGTAATGGATATAGATACAGGAGAACTTCTGGCATTGGCTTCTACGCCAACTTATGATCCTAATAAATATTGGGATTATTCTCCATCTCTTTTTAAAGAGTGGTCAGTGCAAGAATTATTTGAACCTGGTTCTACCTTTAAGCCAATTAACTTGGCATTAGCATTGGAGGAGGGGGTTATAAGTCCTAATGGAGAAGTGAATGATGATGGTCTAGTTACAGTAGGAGGATGGCCTCTCTCTAATTGGGATCGGAGGCCTAACGGGATATTGACTTTCCCTGAAGTGTTACAAGTCTCAAGCAATGTAGGTATGGTTAAAATTATGAATAAATTGAATGCGAGTATTTACTGGCAATGGTTAAGGCGCCTAGGCATTGATGAAATACCAGAAACTGATCTTCCAGGAGCAGTTTCTGGGCAAATAAAATCAAAGCAGACTTTTGTCAATCAACCGATAGAACCAGCGGTAGCCTCCTTTGGTCAAGGCTTTTCTGTTACTCCGCTTAAACTAGCTCAATTGCACGCTTTAATTGCAAATGGAGGCAGACTTGTGACGCCTCATATCACTAAAGGCCTGAAAGGTGATTATGAGTCGTATTTCAATTCTCCTTCAGAACCAAAGCAGGTGTTATCTCCTGAAGTTACAAAGACTGTTCTTGGATGGATGGAAACAGTTGTGTCATTTTACGATGAAAGTGGTATTGAGGTAGATGTTCCTGGCTATCGAATTGGAGGAAAAACAGGGACGGCACAAAAATCACAGGATGGTTTTAACTATAATTCTAAAATTTGCAGTTTTGTTGCAAGTCTTCCTATCGATGATCCTCGCTATGTCGTTTTAGCAGTTATTGATGAACCCCAAAAGCCAAATGCATATGGATCAACGGTGGCTCTCCCTGTGGCAAAAAAAATTATTGAGACTTTGCTTGTGATAGAAAAAATCCCTCCAAGTATTTCTAAAAAAGAACATTTGGCTAGCAAAAGCTAAGAGATGGCTAAATTTCCCCAAAAGTACTAATTAAAGGGTGAAATCTATAAAAAATATGGCTAGTCTATTACATATGAAAGACGTTTTTTATTATGGAATCCCTTCTTAATCAGCTATCTTCAATGACTGTGGTGGTGGCTGATACTGGTGATCTTGAAGCGATCAAAAAATATCATCCCAGAGACGCGACAACAAATCCTTCTTTAATTCTTGCGGCTGCACAAATGCCTGCTTATCAAAGTTTGATTGATCAAGCACTTACCACCTCAAGAGAAATGTTAGGGACCAGTGCCGCTAAGGCTGATGTGGTTAAGGAAGCTTTGGATGAACTGTGTGTTGTCTTTGGTAAAGAGATTTTGAAATTAATTCCTGGCCGTGTTTCAACAGAGGTTGATGCAAGACTAAGCTTTGATACTGATGCGACCATTGAAAAAGCAAGAAAAATAATTGCTAAATATAATGCAGATGGTATTTCTAATGATCGTGTTTTAATCAAAATTGCCTCTACGTGGGAGGGAATAAAAGCTGCTGAAGTATTAGAAAAAGAGAATATTCATTGCAACTTAACTTTGTTGTTTAATTTTTATCAAGCAGTTGCTTGTGCTGAGGCAGGTGTAACGCTTATTTCACCCTTTGTTGGAAGAATTTTAGATTGGTATAAATCTGCTACAGGAAGGGATTCTTATCCAGCGACTGAGGACCCAGGGGTAGTTTCGGTTACTAAAATATTTAATTTTTTCAAGTCAAATGGTTATAAGACAGAGGTCATGGGAGCAAGTTTCAGAAATATAGAGGAAATAACCGAGCTTGCAGGATGTGATCTCTTAACGATTTCTCCCAAATTACTTCAGCAACTTAATGAGACTCATATGGACTTGCCCATTAAGTTGAATGCACAAAAACCTTTAGTCATTGAAGAGAAAATACATCTAGACAAGACTTCTTTTGAACTAATGATGGCTGGAGATAAAATGGCTACGGAAAAACTTGACGATGGAATTAGCGGTTTTAGTAAAGCAATTGATAAATTAGAAAATCAATTGAACGAAAGACTTGAGTTGATTGAAGGAGGAGTTGCCCTAACTCTTTGAGCTTTAATTTTGAAAGAGTAATCTCTTGATTACTCTTTTTGCAATGTCTTCATAACTCATTTCACCTGAAAGAATTTGTGCAATTCTTTTTGGAGCAGTAGGTCTTTTTACACCTAATTGGTATCCGACTTTAGGAAAACGATAAAATACTTGAGAAATTCTTTTACCCCAAGCCATCGAATTCCCCCAGTTTATTTGCATCGTTTTTGTATATGCGTCTAAACAATTCACTTCTCCATCTAGCCAATAAATAAGGCTTTTTGCAGCTTCAAATCCACTCATCAAAGCAGGCCTTAATCCTTCCGCTAAAAAGGGATCACATAATGAGGCAGCATCGCCAACCAAGAGAATTCCTTCTCCGTTTAATTTACAGTGGCCATTCCATATCCTTAATTTTTTTTCATGACCAATTACTTCAGAAGGATCAAAACCTAAATCCGGAAGAAATGATTTAAGTATTTCATTAACTGGAAGTGAATTATTATTATCTAGAAAAGTTCCCATCCCAATATTTACTTCATTGTTTAATGGAAAGGCCCACGCAAATCCATTTTTTACTAGGCCAAATTCAAATCTAGCAGTTTCATTCCCTAAATTTCCCCTCCTTTTAATTCTCCCTGAGAAAGTGGAGGCAAATTTTTGTTGATTTGGACCTAAATTAAAAGTTTTAGGCCATGGCGATTGAGAACCATCAGCAATAACAACTGCTCTAGATTCTATTTGTCTCCCATCAAGAGCGGTAATATGCCAGACATTAGATTTTTTTTTTACATCGACTACATTAAAAGTAGTCAATAAATTACAACCAGAATTTAGTGCTTGATCTAATAAGAATGAATCAAGTTTTTCACGTTTAACTATCCAAAAGGGAGAAGATCCAGAGAGCTCAGCGACTACTTTATCGGTATTGCACCAACTAAACTCTACATTTGTGATTACTTCATGAACTATTGGTAAAAGTTTAAAAGGAAACCAGTTTTGCACTGCAGCAGACATTCCACCCCCGCAAATTTTCTCTGGAGAAAAAATATTTTTTTCAAGAATACATACCTTTTTACTTTTACTAGCCAGATGAAATGCTGTAGTAGTACCTGATGCTCCCCCTCCAATAATGGCAACATCTATGAGGGTCAAACTTTTAAAATCTCAGCTTCTTTTTCTGAAAGTTTTTTTTCAATATCTTTAATAAAATTGTCCGTCTCTTTCTGAATTGTTTCTTGTTCATCTCTGCTTTGATCTTCGGAAAGATCACCATCCTTTTCAGACTTTTTAACTCTATCTATTGCCTCACGTCGTATATTTCTTAGGGCAACTTTTCCTTCCTCTGCATATTTGGATGCGAGCTTGCAAAATTCTTTTCTACGCTCTTCAGTCAATGGTGGAACATTTATACGAATTATTTTGCCATCATTATTTGGAGTAAAACCTAGATCACTTGTTGCAATTGCTTTTTCGATTGAAGCCAATGAACCTAAGTCGAAGGGTTGAATTGCTATCGTTTGAGAGTCAGGAGTAGTGATAGTTGCGAGAGATTTTAGTGGAGTTTCAGCCCCATAGTATTCGACTGATATTCTGTCTAATAAAGACGTATTTGCCCTTCCCGTCCTGATGGTATTGAAATTCCTCTGAGCTGCCTCTACAGATTTGCTCATTGTGGTTTTTAGCTCTTGGTTTGACATTCAGATAAAGTTATTGAGAATTGATTGTTTAAAAGTTTCAAAAAAGTTTAGTTTTAACTTGAATTAGAAATTCTTGATCCAATTGGTTCGCCAGAAATAGCTTTAGCAATATTCCCAGGTTGGAAAATATTAAAAACAACTATTGGGATTTTATTATCTTTGCAAAGAGCAATAGCGGTGCTATCCATTACTCCTATTTCGTTAGCTAGTACATCTTGAAAGGTGAGATTGTCATATCTGACAGCATCAGTGAATTTTTTTGGATCTCGATCGTAAACCCCATCAACTTTCGTGGCTTTGAAAACAACTTCGGCGTTAATTTCAGCAGCCCTAAGTGCAGCAGTGGTATCAGTTGTAAAAAATGGATTGCCACATCCACCTCCAAAAACTACTACTCTTCCTTTTTCAAGATGTCTTATTGCTCTTCTTCTTATGTACGGTTCTGCAATCTGTTGCATGTCAATAGCAGATTGAACTCTTGTGGGTACTCCAGCTCTCTCTAAACCATCTTGAAGTGTTATTGCATTCATTACTGTTGCAAGCATCCCTACATAGTCAGCGGTGGCTCTATCCATTCCTGCCGCTGATCCTTTTAGACCTCTAAAAATATTTCCACCGCCAACAACAATTGCTATTTGCGTGCCATTTTCAACCACTTTTGAAACATCCTTGGCAATTGATTGAACAATTTCAGGATCAATCCCGTAAGGTTTATCTCCCATAAGAGCTTCACCACTGAGTTTTATTAGTGCTCTAGAGTATGTCATTAAAAATTCATAACAATTTGACAGTAGCAAGTCTTGGGAGAACGTCTTGACATCTGTATTGGATCCCTTGCGATGGAAATATTTTAAGACCATACATTAATATTCAATACCTTCTTGTGCTTTTATTCCCTGCTCTCTAAAGGGGTGGTGGATTAATTTCATTTCTGTCACAAGATCAGCTGAATCGATTAATTTTTCTGAGGCTCCTCTTCCAGTCAAGACTATATGTGTAAGTTCTGGACGCAAATTTATGCCATTTATAATTTCATCTTCATCGATATATCCAAGTTTTATTGCAACAATGATCTCGTCTAAAATTATAAGTTTATAATTTGGGTCTTTAATATATGAGACCGCCTTTCTCCAGCTTGACTTAACTAAATTTATATCTCTATTTCTATCTTGTGTTTCCCATGTGAACCCTTCTCCACATGCATGAAACTTTAACTTATCTCCAAAAGTTTTCAAAGCTAATGACTCTCCTGGTTCCCACCCACCTTTGATAAATTGAATTATTGCAACTTTGTGGTTATGACCAATAGTTCTTAATCCCATCCCAAGAGCTGCTGTTGTTTTACCTTTACCTTGACCGGTATTAACTATTATTAGACCTTTTTCTTTCTTTCTTTCTTTTAATCTTTGTGTTTGAACTTCTTTCCTCTTTTGCATTCGTTCTCTATATTTTTCTTCGGTGATATTTGGTATTAAATTACCACCCATTCCTATTTTTTCTGCACTCATATCTAGTTTATTAAGTCTTGAATCCTCTTTATTTATTTTATTTTTCATTTCCTTGGCTTAGATTAAATAAGTTAATAAAACAATAATTTCTAAAAAAGATATAGCTATAAATATTAATTATTCTTCTTGTTAATATTTGACTCTAGATAGAGCACTATCGACTGCAATTTGCTGATCTCTTCTTGTTATCCAGTGATGATAGGTTTTTGTATGTATTGACACTGAGTGTCCCATCATTTTTGCAGCTACAGTATTTGGTAGGCCTATTAAGATGGTCCTAACTGCCCATGCATGCCTTAAATCATAGGGGGTAAAAGATATTTTATATCTTCTGAATTGCTCAGATACTCTTCTTCCTATATGTTGAAGAGTTGTCTCTTTTAGATCTGTTTTAATATCTGGGAGTAAATCTGAAGTATCAGTTATGTTTTCTAGCTCAAATAAACCAACCCATTCGGGATGAAATGGCCAAACTTGATGCTCTCCTGTTTTCGTATTTGGAAAAACCCGGAGTATTTTATCTTCACCTTTTTTTAAACAAGATAAGTCACTAAAAAAAACTTCATGATTTCTAAGCCCATAAGCTGCCATTAACCCAAAAACAAATCTCCATTTTGGATTTGGTATTAATTGAAAGCTATTAATAATTTCTTTATCACTAGGTAACTCTCTGAAATTTGATTCGTGTATTCCATAACCACTTTGAAGTTGTTTCCAGTTGTTTGGGAGTTCTATTTTAAGGTGTCTAGCTAAAGCACTTAAAGCAATTCCACATTGTTGCCTACTCCTTGAATTTTCTTTGTAACTTAAAAGGATTTTCACTAGGAGCTTCTCGTCTAATTTAAGAGTAGATTTATGACTGACTCCAATTAATCTGTTCAAATATGGTTTGTAAGCAGACTGCCAAGTGCTGATCATTCCGGCTGATGATTTGCTCCTAGATGTATCAGAAAAAAATTGTCTTTTAAAGCTTTCTATTTCATTGCTTATTACTGTTTTATTAGTCTTTGTTGCTGAGATGGTTTTCTCTTTAATCCAGTTAGACCAACAAAATTGATTTTTTTTAAGTTGATAATCTACTAATTCTATTGCTTTTCTAGCCTCTTCTAGACCGTTAATGTCATATGGAAGTTTCAGACTTATTCTTTGAACTTTAGAAAGATTATGAGATTTCTTGTCTGGCAAAGAACCACGAATGTTTAAAACTTGACCCCTTTTCTCAATTCTTAGATTTATTCCCTTTGATTCAAGGTCTTGGTTGATATCTAGTAACTTTTGATTCTCGTCCATGATCCTGTAAATTTAGCTAGCTTTACTTCGATAAGAGTTTGTATATCCTTTTATAAGGAGTTTTTTCTAAAATGGCTCGGGTTGGTGTCCTCTTATTAAATCTCGGAGGTCCTGAGAGGATTAAGGACGTGGGCCCATTTTTGTATAATTTATTTTCTGATCCAGAGATAATTCGTTTACCAGTTCGTGCTTTTCAAAAACCTCTGGCTTGGCTTATAAGCTTATTAAGAAGTAGTAAATCACAAGAGGCTTATAGATCAATTGGTGGTGGATCACCTTTACGTCGTATTACCGAGCAACAGGCAAGAGAACTCCAAAGTTATCTTAGAAATATAGGAATAGACGCTACAACATATGTCGCGATGAGGTATTGGCATCCATTTACTGAGTCAGCCGTAGCGGATATGAAGGCTGACGGTGTTAGCGAAGTTGTTGTTTTACCTCTTTATCCCCATTTCTCTATAAGCACAAGTGGATCCAGCTTTAGAGAATTGAAAAGGTTAAAAGATGGTGACGATGAGTTTGCTGAATTATCAATTCGTTGTATCCGAAGCTGGTTTGATCATCCAGCCTATGTTTCTTCAATGGCTGAATTAATAAAGAAGCAAATCTTATCTTGTGATTTACCCCAAGAGTCCCACGTTTTTTTTACCGCACATGGTGTTCCTAAAAGCTATGTAGAAGAAGCCGGTGATCCTTATCAAGATCAAATACAGAATTGTTCACTTTTGATTATTGATCAGCTTGAAAATTCGCTTGGATTCACCAATTCATTCTCACTTGCGTATCAAAGCAGAGTAGGGCCAGAAGAGTGGCTAAAACCATACACCGAAGAAGTATTAGAAAAATTAGGGAAATCAGGTGTAAAGGAACTTGTCGTGGTTCCAATAAGTTTTGTGAGCGAGCATATTGAAACTCTCCAAGAGATTGATATCGAATACAAAGAAATTGCTCAGAAAAATGGAATTGTTAATTTTAAAAGAGTTCCAGCTCTTGATATCTACCCGATGTTTATTGAAGGATTGGCCGATCTAGTTTCTTCTTGCTTAAAAGGCGAGGGGATTAGTTTAGAGGAAGCATCAAAATTGCCAGAAAGAGTAAAACTTTATCCTCAAGAGAAATGGCAATGGGGTTGGAATAACAGCTCTGAAGTTTGGAATGGAAGAGTTGCAATGATTGTTTTTCTTTGCTTTTTGATGGAATTAATAATTGGTGGTGGACCTTTACACCAAATAGGTTTGTTATGAAGAATTAAAATAACTATTTGTGTTGATTAGTTTGATAATAAACTTGCTGTTAAAACTTAGATAATTTAATTAAATCTTTGCTTAATTTATTTGAATTGAAATTATGCATACTAAGATTTATTGTTAGTTTAGATTTTCTTCTGCCGTGACCCTGACTTCTACGCCTAATCAAATAGAAGATTCAAGGACACAAACTCAATATGAGATGTCAGGAGCTGATGCCTTGATGGATTCTCTTCGTAGGCATGGAGTCGATACTATTTTTGGTTATCCGGGCGGGGCAATCCTCCCAATATATGATGCGGTTTTTAAAGCGGAGCAAGAGGGATGGTTAAAACACATTCTTGTTCGACATGAGCAAGGTGGAACTCATGCTGCAGATGGTTTTGCTAGAGCGACGGGGAAAGTAGGGGTTTGTTTTGGTACATCAGGTCCTGGAGCTACGAATCTAGTCACAGGAATAGCAACTGCTCAGATGGATTCTGTACCTCTTGTCGTCATAACAGGACAAGTTCCTAGGCCTGCTATTGGTACTGATGCTTTTCAAGAAACAGATATTTTTGGAATAACACTTCCAATTGTTAAACATTCATGGGTCGTAAGAGATCCATCTGAAATTGCAAAAGTTGTAGCGCAAGCCTTCCTCATTGCTTCGTCAGGTAGACCAGGCCCTGTTTTGATTGACATACCGAAAGATGTTGGACAAGAGATGTTTAAATATCTTCCTGTTGAGCCGGGTTCAATAAAGCCACTAGGTTTTGAACTACCATTCGCGCCAGAACATAAAGCCATAAGTTCAGCCTTAGATTTAATTGAAAATGCTGAGCAACCACTCCTTTACGTTGGCGGTGGTGTTATTTCTTCGGGGGCACATGAAAATCTGGCGGCGATTGCTAATAGATATCAAATACCCGTAACAACAACTTTGATGGGGAAAGGCGCTTTTGATGAACGTGATCCTTTATCAGTTGGAATGCTTGGTATGCACGGAACAGCTTATGCCAACTTTGCTGTGACTGAATGTGATTTGTTGATTGCCATTGGAGCAAGATTTGATGACAGAGTTACAGGTAAATTAGATACTTTTGCACCTAAAGCAAAAGTAATTCATTTTGAGATTGATCCTGCTGAAATAAATAAAAATAGAGTTGTTGAAGTTTCTGTATTAGGTGATGTTGGAATTAGCCTTGTTAAATTATTAGATCTCAGTAAGCAAAGGAAAACAAATCCAAGAACTTCTAACTGGCTTAACAAAATTAAAAACTGGAAAAATAATTTTCCTTTAATAACTCCCCCTAAAGAAGGAGAAATTTATCCACAGGAAGTTTTAATTGCGTTGAGAGACTTGGCTCAAGATGCTTACATTACAACTGATGTTGGACAACATCAGATGTGGGCAGCTCAGTATTTGTTGAATGGGCCAAGACAATGGATTAGCAGTGCTGGACTTGGAACTATGGGCTTTGGAATGCCCGCTGCAATGGGAGTAAAAGTTGCTTTGCCTAAGGAGAAAGTAATTTGTATCGCCGGTGATGCAAGCATCCTCATGAACATTCAGGAGCTTGGAACTATTGCTCAATACAAGTTGAATTTAAAAGTAATTATCATCAATAATCATTGGCAAGGGATGGTTAGGCAATGGCAAGAAAGTTTTTATGATGAACGATATTCTGCATCTAACATGTCTGTTGGGGAGCCTGACTTCATTTCGCTATCTAAGGCTTTTGGAATTGAGGGTATAGTAATTTCAGAAAGAGAAAACTTAATCCCTGTACTTCAAAAAGCATTGGCGAATGAAGGGCCAGTTCTTGTTAACGTAAATGTAAGAAAAGATGAAAATTGTTACCCTATGGTGCCACCCGGAAAAAGTAATGCTCAAATGGTTGGCATACCAGAGATAAAGAAATAATTTTAAAAACTTTTTATGAATAAAATTTATACAAAGATTTTAATATTATTAATTTCTCTTTTTTGTTTTCATTCGGGAGTTGGTGCCGCTGAAATTTTACAAGTGACTAATTCTTCTGTTTTGCTGATTGGAGATCATAATCGTACCTACACTGTGAAATTAGCATGTACAGAAATCACTCCTGATTTAGAGGAAGAATCTATTAAGTGGCTCAAAAAACAACTACCCAGACATACAAAAGTAAATTTAAAACCTAAAGGATCAGACAATGGTGTTTTAGTTGCCAAAGTTATTCCTTTTGATAGTAATATTGATATAACAGAGAAATATATAAATGAAGGATTGGCAACTAATAATTGCTAAATTAATTATAAAATTCTATTTATTGATGGATAAAAGAATCCATTTTCTTAAATTCGTTTTATCTATTCTTTAAGAATTAAATAGCTCTTGATTTGAGTATGTGCAAATTCTATTTAGATTGATTTGATATTTATTTCCTTTTATAGAAGTTACTATGGCAATAATTAAATTATTTTTTTAATAGATCAGATTGAGAAATTTAATATCCTTAAAAGTTTATAACCTCATCTTTTTATGGTTATGTATTTAACCCCCTAAATCTATTTGAACTCTGTTTTAAGTGAAATTTGTTAATTCTATTCAATATCCTTTAGCATCCAAAACCCATCTAGAGAATTTTCCTCAGGACTTTTTTGAACTGAAATAAATTGAAGTCCATCTGCATCTGATTTTGTATTTGAAAAATTATTTTCAATAACTTTTTTAGCTTCTTCTTCGACATCAGTTACTAACCATCTATCAGCTTGCCCTGCCTCTAAAATTATTTGAGTCCCCTCTATTAAGAGCTTTGCAGGTTCAAGTCCCCCGAGCCAAGCGGCAAGTGCCAAGGATCTTTTGGGGCTAAAAAGTCTAATACCTGGAATGGATACATTTTCTTTAATTGAATCTTTTATGGGAATTAAATTAGAAAATTTTACTTCCCATTCATCAGCCTCTCTAAGTGTATTTAGAGATAGGGAAGCAAAGCTCCATGATTCACCTCTTACTTCCTCTGGTAATGGGATGGCTTGGTTTGTGATTGGGTCTGAAGGAGGAGCAAGATTGACGCCGGTATAACCTTTTTGCTGAGGATATAAACTCCTTTCTCTTTCAATAAGCCACTCCAATAATGAATATGTTCTTCTGCTAGCGATAAGTTCAATTCCTATTTGATCTGCTGCACGTTTTATCATAGTTTTCATAGAGGATCGCCAACATCGAATAACGGATGGTTTATCCCAACCTTGTAAATAAGCTTCATCAATGGCTTCGTCCAATGCATCTTTTAACCAAATTGAATTAACACTTGATGCTGGACATATTTTTTCCCATTTAAATGTTTTCTTATCTTTGAAATTATTTGTAGATGTAATTAATAATTCCCATCTTTTTTTTCCATTTTCATCAATTATTGGGCGGGAATAAAAGTCTATTTCCCAGTCTGTTTTTTTTAAATCAGATTTTTTTGAAGCGATCACAATTTTTTTTTTTCAATGTACACTTATGAGAATAAGTTGATGTCTTTCTCTTCTTTTTGAGAATCAACTTTTTCTTTATTCAAGCTATTTCGCGCTTTAATCGCGCGCTCATCTGCCTCTTCCATAACTTTTGTTTTATCAGTAATAAGTTCTCCTGGAGGGCCCTCTAAAAGAGCTGTATTTAAACCAATTCGTCCTCTAGAAGGATCTAAATCAGTTATCAAAGCTTTGATGGATTCACCTGGTTGAAAAACTTCTCTAAGGCTTC
>QCND01000028.1 GCA_003213355.1 Prochlorococcus sp. AG-424-E20
AACTAAGAAAGGTTTAGTGGAAAGATTTGAACTTTTTATTGTCGGTAGAGAAACTGCCAATGCTTTTAGCGAATTAATTGACCCTATTGATCAAAGAGAACGTTTACTTTTACAGCAAACAAAAAAAGAAGCAGGTGATCTTGAGGCTCAAAGTTTGGATGAGGATTTTATCAATGCTCTTGAAGTCGGAATGCCTCCAACAGGAGGTCTAGGAATAGGAATAGATAGGTTTGTAATGCTCTTAACAGATAGTCCTTCCATAAGAGATGTCATAGCTTTTCCACTTTTACGACCAGAATCAAATTTAAAACAAACTGGAAAGTGACCCATCAGAGTGGATAATAGGCATGTAAGTATTTTGTTCAGATGAGTGGCGAGAGAGTTGGTTTCCGTTTCAAGCATGCAGATGCTGTTGTGAAAAGGAATCCCCAAGGGCGTTCAAGACGCGGTTGGGTTATGGAACCTGTTGAGCAAACGACAAGCAGGGGCACAAAAATGCCTGCTTATCGCATTAGATGGAGAGATAGCGAGCGTCCTGAAATCGTTTTACAACATATGCTAATTGCTGATCCTGATCCAACACCTCCACCCGAAAATGTTAGTTTGGATGTAACCTGAGAAAGGATCATTAAAGTTTGATTTTTTATAAGAATTCTAGTAAAAAGTAACAAATTTTTTCTTAAAAACGTTTGAGAGCATTAGCAACATCTCTTTTCGAGTCATTACTCTTCTCTCGATCTCTTTTATCATGAAGCTTCCTTCCTTTACCGACTCCTATTTTTAACTTGATCCATGAGCCTTTGAGATAAAGACTTAAAGGGATTATTGTTAACCCTTTTCTCTCTAAATTGATTTTTAATTTCTCGATTTCTTTTCGATGCGCAAGTAGTTTTTTAATTCTCAGAGGTTCGTGATTGAAAAACTTACCGGCATGATTATGAGGTGATATATGAACATTATGAAGTTCAATTTGATCTTTTTTAATTTGGCAAAATCCATCTTTTAAATTTACTTTTCCAGCTCTAATTGATTTAACTTCTGTTCCAAGAAGCTCTAATCCAGTTTCAAGTGTTTCTAGAATTTCATATTCATATCTTGCTTGTCTATTTTCTGCTAGGCGACGATTTCCATCAACTGAGGAATTGTTTTTTGATTTTTTCTTTCCTTTTTTGCTCATTTTTCTATTTACCTCCATTTTTGTTGATATGCCACTAACCTTCGGTCATGGCAATTGTTTCTTCAATTACTAATCATTCTTCTCTTCCTAATGATAAAGGAGAGGAAAGATTGGTTGGTCCCAGTCTTTTGAAGGAGGAGCTTAAATTATCTCATCAAGATTCACTCAGGCCTAAATCTTTTGATGATTTTGTAGGTCAATCTGAATTAAAAAAAGTTCTTGAGATTTCAGTTAAAGCATCATTAAAAAGAGGAGAAGCACTTGATCATTTAATGCTTTATGGGCCGCCAGGATTGGGCAAAACTACCATGGCTCTTGTTATTGCGGAGGAATTGGGGGTTAAAGCTAGAGTTACAAGCGCTCCTGCTCTGGAACGACCTAGGGATATTGTTGGATTATTGATAAATATGCAGCCACGTGAATTGATTTTTGTTGATGAGATTCACAGACTAAATCGCATATCACAGGAACTTTTGTATCCAGCTATGGAAGATAGAAGGTTAGATTTAGCTGTAGGTAAGGGTACTTCCTCCAGAATGCGATCAATAGAAATCCCCCCTTTTACCTTAGTAGGTGCTACGACAAAACCTGCTGCATTAAGCTCCCCTATGAGAGATCGTTTTGGAATAACTCAGCGACTAGATTTTTACAATTATTTGGACCTTGAAAACATAATTAAAAGATCTGCGAAACTTATTAATTTAGTAATTTCAGAGGAAGCATCTCAACAATTAGCTAAAAGATGTCGAGGTACTCCTCGAATTGCAAATAGGCTCATACGAAGAGTTAGAGATTATGCAGAAGTGCATTCTCATTCAAAGAAGATCGATGTTGAAGTTGTTAATGATGCACTTGAGCTTCATCGAGTGGATCAAAGAGGTCTAGATGCAACTGATAGAAGTTATTTAGGCTTGTTAGTTAATCAATATCAAGGGGGGCCAGTAGGACTTGAAACTTTGGCTGCTGCACTTGGAGAGGATTCAACGACCCTTGAAACTGTAGTTGAGCCTTATCTAATGCAAATTGGTTTTATGCAGAGAACTTCTAGGGGAAGGGTTGTTACTCCAGTAGCTAAAAAACATTATTTGCTAACTTCCGCAAATAATATAGATACATGATTTTTGGAAGAGTTGTAAAAGTTCTACTTTTACTTTCTATTATTTTTATTGTCGTGCCATTCTCGACCCAAGCTAAAGTGCTTCCAAAAGTTTTGTTCGAGAAGGCTCTTCAAGAAAGTAAAGAGGGAGATTTCATGCGAGCTGAAAAAGATTGGAGTTCTTATTTAAATGAGAATCCAGATGATGCTGCTGCCTTAAGCAATAGAGGTAATATTCGTCTCGCGCTTGGTGATCCTAAAGGAGCCATAAAAGATCAAACTAAGGCTATTGATATTTCGCCTGAAGATTTAGACCCTTATCTGAATAGAGGAATTGCTGAAGAAGCTTTGCAGCGTTGGGAGGATGCCAGTAAAGACTACAAATATGTTTTAAACAATAATCCTAAAGATGTTTCAGCTTTATATAACCTAGGAAATGTGATGGGCTCCATGGATAATTGGATTGAAGCGAAGAAATTGTTTGCTCAAGCTGCCTCGTCAAATAATGCAATAGCTATGGCTAGATCTAGTGAGGCGCTTGCGATTTATCAATTGGGTGATCTTGATCTAGCTGAAAAGAAAATCAGAATATTAATCCGCAAATATCCTTTATTCGCAGATGCGAGAGCAGCCTTAAGTGCTCTTCTATGGAGCAAAGGCTTCTCAGGTGAAGCTGAAAGTAATTGGGCTGCGGCGGCTGGATTAGATATTCGATATCGTGAGAAGGATTGGTTGTTGAATATTCGCCGTTGGCCTCCAAAACCTACAAATGATTTGATTGCATTTCTTGCGTTGGATGATAGATGAAAGATTTAGAAAAAAAAATTGACGTTTTAACCAAGGATATACTGCCTTATTTAATTCAAATACGTCGTCATCTTCACGCTCACCCAGAGCTAAGCGGTCAGGAATATCAAACTGCTGCTCTTGTTGCCGGGGAGCTTAGAAAATCAGGATGGGAAGTAAAAGAAGCAGTTGGCAAAACGGGAGTAGTGGCTGAAATGGGTAATAAAAGTGGACCTGTTGTTGGCTTACGAGTTGATATGGATGCTTTGCCAATTGAAGAGAGGACAGGTTTAGAATATTCTTCTTCAATTCAAGGCCTGATGCATGCCTGTGGTCATGATCTACATACTTGTATTGGTTTGGGGGTGGCTAAAGTATTGGCAAAACATAAATTTACAAATTCTCGAATCCGAATCATTTTTCAACCTGCTGAAGAGATTGCTCAAGGTGCAAATTGGATGAGAGCTGAAAAGGTTCTTGAGGGAGTTCAAGCTCTCTTTGGTGTGCATGTTTATCCAGATTTGTCAGTTGGCAAGATTGGAATAAGAACTGGTACTTTTACAGCTGCCGCGGCTGAATTGGAAATAGAGATTATTGGTCATGGAGGGCATGGGGCTAGACCACATGAATGCATAGATTCAATTTGGATTTCTGCAAAAGTTATTAGTGGACTTCAAGAGGCTATTAGTAGACGTTTAGATGCGCTTAAGCCAGTAGTTATTAGCTTTGGGAAGATTTCAGGAGGTAATGCTTTTAATGTAATTGCTGAGAGGGTTAAGCTTCTAGGCACAGTAAGGTGTCTTGATAGCAACCTTTATGAAAAATTGCCTAAATGGATTGAGACAATAGTACAAAATATAGCCTCTAATTATGGAGGTAAGGCTAGTACAAAATTCAAGTCGATCGCTCCTCCAGTTTATAACGATCCAGAGTTGACTAGTTTGTTATCTACCTGTGCGAAGAATTTTATGGATGAAAAAAATATTGTTTATTTAGAAAATCCGTCATTAGGAGCTGAAGATTTTGCGTTCTTCTTGCAAGATGTCCCAGGCACGATGTTTAGATTAGGAGTTGCTGGTGATCAAGGTTGTGCTCCATTGCACAGTGGACACTTTTCTTTGGATGAAAGAAGCCTGGAATTAGGAATAAACATTTTGTCTCAAACATTAGTCAGTGCATCTAAAACTCTCCAAGACATTTAGTCTCTGATTTTATGAGAAGATTAGGTAACCCATTAATTTCAATTTCAGCACCTTTGCTAATTTTATTAGCAATTACAGGTTTTTTACATAGAGAGGGTAAAGATAAAATTCAAGCCATACCTGCTTTAGTTGTAGGAAGTGGATTGGTTTTGACTGGAGCGGTAAGAAGATTTAGGCGACGAAGAATGTTGTTTTTTGAGATAAAAAAAGATATGAATGATCAAAACTTTTAATTCAAAAATTTTATCTATAAAAACTTTAGGGTTTAGTTGCGGATTTCGAGCTAATTTGTATTTATCACTAGGGGTGCCATATTGCTTTGCTGCATGGCTGAGATCACACCCTCTGAACTTGAGCTGGATTGAACCAGTGTAAGGAAAGTGAAATCTTGTGATCTTTATACATAGTGCTCCTTTTTTATTCAATAGCTTTTTAGTTCATGCGGAATTCATGGGTGGCTTCCAGAAAAGGTAAAACCAATGTTTCTCAGATGCATTTTGCTCGCAAAGGCGAAATTACTGAAGAAATGAGGTATGTAGCAAAGCGTGAGAATCTTCCTGAGTCTCTGATTATGGAAGAAGTCGCACGAGGTCGAATGGTTATTCCAGCAAATATTAACCATATGAACTTAGAGCCTATGGCAATAGGTATTGCCTCAACATGTAAAGTTAATGCAAATATTGGTGCTTCACCAAATGCAAGCGATATTAGTGAAGAATTAAAGAAGCTTGATCTGGCAGTAAAATATGGCGCTGATACTCTTATGGATCTTTCTACTGGAGGGGTTAATTTAGATGAGGTGCGAACTGCAATTATCAATGCCTCCCCTATCCCAATTGGAACAGTTCCTGTTTATCAAGCTTTAGAAAGTGTTCACGGTTCAATTTCAAGGTTAACTGAGGATGATTTTTTACACATAATAGAAAAGCATTGTCAGCAAGGAGTTGATTATCAAACCATTCATGCTGGCTTATTGATTGAACATTTACCCAAAGTTAAAGGTCGTATCACTGGAATAGTTAGTCGTGGCGGAGGAATTCTTGCCCAATGGATGCTTTATCACTACAAGCAAAATCCTTTGTTTACTCGTTTTGATGATATCTGTGAAATTTTTAAACGCTATGACTGCACTTTTTCTTTAGGTGATTCTCTAAGGCCTGGATGTCTGCATGATGCGTCAGATGAAGCTCAACTGGCTGAGTTGAAGACTCTAGGTGAATTGACTAGACGTGCTTGGAAGCATGATGTTCAAGTCATGGTTGAAGGGCCTGGTCATGTACCTATGGATCAAATCGAATTCAATGTTAGGAAGCAAATGGAGGAGTGTTCAGAGGCTCCTTTCTATGTTCTAGGTCCATTAGTAACAGATATCTCTCCTGGTTATGATCACATTTCCAGTGCGATTGGTGCAGCCATGGCAGGTTGGTACGGGACCGCGATGCTTTGTTATGTAACACCTAAGGAACATCTTGGGTTGCCCAATCCTGAGGATGTTAGAGAAGGTTTGATTGCTTATAAAATTGCTGCTCATGCGGCAGATGTCGCAAGACATAGAGCAGGAGCTCGTGATCGTGATGATGAATTAAGTAAGGCTCGTAAAGAATTTGACTGGAACAAACAGTTTGAATTGTCCTTAGATCCAGAGAGAGCTAAGCAATATCATGACGAAACTTTACCTGAAGAAATTTTCAAAAAAGCAGAGTTTTGTTCAATGTGTGGACCCAATCATTGTCCAATGAATACAAAAATCACAGATGAAGATCTTGATAAATTAAACGATCAAATAAACTCAAAAGGTGCAGCAGTATTAACTCCAGTAAAGTTAAACAAAGAAAATTAGTTCTTTGTTTAACTTTTTGTATTAACTATTTTTAGTTAAATAATTAATTTTATTTGTTGAGAAGATTTCTAGATTTTTCTAGTACGTTTTCAACTGTAAATCCAAATTTTTCCATACATAATCCACCTGGAGCAGATGCTCCAAAGCTATTCATAGTTACGCTGTCACCATCTAGACCAATATATTTGTGCCATCCGAAACTCTCTGCGGCTTCAACTACTAGGCGTTTTCTGATATTTGAAGGCAAAACTTCTTCTTGATAACTTTCACTTTGTTCTTCAAAAAGTTCAACGCATGGCATAGAAACCACGCGTACTTTTATACCTTCTATAGTTAACTTTTTCGCTGCTTGAACACATAAGTCAAGTTCAGTTCCAGTTCCGATAAGTATTAGTTCTGGGGTGCCATCGCACTCTTCAAGTATGTATCCACCAAAAGCAACTTTATCTACGGATGAATTTTGTTGATTGGCCATACCCTGCCTACTTAGGCATAAGGAACTTGGTCTTTTACGATTTTTAATTGCGACTTTATAAGCACCACTTGTTTCATTGCCATCGCCTGGACGAAATACCATCATATTTGGCATTGCTCTTAATGATGGAATGGTTTCTATCGGTTGATGTGTGGGGCCATCTTCACCAACACCGATGGAATCATGCGTTAAAACATAAATAACCCCAAGCTCACTAAGAGCGGAGAGACGCATAGATCCTCTCATGTAGTCTGCGAAGACTAGGAAGGTCCCTCCATAAGGAATTAAACCACTATCGTGATAAGCAATACCATTCAATATAGCTGCCATAGCGTGTTCTCTTACACCAAAATGTAAATAACGTTTTTCAGGACTGTCATATTGAAAAGATCCAGTTTCACCTTTTATATCTGTGTAATTTGAATGGGTTAAATCAGCAGAACCTCCTATGAGTTCAGGAATGTTTGGACCAAGAGCACCTAGACATATTTGAGAATGTTTTCTAGTAGCGACCCCTTTGTCATCGGGTCCATAAGTAGGTAAATCTTTATCCCAGCCTTCAGGTAGTTCGCCTCTCAACATGCGCTCAAATTGAAATGCTTCACTAGGATATTTCCCTTTGTAAGTGGCTAGGGTTTGATTCCACTCCTCTTCTAATTGTGCCCCTTTTTGAATGGCTTGACGATATTGATCGTAAGCATCTTGGGGAACCTCGAAAGGTTTGTAGGACCAACCTAATTGTTTTCTAGTGAGTTCTGCCTCTTCTTCGCCCAATGGGGCGCCGTGAATACCTGCAGTATCACTTTTATTGGGTGAACCGTAGCCGATAGTTGTTGTTACTTTGATAATGGATGGCTTATCAGTGACTGATTTGGCCTTTTCGATTGCTTTAGATATGCCCTCAATATCTGTATTTCCATCAGGAATTTCTTGTACATGCCATCCATATGCTTCATATCTTTTTAAGACATCCTCAGTAAATGATACATCTGTTCTTCCATCAATAGTGATGTGATTATCGTCATAGAGAGCTATTAATTTTCCAAGTTTTAAATGCCCAGCAAGAGAACAGGCTTCTGAAGAAATACCCTCTTGATTACATCCATCCCCCATGATCACATAGGTGTAGTGGTCCACAACTGTTGAATCAGGCTTGTTGAATTTGGCAGCAAGGTGAGCTTCCGCAATGGCTAATCCAACTGCATTTGAAATGCCTGCCCCCAAAGGTCCAGCAGTTACTTCAACTCCAGGAGTTTCAAAAGTCTCTGGATGTCCTGGAGTTTTAGCTCCCCATTGTCTAAATTCTTTAATATCTTCAATGGTGACAGAGTCATAGCCAGTCAAATGAAGGAGAGCATACAAAAGCATGCATCCATGTCCGGCTGAAAGAACGAATCTGTCTCGATTAAACCATTTTGGGTTTTTCGGATTGTGTCGTAAGTGTTTGTCCCACAATGCATAACCCATAGGTGCGCAACCCATAGGCAAACCTGGGTGACCACTTTTGGATTTATTAATTGCATCAACAGCGAGCATCCTGATGCTGTTTACGCAAAGTGTGTCTAGGGAAGTAGTCAAGGCAACCATTTTTAATGAGTGAGTGGGGATAAGAAATTTAAGTGGAAAGCGAAAATGAAATTGATTTAGATCATTTTTCGAAAAGCTAGACAGACATTGTGACCGCCAAACCCGAATGAGTTAGATAGTACGACACTTAATTTCTTTTCTCTTGCTTTGTTGGGCACATAGTCAAGATCACAATTTGGGTCTGGATTGGAATAATTAATTGTTGGCGGAATTGTTTCATGTTTTATCGCCAGAGCACAAGCAACAGCCTCGATTCCACCAGAACCTCCGAGTAGGTGACCTGTCATAGATTTGGTTGAGCTTGTAGGGACTTGATATGCATGATTTCCTAAAGCAGTTTTTATTGCAGATGTTTCATTGCTGTCATTAGCTGGAGTGCTAGTTCCATGAGCATTAATGTAATCGACTTCTTTTGGATTAATTTGTCCATCAATTAATGCAAGTTTCATAGCTTCTGCACCTCCAACTCCTCCTGGAGTGGGAGAGGTGATGTGATGAGCATCACAAGTAGTCCCATAACCAATAATCTCTGCATGGATTGTTGCGTCTCTTTTTAGTGCATGATCAAGAGTTTCTAAAATTAGTACTCCTGCCCCTTCTCCAATTACAAATCCATCTCGCTGAGAATCAAACGGTCTACTTGCGGTAGATGGATCATCATTTCTGAAAGATAAGGCCTTTGCACTAGCAAATCCTGCTACTCCTAAAGGAGTAATACTTGCTTCTGCTCCACCGCAAATCATTGCATCTGCTTTGCCTAATTGGATTAGTCTAAATGCATCACCAATAGCATTTGATCCGGCGGCACAAGCAGTTGAAACTGCTGAACTTGGACCTTTAGCGCCAAGTGCAATAGCCGCTAGTCCTGTAGCCATGTTGGGAATCATCATGGGAACGGTAAACGGACTAACTCGACTAGCTCCTTTGTTGTCTAAAACATGAGCTTGGGTTTCCATAGTCAGCAACCCGCCAACGCCAGAACCAATAATTACACCAATTCTTCCAGAATTTGAGTCGTCAATTATTAGCCCTGAATGATTCAAGGCTTCTTTTGCTGCAATGACTCCAAATTTTGAAAAACGATCCCATCTTTTGGATTCTTTTGGCTCTAATTTGCCAGTCGGATCAAAATTTTTCACCTCTGCTGCAAATCTGCATGCATGGGATGAGGCATCAAAGAGTGTTATTTGATCTACCCCATTTTGCCCGGATTGAAGGCCTTGGAGGTAACTTTCGAGGTCGTTGCCAATTGGAGTAATGGCGCCAAGACCTGTAATAACAACTCGATGGAGTTTCTCCATCATTTGAACCTCAAGACTGTTTTTCTTCTATGTATTTGACTGCATCACCAACAGTGGCAATGCCTTCAGCAGCCTCGTCGGGGATTTCTATGTCAAATGCCTCTTCGAGAGCCATAACTAATTCGACAGTGTCGAGAGAGTCAGCTCCGAGGTCGTTTTGGAAATTTGAATCCGGTTTAACTTCACCGGCTTCAACGCTTAGTTGTTCTGCGACAATAGAACAAACTTTTTCAAGGATTGCTTCCTGGGACATAACCTTCTTAGACCTGACTTCCAATACTACGGGTTAGAGTGTCGAGTTAACAAAAGTGACGGCATTGCAACTATTTTTTTTTATGTAGCGAAACGTAAGTATAGTTTTATACATCAAGAAAATATGGGTTATTAATTTGTCACACGCCGTCAAAATCTATGACACCTGTATTGGATGTACCCAATGCGTAAGGGCTTGTCCTCTGGATGTTCTTGAAATGGTTCCATGGGATGGCTGCAAAGCTTCACAGATAGCTTCCTCTCCAAGAACAGAAGATTGTGTTGGATGTAAGCGTTGTGAAACTGCTTGTCCAACTGATTTCCTTAGTATTAGGGTTTACCTAGGTGATGAAACAACTAGAAGTATGGGCTTGGCTTACTAGAAATTAGTATTTTTCTTAACGAAGGTTTATTTTATATAAATAATTTGTGATGTTAATTTAAATATATGTGTGGCATATTTGCGGTTATTGGATCAAGAGAAGTTTCTTCTCTACTTATTGATGGATTAAGAAAATTGGAATATCGCGGATATGACTCCGCAGGTATAGCAACAATTGATAATTTAAATAACGATCAAATTGGAAAACTAAATGTCACAAAAGCAAAAGGAAAGCTTATTAATCTATCAAACTTAATTAAAAAAAAGCCTCCAAAAGGTCGTGTTGGTATCGCCCATACTAGATGGGCTACTCACGGTAAGCCTAACGAAAAAAATGCGCATCCTCATATTGATTTCTCCGGGCAAATTGCAGTTGTGCAAAATGGGATTATCGAAAATTATAGAGAGTTATCTAGCAGCCTGAAACTTAAAGGAATCAAATTAACCTCGGAAACTGACACTGAAATAATTCCACATTTAATCGGTCTAGAGATAGAACAGTCTCTGGCAAATGGACTTTCCCCTGATGAACAAATATTATTAATCGCTGTTCAAAAAGTGTTGACTTTATTAGAAGGTACTTATTCCATAGCAGTGATTTGGTCTAAGGCTCCCAATGCTCTTGTAGTTGCTAGAGGGCAAGCTCCATTAGTTCTTGGCTTTGGCGAGGGTGAGTTTTTTTGTGCAAGTGATACGCCAGCATTAATAGGATTTACCCGTACATTTTTACCTTTAAGGGATCACGAAATTGCACTTTTAACCCCACTAGGAATTGAACTTTATGATGATGATGGAAAGAGGCAGCATAGAGCACCATCGATCTTGCAGGGTACGGAATTTTTTGCGGATAAAAGAAATTTCCGTCATTTCATGCTTAAAGAAATTTATGAGCAGCCAGAAAAGGCACAACAATGGATAGATAGATTTTTGCCTATGGATTCACCCTCCGATAATCTAGTAGCTTTGCCGGTATCTAAATCTGTCCTTGAGACAATAGAACAGATACAAATACTTGCCTGTGGAACCAGTAGACATGCAGGCATGGTTGGTGCTTATTTGTTGGAACAATTTGCAGGAGTTCCTACAAAGGTATATTTCGCGAGTGAATTTCGGTATGCTCCCCCTCCACTTTCCCCCAACACTTTGACAATAGGAGTAAGTCAATCAGGTGAAACGGCAGACACGTTAGCTGCCTTAAGGATGGAAAAGAAGAGAAGAGATTCGACTAAAGATGCTAATTTTTCTTTTCATCAATTGGGAATTACTAATAGAGTTGATAGTTCATTTGGTCGTGAGCTGGATAATGTTATTGATATTGGATCAGGCATCGAAATAGGTGTTGCAGCAACGAAAACCTTTCTGGGCCAAATGTTGTCCTTTTATGGCTTGACTCTTTTATTTGCATCACATAGACAAAAAAGAAACGCTCAAGAAATTTTAGATCTCTCTAATGATTTGAGATTAATTCCTAAACTGCTAACAAACCTTATAAAAAAACATGATTCTCTGTCTAAGGAAATAGCACATTTGTTTGTTGAAACAAAGGATGTAATTTTCTTAGGTAGAGGAATAAATTATCCAATTGCACTTGAAGGTGCTCTTAAACTTAAGGAAATAAGCTACATCCATGCGCAAGGCTATCCAGCTGGAGAGCTAAAACACGGACCAATAGCACTATTAGATCAACATGTTCCAGTGGTATCTATAGCTGTCCCGGGAAGCGTTTATGAAAAGGTACTTAGTAACGCGCAAGAGGCTAAAGCTAGAGATGCCCGTTTAATTGGGGTGTCTCCACATCGATCTGAATCGGAAATGTTTGATGAATTATTTACTATCCCAAAAGTTAGTGAATGGGTAAGCCCCCTATTAACTGTAGTACCTTTACAGCTATTTAGTTATCACATAGCAGCTCATAAAGGGTTAGATGTTGATCAGCCGCGGAATTTAGCCAAAAGTGTAACCGTTGAATAAAATTTTTTAACTCTCAATCATTTTTTTAATTAATTTCCATAAATTTTTAATAATAGAACAAAGTTTTTTGTTAACTCTGATTTTTTATTCTGCCATAAGAATCTTCAAAACGAATGATATCTTCTTCGTCTAAATACGTTCCGCTTTGAACTTCAATAAGTTCAAGCCTCATTCTTCCAGGATTACTTAATCTATGCTTGCAACCTAAAGGGATAAATGTACTTTCATTTTCACTTAAAAGTTGTTTTTCTCCATTTTTTTCTATCAATGCTGTTCCGTTAACTACAACCCAATGTTCTGCTCTATGATGATGCATTTGTAAAGAAAGAGAAGCATTTGGCTTTACCTCTATAAGTTTCACTAACCATCTATTTCCCTCGACAATTGTGGTGTAATTACCCCAAGGTCTATAAATTTTTCTGTGCATTTTGCCTTCTGGAAAGGCCGATGAACTTAGACTTTTGACTATATTCCCAATAATTTGAGATTGATCTCTATTGGCAACTAATATAGCATCATTTGTATCAACAACTATTAGATTTTCTATACCTATCCCTACAATTAATCGTTGTTCACTTTTTAAATAACAGTTTTTACTTTTTTCAGCTATTATTCTGCCATTTATATAGTTTCCATCATCATTTTTTTGGCTTATATCCCATAAAGACTTCCAATTTCCTATATCATTCCATCCAACATTTAAAGGAAGAACGATTCCTAAATTTGTTTTTTCCATCACTGCAATATCTATAGATATTTTTGGACATTTCTTGAATGATTCTGTTTCTAACCGTAGAAAATCAAGATCTTCTATGTCTTTCTCGAGAGCAATTTTGCAATAATTGAGTATCTCTGGTGCGAATTTTTTTAATTCACTAATTATAGTACTCGCTTTAAAAAGAAACATACCACTATTCCAAGTAAAGCGAGAATCTTTTATTAATTTCTCAGCAATATCTTTATTAGGCTTTTCTATGAATTTATTTATCTCTAAACCAATTATTTGATTTTCTTTGGTAGGCAATTCTTTTGTTTCAATGTAACCGTAACCGGTTTCTGCACTTGTTGGAACTATACCAAAAGTCACTAATCGGCCTTGATTTGCATATGTTTTTGCAGCTTGAATTACTCTTTGAAACTCAACGATATTCTCTATCAAGTGATCAGCTGCCAAAATTAATAGCAATGGGTCTTTACCTAAAGAAATTGCTTGAAGAGCAGCAACGGCTATTGCTGGAGCAGTGTTACGTCCTACGGGTTCTAAAATAATTGCTTGAGGATCAGTATTTATCTCTCTAAATTGTTCCGCAACTATAAATCTATGATCCTCATTACATATTAATATCGGATTTTTAAGTCCCTCTAAACCTAGAAGCCTTTCAAAAGTTTTCTGCAAAAGTGTTTTCTTTGTTCGTGAATCTAAGGCTAGAAATTGTTTAGGATAACTTTCTCGAGAAAGGGGCCAAAGTCTTGTTCCTGATCCACCACTAAGAATTACAGGAATTATGGAGTTATCAGTTATGTTCATAAATAACTTTGGAATTGATTTTGAGGTTCTGATTAAAAACTCGAATAATTATTAGAGTTCCAATAAGCCAGGGGGTGGGTTGATTAGCAGCCATTTTTCTTTGATTTTTATTTCTGGGACAATTTCTTTCACAAAAGGTACCAAAACTTTTTTACCTTCAACTAACTCTATCTGTAGAAGGTCATTCCCTCCTTTGATTAAGTCAGTTACATAACCAATTAGAGCTTTCTTTGGACCACTTCTTACTTCTAATCCAACTAAGTCATGGTAATGGTACTCATCTTTACTCAACATAGGTCTGCTATCAATTGGAATAACTAATTTCCAACCAATAATTTCCTCTGCAGAACTTCTAGTTGATAATCCCTCGATAGAAAGTATATAGATTGATTTACCTGGAATAAGCTTTCCTTTTGTTAATTTGATTTCAGTAGGTAATTCGTCAGTTTTTTGAATCCATCGTTTTCCAGGTTTTGTAAATCTTTCAGGAAAGTCGCTGCGAGGTTTAATTCGAATATCTCCTTTTAAGCCTTGCGGAGCAACAATTTCACCTATTGACATCCATTTATCTTTTTCGAACATTTTTATGAGTAGACTTTTTTAAAAGTTTATTTGAATATGGTTGATTATGACTGATTCAAAAGATCCTATTTTGCCTGGGGCAACAGTAACTGTGAATAACCAAGAGTCAATTTACAATGGTTATGAAGGGTTTGTTCAAAGAATAAGTGGTGATAAAGCGGCTGTGCTTTTTGAAGGGGGTAATTGGGATAAATTATTAACACTACCTCTGAAAGATCTTATAAAAAGCTGATTATTCATTTTTTCAAAGAAACTAATTACTGATCAATGACATTTTTTTCGAAATACTGCAATGCTTTACATGCGGCATTTTTCTCTGCTTGTTTCATTGACTTTCCACTTCCTTCAGCTATTGATCGATTTTTGACATAAACACTACAAAAAAATCGTTTTGGATTGTCATGCTTTTTGTCAATTTCAATTGTTTTATATATGGGAATTGATAAGCCTTTACTTTGAGTCAATTCTTGAAGTGCTGATTTGTAATTCTTCTTATGAGGATCAGCTAAAACTTCTTTACTTTTTTCATCCCAGAATGGAATAAGCCAATCTTTTATAGGTTCTACAATAGTAAGACTTTCATACAAAGCTCCTATTAATGCTTCAGTTGCCTCTGCTTGAATAGTTGCGTTTGCTGATTTATCTCTAAGAGCTTTATTCCCAATTACCAGTACAGTGTTGATTCGTATTTTTTTACCAACTTCTTCTAGCCATTGATCACTTACAAGATGTGAACGCAGTTCAGATCTTTCTCCTACTTTCATAAATGGATATTTATTTTTTATGAAATCTGATGCAATGAGTCTTAGAACGGCGTCTCCAAGAAATTCAAGATTTTCATAATTAATTTTACTATTTGCAGAACTATGAGTTAGTGATTCATTAATACATAAAATATTTTTAATTTTTTCTTTGGTAAACTCCTTTTGAAATTTTTGATCTAAATGTAGACTTTTAATAAAATTAATGATTTGTTCTACTCTCTGATTTGAGATTTTCATAATGATTTAAAGCATATAATTTGAGTGATAGAAAATAGGATTTTTATTGTAATCTTTTGTGTAAAATAATAAAGTGAAAGCAGGTCATAAGCCGGGTTCTGTTCATTCCTCTTTCTTTAGAAAGCGAATGGGTAATCATCTATCTGGGACTAACGTTACCGCTAGCCTCAAGCGGTTCTCTCCAGGGGCAAGGTCTATGGCCATCCAGTGCCCCTCACCTTGCTCCTAGCTGGGGTTTACCTAGCCAGCACCTCTCGATGCTGCTGGTGCGCTCTTACCGCACCTTTGCACCCTTGCCGTGCTTGTTGGGATTTCCCCATTAAGCATTAGGCGGTGTGTTTCTGTGGCACTATCCTCACGGTCACCCGCACTGGGAATTACCCAGCAAGCTTGGCCAAATAGGAGCCCGGACTTTCCTCAATAGAATTCTTCAGCTTTTTGCTGAAGTTCAATTGCGATCACCTCCCCTGCTTTCTGCTCCATCATGCCTCAAGGCATAATTAATTTCAGGGGGCTGTAGCTCAGTTGGATAGAGCGACGGTTTCCTAAACCGTAGGTCGTGGGTTCGAGTCCCGCCAGCCCCGTGCGAAAAACGAATAAAAACTAAAAATATGTAGTCCTATATGTGGTGGGTGTGCAAAATCATTACTCTCTCGCTAGCGTTGATTTAGTGAATCAGTCAACATGGCCCAGCTTCACGATCTTCGCTTACGATTGCTTGTTCAACAAGAGAGTGAGCAAATATCCAACTCCCAACCAAGTGATTTAGATTTATCAGTTGTTCAAGCTCGATGTTTATGTTGGTTAACACTTCTAGCTGAAGCGCATGAAGATCAAGCTAATGATGCGGAAGGAAGAAGTGATACAGAGCAAGCAATGGGTTGGTTTGCTGACTCAATGAGATTAAGAGATGTTATTCAAGTTGTCACTAGCATTGAAATACCTCTCCCCGAATGCTCTCAATTAGATAATAACGACGAAGGAGGAGACTTTTCTAACGGTGAGCCTCCTATGACGGCCTAAGAAATGCAATGATGGTTTCTATGCTGCCTTGATGAAGGTGCCTGAAGAACCATGCCAATGTCCAGATTGCCAAAGATTCTACAGGGAACATGATCGTTTGATTAGAGAGTTTCCCACATTGCGTCAACAACAAGAGGTCAATTGGGCTGCGCTTCAATCCTTTCGAACTTTATGTGGA
>QCND01000029.1 GCA_003213355.1 Prochlorococcus sp. AG-424-E20
GATTACTTTAAGGTTGATAATAGATATGAATGAGATTTTTTTTTGACTGAACCTCAATTCCAAATTCTAGTTTGGCTCTCATATCGAATTGCGGCTACCTTCGCATTCGGTCTCCCATTATTTCTATTGATTTGGGCAAAAAGATCGAATTCGAGCTCTATTGATAGACTTTTATCAATTTACTGGAAAGTTTCTAGTATTTATGCGATAAGCCTTTTATTTCTTAGTGTTGAGAGCCAATTAGGCCAATTAATTTCATTCATTGCACCGATACTTATGGTTAGTTCTATTTGGTTTTGGTTTGATCTCAATGAAGAAATTGATGAAATGCCTGATTATAAACCTATTGCTTTAACTACACGAATTTGGAGATGGACTTTATCTTTTTGGTCCTTACTAAATACTGGACTTCATCTATTTAGTTTGAGATGTTTGAATTCAATTAATGAGAACTATTGTGATACTTGGAGAGAAATTCCATTTAATTCATTCATGACAACAAAAACAATAATAAAATTTGTTTTAGATGGCAATTGGAGTAAAGGTTTTGCTACATTTTTTGCATATTTAGCTCTAATACTATATTTAATAGGCTTACTACAATGGCTGCTTATCCAATTGCCAAAGAATGGTCGTTTCGCCGGTAAATTTTAAAGATTAATAATTTAAAAACTAATAAAATTAATATTAATTTTTAATAGATATTTAAATAGCTAAGACTACTTTTTCGCACCTTTTACAAATATTTGAGTGTTGAGGATTCTTGCTCATTTCTATTTCATAATGCCAACATCTTTCACACTTAAATCCCCTTGCTTTTGCAATCTCGACTGAAGCATAATCACTGTCCTCACTAACTAAAACTTCAGCCCATGGCTCACCGCCAATTTGTAAAGATGAAACTAGGAACCAATCTCTTAATACATCAACATTATTAGATTCGCTTTCAGCTAACCATTCAATAGCAGCTTTAACTTTTTCATCAGATATATCAACCCTTACTGATGCTTCCAAAGAAGAACCTAACGCTTGATTAGTTCTACAACTCTCCAACATTCGATTAATAACTACTCTGAGTTTACGGAGTTCAGTTACATGACAATTAAAACTACTATTTCGCCATGATTTAGGTACATTAGGCCATCCTCTTTGAAATACTGAGGCTTCATCTAAGTCATATGGAATATTCTGCCAAATATCTTCTGCCATATGACATAAAACAGGTGCAATTAATCCAGATATTTTTTCAATTATCAAGGATAAAACTGTCTGACAACTTCTTCTTCTAAAGTCAGATTTAGAACTCACATACAACCTGTCTTTTGCAATATCTAAGTAAAAATTAGATAGATCAACAACACAAAAATTTTGAATTGTTTGGAAAAATTTCGAAAATTCAAAATTATTGTATGCATCTGATATTTCATCGATCACTTCAGCTGTTCTGTTCAACATCCATTTATCTAACAATGGTAGGTTAGCAATATCAATGGAATCAATTTTATAATCAAAATCATAGAGGTTACCTAATAGATACCTAGACGTATTTCGAACCTTACGATAAACATCAGAAATTTGCTTTAGTATGTTTGATCCAATAGGAACATCTGCAGAATAATCAACAGAACTAACCCATAATCTCAAAACATCAGCTCCATACGCAGGATCTAATTTCTTATTTGAACCACCATTAATTATAACTAAAGGATCAATAATGTTTCCTAAGGATTTACTCATTTTCCTACCAGTCTCATCTAAGGCAAAACCATGTGTAAGTACCTTTTTAAAAGGTGCATGTTCATTCACTGCTACCGAAGTTAATAAAGAGGACTGGAACCAACCCCGATGTTGATCAGATCCCTCCAAATATAAATCTGCTGGATAATTTAAATTTTCTTTCTTAGAAATAACTGAAGACCAACTAGAGCCAGAGTCAAACCAAACATCCATAGTATCAGTACCTTTTTGCCATCGATCTGCCTGATTTAAATAAGAAGGAGGTAAGAGATCAGATACTTCATACTCCCACCAAATATCTGCTCCATGAACAGAAAATAAATCAGCGATATGAGAAATAGTTTCTTTATTGAGCAAGATTTCTTTTCCATTCTTTTCATAAAATACTGGTATTGGAACTCCCCAGGTCCTTTGTCGGGAGATACACCAATCTCCCCTTTCTCTAACCATGGAATTAATTCTATTTTTTCCCGATTCAGGAAGCCAAATAACATCTTCTATGGCAGAAAGGGCTTTATCTCTAAATCCTTCAACGGAAGCAAACCATTGTTCTGTAGCTCTAAAAATAGTTGGTTTTTTAGTTCTCCAATCATAAGGATACCTGTGCTCATATGGAATTTCTTTCAGCAAAGATCCCGCATTAATGAGATCACTTATTATGGCACTATTAGCATCTTTTAATACATTTAGACCTTCAAATTTTCCGGCTTCTTTCGTTAGAAAACCTTTTGAATCAACTGGGCAAGAAATTGGTAAATTATATTTTTTACCAGTATTGAAATCATCAACACCATGACCTGGAGCAGTATGTACTAATCCAGTTCCTGATTCAGTTGTAATATAATCTCCTCCTAAAACAACAGGGCTTATTTTATCAAATAAAGGATGTTTATATCTAATTCCATCTAAGATTGATCCTTTGATTAATACTCTTTTTTCATAATTAATTCCTACACTCTTAGATACTTCTTCCAAAAGATCGTTAGCAATAATTATCAATGAACGATCAGAACTTTGTGCTATTACATATTCTAATTTTTGATTAACAGAAATGGCCTCATTTGCAGGAATTGTCCAAGGAGTGGTAGTCCAAATGAGAAGTTTTACTTCTTTTAATTTCCCTTCTGAATTAAGTAGCTCTGGAGCTTGCTTAGAAATTTCTTGAGTTAATCTTTTTGGTATTTGATTAACTTTAAATCCCACATAAATACTTTTGCTAGTATGACCGGTTGGATATTCTAGTTCCGCCTCGGCCAGAGCGGTTTGAGAACTTGGACTCCAATGAACTGGTTTTAGGCCTCGATATATGTATCCTTTGAAGACCATTTCACCAAACAACTTGATTTGAGAGGCTTCAAACTTTTTATCTAAACTTAAATATGGTTGATCCCAGTCACCCCATACTCCCCATCTTTTAAAACCATCCATTTGTTTGGAAACTTGCTTTTTTGCATAAGCAGCAGCTTTTTTTCTCAACTTAATAGGTGTTAATTCAGCTCGTTGACTTTTATCCATAGCTTGAAGAACTTTCAATTCAATAGGCAATCCATGGCAATCCCATCCAGGGACATAACAAACTTTTTTTCCTTGCATTGTTTGAAATTTATTGATTATGTCCTTCAATACTTTGTTGAGAGCATGCCCCATATGAAGCGTTCCATTTGCATATGGCGGGCCATCATGCAAAGTAAAAGTCTCTCCAGTATTATTTGAGCCTAATTCGAAATCTATATTTTTTTCTCTCCAAAAAGCTTGCAACTCAGGTTCTCTTAGAGTTGCATTTGCCCTCATTCCAAAATTAGTCTGCAAAAGGTTGAGAGTGTCTTTGTAAGTGGGACGATCCTTTTGAGAATCTTTATTGATGTTATTCACTTTGAAAAATATTCATCAGTCATAATGGTTACCTGAGGTCTTTTAACCTTATCAAGAAGTTTCTTCATTTTCAGCGAATTCTTGATTTCCGATCTTATTAGAATCAATTGAACCAGATCTTTCAACTACTTTCTTCTTGACTTCTTCTTTCAATTCTGGATGAACCCATTTTTTTTCTTTTAACGGTTTTTCAGATTTAATACTGAAGCCTTTAAAAAAATTAAAAAAACCACCTCCAAGTAAAGCAAAACTTTGACCGAGCTGTCTAAAAGATTCAAACCACCTCTGAAAAGATCCAACTCGTTTTTTTTCTTCAGAGCTTAATTGATTCCACCTAGTTTGGATAATTTCTAAAATCATTTTTCCATACAAAATTGCCATAGAAATAACCAGTAAATTTATTGAGCCTCTCAAAAGATCATTCTCCACCAAAAGAAATAATCCTAAAAATAAAAAAAGTCCGCCCATCAACCAATCTCTTGGCCTACTTAATTCCACAAGCATTAGAGGTAAAGCCAATATCAAAAGCCCAACAACAAGAAACAAGTATCCAGAAATAGAAATAACCATATTTTTCTCAATATGAGTTTGTTTTGTAGTGATGAAGGCTTATTGAACAACTAAAAATCATGCTTCATAAAACAAGACTTTCAAATGTCTCATATACAAATATAAAAATTACATTAATCTTTTTACGATCACGAATCAAAAATAGTCTTTAAATAGCCATCAACGAGCTGCTAGAATCAATATACAATCGGTGAAAACCTTTGGCCCACCTGGCGGAATTGGTAGACGCGCTGGTTTTAGGTACCAGTGGCTTTATGTCGTGGGAGTTCAAGTCTCCCGGTGGGCATTTTTTAATTAAGCTATACAAGCTCAATTAATTTCAATCACATCAAGCAATGACCCAGTGCTTATCGAGGTCTGACAAAACTAAGGCAACGAAAAAACTGAAGTCATTACGCGACTGGCAAAATGAGATCCAAGAATATCTTGATCCGCCAAAGCCTTTAAACGTAACTTTAGGTCTTTTCTTTGGTGGCTATTTTCTTGCAATAGTTAGTGTTTGGCAGTGGTATCAGGGGAACTGGCCGTTACCAATTTTAGTTGCATTAGCTTTTTTGGCTCTACACATGGAAGGCACTGTTATCCATGACGCCTGCCACAATGCTGCCCATCCAAATAAATGGATCAATCAATTTATGGGGCATGGGTCAGCGATATTACTAGGTTTTAGTTTCCCAGTTTTCACAAGAGTTCATCTAGAGCATCACAAATACGTTAACGACCCAAAAAACGATCCAGATCACATAGTTAGCACCTTTGGCCCTATTTGGTTAATTGCTCCAAGATTTTTCTATCATGAATATTTTTTCTTTGAGCGAAAACTTTGGAGAAAATTTGAACTAATGCAATGGGGAATTGAAAGAGGAATATTTATTTGCATAGTCATTGCCGGAATTAAATACAATTTCATGAATGTTATTTATAATTTATGGTTCGGACCAGCATTAATGGTTGGAGTCACTTTAGGAATATTTTTTGATTATCTACCGCATAGACCTTTTCAGTCTAGAAATAGATGGAAAAACGCAAGAGTTTATCCAAGTAAATTAATGAACTTACTAATAATGGGACAAAATTATCATTTAATTCACCATTTATGGCCCTCTATTCCATGGTTTGAATATAAACCAGCTTACGAAGCCACAAAACCACTTTTAGATCAAAAGGGTTCGCCTCAAAGAATGGGAATTTTTGAAACTAAGAAAGATAGTCTAAATTTTCTTTATGATGTTTTACTTGGAATCAGAAGCCATAAAGAAAGAAGAAGTAAATTGAGACCAATAGCAAGAATATTACCGAAAAACAATTGGAGGAGAAAATATATAAAATTAATTCATAAAACTAGAATCAGAACAGAAAGTAAATGATAATTCCTGAATTTAAAGTATTTTGGGAACTCTAAAAAAATCACCTTCCCTATGCGGTGCTTGATTAAGAAGATCTTCTCTTGAGCAATTAACTTCAACTAAATCATCCCTCATAGCATTAACCACCTCTACAGCTCTAGTAGTTGGAGGAATATTTTCAGTATCTATTTCTTGCAGTTGATCAACATAAGAAAGTATTTCTTCCAGTTGCTCTGTATAGGTTTCTATTTGATCTTCTGGAAGTTCTAAACGAGCTAACTGTGCAACCTTACGTACATCAGATGAAGAAATTTTAGTCATGGTTATGTTAGAAAATTTTAAAGATCTTTAGATAATGAGATGGACGACTTAGTTACAAAAAGATCTTAGTGCTTTCGTTTAAGCAAATAAGTTCGTATACCATTTTGCCATTTGAATGCCTTTTAAGAAATTTTAAGTGTTGGTAAATTAATCAGCAAGATAGAGAAATATATTATTTAGTAAGTACTATGGATAAAAAAGAAATAGTAAGCAAATCTCACTTCTTACAAAAGAATTCTTTTCAAGGCCGTCTCATATGGTCGCACCTAGCTTAATTGGCTGTTTTTTAATTAAGCGCTTATCAAAAAATAGCTATCTTGCCGGCACAATTGTTGAAACTGAGGCTTATTCTCAAGAAGAAGCTTCATGCCATGGCTTCTCAGGGAAAACTCAAAGAAACAAAACCCTTTTTGGTGAACCGGGTAACTTTTACATATACCTTTCATATGGAATTAATAGTTGTGTAAATATTGTTACAGGGAAGAAAAACTGGGCAAATGGTGTACTTCTTCGATCGATAGCAATAAAAGGAGAGCACGAGAGAATTGCTTCTGGACCTGGATTATTGGCAAAAAGATTTGGATTAAATAAGAGTTTTGACAATTTACACTTGTCGCCTGCAAATGATTTTTGGTTAACAGAGGGAGAAAATTTAACAAGAATGGGAAATATTGTTCAGACCACAAGGATTGGCATTTCGCAAGCCAAAGATATACCTTGGCGTTGGTATCTTAAAAGTAGTAGAAGTGTTAGCAAAAGGGTTAGAGGTGATCGAATTCCTCCAAAAAATAAGTGTTGGGAACCATCAACATTTGAGGGATTATGAATAATTGGAAACATAATCACGTTCTTGATTTATCTACGTTTTCTTTAGAGGATTACAAAACAGTTTTAGAATTAACAACAAGATTTAAAGATGTCCATAAATCAAGTTCTAGAAAACTTCCCGCTCTTCATGGAAGATTAGTCGCCAACTTATTTTTCGAGCCAAGTACAAGGACAAGAACTAGCTTTGAACTTGCAGCAAAGAGACTATCTGCAGATGTTCAAAATTTTTCTGTATCTGCAAGTTCTCTAAGCAAAGGAGAGACTCCTTTAGACACTATTCTCACATATATCTCAATGGGGGCTGATATCTTAGTAATTAGGCATGAGTCAACAAATGTACCCGCAGATTTAGCTAATTACGTTGACATAAATAACATCAATACATCCATTCTCAATGCAGGTGATGGATTTCATAGCCATCCAAGTCAAGGTCTTTTGGATCTATTTACACTTGCTACTTTTTTTAATCCAAATGAACCATCAACTAATAGTCTTTTAAATAAAAAAATTACAATAGTTGGAGATATTCTTCATTCTAGAGTTGCCAGATCAAACCTTTGGGCTCTAACTGCATGTGGAGCAGAGGTAACACTATGTGGACCTCCCAGTCTTCTTCCAGACGAATTCATTGATTTTGTTAAGAATCCTCCGCTAGGGCAAAATTTTGATCCCATTAATAAGAGAGGTTCTGTTTTCATAAAAAGATCGCTAAAAGACGCATTAAAAAATAGTGATGCAGTTATGACACTTCGATTACAGAAAGAGAGAATGGAGCAAAATATGCCTATGGATCTTGATAGTTATTATGCACAATATGGGATAACCCATGAAAGTTTAAAATGGTGTGAAAAGAAAGTTCCTGTTCTTCATCCTGGACCAGTGAATAGAGGAGTAGAAATAAGTAATCGATTAGTTGAAGATAATTCAATCAATCTTATAAGTAAACAAGTAGAAAATGGTATTCCAATAAGAATGGCTTTGTTGTATTTACTCGGGTTAAATAAAAAAGATTAATTATATTTAGAATAGATTTATAATAGTTTCAAACCTTCTGAAAAAAGTCCATACGCTAATCCTATTCTGAACATATCAAAAACCCTAACTAGTATTATTGGCTTATTAGACTTCAGAAATACAAATCTAGCTTGAATTAGTAACTCCAAAAATATTAAAGCAATAAATGCTCCAACAGGATCCATCAAAGCTAGTACACCATTAATCATACCTAGAGAACTACCTACTAAAAAGCCTATTAAAAAAATTATTGCTAACAATGAATACCTTCTCCAAGGATTTGCAGCCCAATTTGCTAACCTATCAACAATTTTTGTAGATGATTTATATAAAAATGTTTTCTGCATTCTTAGAGCCATAAGAGAAAAGTTAAAAAATTACCTCAGGATTTTTTCATTAGTTAACTCTCTAACATAAATATAATAAATGAAAGATCTAATAAAGCAAAAATAAATTATTTCCATCAAAGATATAAAAAATCAAATTTCCTTTAATACGAAAAATGCAACTTATTTTAAATTTGAAAAATATCTTTCAAGGTCTATTTGATATAAAATCAAAATATCATGATTAATTCGACTTCTTTATCTGGAAAAAAAATATTAGTTGCTGTTACGGGGAGTATTGCAGCTGTTAAAGCTCCTATTTTAGTTAGCCGCCTAATTAAAGCTGGTGCAAAGGTCAAGTGCGTCATAACGCAAAGCGCCACTAATTTAGTTAGTCCCTTATCTTTATCTACTTTAAGCAGAAATAAATGTTACCAAGATAAAGATCAATGGGCTGACTCTCAAACCAAGCCATTGCATATTGCTTTAGCTGAGTGGGCAGAACTAATTATTGTTGCACCATTGAGCGCCACATCCTTATCCAAATTTACTAGTGGAAGTGCTGATGGACTTTTAGCCAGCATTCTTTTAGCTAGTCAATCTCAAATAGTTATGGCTGCTGCCATGAATACTTCAATGTGGGAAAATCAATCAGTAAAAAAGAATTGGAATTACGTTAAAACTATTGACCAAGTTATTACTCTCGAACCTAGTGAAGGACTTTTAGCTTGCGACAGAGTTGGTGATGGGAAAATGGTCAATTTAGATATTATTGAAATGGCCTCTGAAAGTGCATTTATTTTCCATGCAGAAAATAAATTTCTCACTAAAGATTTAAAAGACATAAAGTTTCTCATATCGGCTGGTCCCACCGTCGAAGCTCTTGATGCCGCAAGACAATTAACTAATCGAAGCAGTGGAAAGATGGGGGTTTTGATAGCTCAAGCAGCAAAGTTAAGAGGTGCAGAGGTCGATTTAGTTCATGGCCCAGTAAGCATTCAACCAGATCTGCTTGAGGGACTTAATACTTATCCAGTTAGAAGCTCAAATGAAATGGGAGCAAAAATTGATGATTTACAACCATCTGCTCAGGTCATCGTTATGGCTGCAGCAGTATCAGATTTCAAAAATAATAGTCCCAGTGAACAAAAAATCTCGAAAGAACTTTTTCTAAAGTCTATTTTGGATGACTTAGAAATGACATCAGACCTAATCAAAAATCAAACGAAAAAAAAATTAGAAAATCAAATTTTCCTTGGTTTTGCTGCTGAGACAGGAAGTGATAATGAAATCATTGAAAAGGGAGAGAAGAAAAGGGTTTCAAAAGGTTGTGACCTTCTAATGGCCAATCCCATTGATAGAGCTGGGCAAGGGTTTGATGAAAACTTCAACAGTGGTTTTTTGTTAGGTCCAAAAAAAATGGTCAAAAACTTATCTTTTTCAACAAAACTTGCAATATCCCATCAACTTTTAGATGAAATTAGAAATTTAAAATAGATAATTTATTGATATTTTTCGAATTTGTTTTTTTCAAAAATCAGAGTCTAAACGCCAAAAAAGACTGCTGTAAAAGGGTTTTGAATGAAATCGATGTGGTAAATCTATCAAAGCAAAAGCTACGGGTTGTATAGAGCTGTCAGATGCTTGTGAAAAGAAGTATTTGGCACCTGTAATATCCCAACTGAATTAATTGGGCGGTTTCGACCGCAGTCATCTAGCCCTCTCATGCGATTTCGTCCTCTGCTGGCTTTGATGCTGGCTTTTTGTCTCACCTTTACAACTCTCCCATCAAGCGCATCTGCAGCTTTAAAAGGGCGCGAGCAAGGTAATGCTCGTTTTGGCAATGTTGTTAATACTGGCCAAGCTGATGCTTGCACTGTTTTACCAGCGGGTTCATTGGGCTCTATTAATGCTGATGGTCAATTTAAAAGCTTATGCCTTCAGCCAACAGAAGTTTCAGTAAAACTTCCAGGTAACAAGCGAAATAAATCTGATTTTGCAATTGCAAAAATCATTAGTCCTCGCTTCAATACAAGTCTTGATGAAGTTTATGGAGATCTTTCCGGAGGGAAATTCACTGAAAAAGGTGGTATTGACTTCTCTCTAATTACAGTTCTAGCTCCAAATGGAGAGGAATTTCCTTTTGCATTCTCTGTTAAAGAGATGGTTGCTGAATCCAAAAAAGGAAAATCAATTGAACCAGGAGCTGAATTTTCAGGTCCAACAACAACTCCAAGCTATAGATCTGCAGACTTTCTTGATCCAAAGAGTCGCGCTAAATCAACAGGTGTTGAATATGCTCAAGCTCTCATTGCTCGTGGTGGTGATGATGAGGATCTTGCCAGAGAAAATGTTAAAGATGATCTTGGCGGTAAAGGTGAAATAACACTTACTGTCGATAGTGTTGATGCAGACACTAATGAATTTGGTGGCCAATTTGTTGCTATCCAACCTTCAGACAATGACCTTGGATCAAAAGATCCTGTTGATATCAAAATCAAAGGTATTTTCTATGGTCGCAAAGCCTAAAAAATAATCATCTTAATCAATAAAAAAAGAGGGTTAAAACCCTCTTTTTTTATTGGCTGAATTTAATGAAAACAATTTCTTAAATATGGGCCCCCTATCTGGGAGAATCTCCCGGTTACTTAAAGAGAAAATGACTAGCAAGCAAAGTTCTAATAAAAATCTCGCAGATTTAATCAAACCTTATGGTGGAGAACTTATAAACCTAATGGCTTCTGATCAAGAAGCAAAAGAGTTAAAAAAAAATTCTTTTAAAACTTTAAATTGTTCTGATAGAAATGCTTGTGATATTGAACTTCTTTTGATAGGTGCTTTTTCTCCTTTAACTGGATTCATGAGTGAGAAAAATTACAACTCAGTCGTTAAACAAAATCGACTTGAATCAGGTTTGCTTTTTGGTTTGCCCATTGTGATGGATACAGATAGAGAAGATATAAATCCAGGAGATTCAGTTGTACTCAATTACAAAGATCAAGAACTAGCAATTTTAGAAATACAAGAAAAATGGACTCCTGACAAAGTTATTGAAGCCAAATTTTGCTATGGAACAACTTCTTTGGAGCATCCTGCAGTAAGGATGCTATCTATGGAGAGGAAAAAATATTATTTAGGAGGCTCAATAAAAGGTTTAGAATTACCTAAAAGAGTTTTTACTTGCCAAACTCCTGCTCAAGTAAGAGAGAATCTTCCTTCTGGAGAAGATGTAGTCGCATTCCAGTGCAGAAATCCAATACATAGAGCCCATTATGAGCTTTTCACAAGAGCCTTAGAAGCCAATAATGTCAGTAAAAATGGTGTCGTTCTTGTTCACCCAACTTGTGGACCAACTCAAGAAGATGACATCCCTGGATCAGTAAGATTTCAAACCTATGAAAAACTTGCCTCTGAAGTTAATAATCCAAAAATTAGGTGGTCATATCTTCCTTATTCGATGCATATGGCTGGGCCAAGAGAGGCTTTGCAGCACATGATTATCAGAAGGAATTATGGATGTACTCATTTTATTATCGGAAGAGATATGGCCGGCTGTAAGTCCTCTCTTAATGGTGAAGATTTTTATGGTCCATATGATGCTCAAAATTTTGCAAACGAGTGCTGCCAAGAATTAGAAATGCAAACAGTTCCATCTCTAAATCTTGTATTTACAGAGGAGGAAGGCTATGTAACCGCCGATTATGCTAAAGAAAAAGGATTACACATAAAAAAATTGAGTGGCACTCAATTCAGAAAAATGCTCAGAAGTGGAGAAGAAATTCCTGAATGGTTTGCATTTAAAAGCGTCGTTGATGTACTTAGAGCCGCATAGTTGGACCTATTCCTATTAAACTCATTGAAGATATGAAAGAACATTGAACAAACGCTGGAGAAACATTGGTCTTTATGTCCTAATTGTTGTAGTTGTGATTTTTGTTGGAAGTGCTTTTTTCGATAAGCCAAGCCCGACAAAATCATCTAGAACACTTAGATATAGTGACTTCATAGAAGCTGTTCAAGAGAAGCAAATAAGCCGGGTTCTTATTTCCCCAGATAAAGGAACTGCTCAAATTGTTGAAAGTGATGGGAACAGGGCTTTAGTCAATTTGGCTCCTGATCAACAATTACTCCAATTACTTACTGATAATGACGTCGATATTGCCGTACAACCTAATACTCAAGCCAATCCTTTACAACAAGCTGCTACTAGCTTAATTTTTCCAATTCTTTTATTAGGAGGTCTATTTTTTCTATTCAGAAGAGCAGGCTCTGGTGGTGGTGGAAACCCAGCAATGAATTTTGGGAAGAGTAAAGCAAGACTTCAAATGGAGCCTGAAACAAAAGTTACTTTTGGAGATGTTGCTGGAATTGAAGGTGCAAAGCTTGAACTTACTGAAGTAGTTGATTTCTTAAAAAATCCTGATCGCTTCACAGCTGTAGGAGCGAAAATTCCTAAAGGTGTTTTATTAGTTGGACCTCCCGGAACAGGTAAAACTTTGCTTGCAAAGGCAGTTGCAGGTGAAGCTTCAGTTCCATTCTTTTCCATATCTGGATCTGAGTTTGTAGAGATGTTTGTTGGCGTTGGTGCGAGCAGAGTCAGAGACCTTTTTGAACAAGCTAAAAAGAATGCTCCTTGTATAGTTTTTATTGATGAAATAGATGCTGTTGGTCGTCAGCGTGGAGCAGGACTTGGAGGAGGTAATGATGAAAGAGAGCAAACGCTAAACCAACTGCTAACTGAGATGGATGGATTTGAGGGAAACTCAGGAATAATTATTGTTGCGGCAACAAATAGACCTGATGTGCTCGACTCAGCACTCATGAGACCAGGAAGATTCGACAGGCAAGTAACTGTCGACAGACCTGATTACTCAGGGAGATTGCAAATACTGAAAGTTCATGCAAAAAGTAAAACACTTTCAAAGGCAGTTGACCTTGATCAAGTAGCTAGAAGGACCCCTGGTTTTACTGGGGCAGATTTAGCAAATCTATTAAATGAGGCAGCCATATTGGCTGCCAGAAGAGAATTAACAGAAGTCAGTAACGATGAGGTCAGTGATGCAATCGAGAGAATAATGGTAGGCCCTGAGAAGAAAGACTCAGTGATTAGTGAAAAGCGTAAAAAGTTAGTTGCTTATCATGAAGCTGGCCATGCAGTAGTTGGTGCTGTGATGCCTGATTATGACCCTGTGCAAAAGATCTCAATCATTCCAAGAGGTGGAGCTGGAGGATTAACTTTTTTCACACCAAGTGAAGAAAGAATGGAATCTGGACTTTATTCAAGGTCTTACCTACAAAATCAAATGGCTGTTGCTCTTGGAGGAAGAGTTGCAGAGGAAATCATTTATGGAGAAGACGAAGTAACCACAGGAGCATCAAATGATCTAAAGCAAGTAGCTTCAGTCGCACGGCAAATGATTACCAAGTTTGGTATGAGTGACAAGTTAGGACCTGTAGCTTTAGGACGTTCACAGGGTGGGATGTTCCTTGGTAGAGACATCTCTGCAGAAAGAGATTTTTCTGAAGATACAGCAGCAACAATTGATTCAGAAGTTTCAGTTCTTGTTGAGATTGCATACGAAAGAGCTAAAAAGGCTTTAAATGACAATCGCCAAGTACTTGAAGAGTTAACAGCAATGCTTATGGAAACTGAGACAGTTGATTCTCTAGAATTTCAAGATTTGTTAATTCGCCATGAAGTTAAAGTTGCTGAATATGCTTAGTATAAAAATATAATTCTTGGAAATTAAGCAAAATAATTTAATAAAATCTCTTAGAATACAGCCTCTTATAGTTGTCATTAGACTTGAAGATAATTTTTTCAATCTTTCGCAAAAAAAAGAGAATTTACTTTTTAAAATTGAGAAGTTTTCTAATATCGGTATAAAAAATATAGAAATAGCTTGGGACTCAAATCCAGAATGGGTTAATTTAATATTAGAAATAAAAAAGAAGTTCAAGTCAATTAATATAGGTGTTGCATCAATTTCTTCAAGGCAATCTTTAGAATCAATTCTCTCATTAGATCTTAATTATTCGATGAGTCCTTTCTTTAACAAGGAAATTCATCTAAAAGCCATTAAATACAATCAATTAGTTATTCCAGGAATATCCAATATTGAAAATTTCAAAGAGGCAATCAATCTAGGATACAAAATTGTAAAAATCTTTCCAGCATCAAAGTTAGGAATTAACTTTATAAGCGAATTAAAAGACTTGAAAAAAAAAGATATTTTTTTTATTGGTGCAGGTGGAATTAAAAGTAATAATTTAGAAAAATTGCTAAAAAGTGGATACGATGCATTGGTTATCGGAAGAGAATTGCGAAATCAAACACCTGATAAAGATCTCGAGATATGGCTAAACGATTATTGATAATCTATTCTAAAAACCAACAATCAATTCCTTGCTTAGCGCTTTATCGTAAATAATTATTTATTTGAGCATTAGTTAAGTACATTGGCCTTTTTGCCTAAGTAAGTGATCAGCTAAAACTAGTGCAACCATTGCTTCAACCATTGGAACTGCCCTCGGCAAAACACAAGGATCATGTCTTCCTGTCGCCTTGAGAGTTATTGCATTACCATCCTCATCAATTGTCTTTTGACTTTTCCTAATAGTTGCTGTTGGTTTAAAACCTACTCTCAGGACTATATCCTCACCATTACTGATACCTCCTTGAATTCCGCCTGAATTGTTAGTGGCAGTTTTCAATTGATTGGAATCGGATGGCAAAAAAGGATCATTATGTTCGCTGCCTTTCAAATAAGTACCTCCGAAACCAGATCCCACCTCAAAACCTTTAGTGGCAGGCAAAGACATTAATGCCTTTGCTAAATCAGCTTCTAACTTATCAAAGACAGGCATACCAAGCCCTATTGGCGGATTCCGAACAACACATTCTATTACTCCACCACAGGAGTCTCCTTCTTTACCAAAAGCCTCCACTCTCTGAATCATTAAATCTGCAGCGGACTGATTTGGACATCGAACAATATTTTTCTCAATCTCATCAAAAGTAACTTCACCCGTATGAATCTCAGCCTCAATATCATGAATTCTCTTTACCCAAGCGAGTATTTCCGTTTTAGCAGACTTAGTTAGAAGTTGCTTTGCAACAGAACCCGCGGCAACTCTACCTATTGTTTCTCTTGCTGATGCACGCCCTCCGCCACTTGAAGCCTGAATTCCGTATTTTTTCTGATATGTAGCATCAGCATGAGATGGTCTAAAAGTTTTTTTAATTTCAGAATAATCCTTAGGCCGATGATCTTTATTTCTTACAACCATGGCAATTGGTGTTCCTAAGGTTTTATTACCTAAAAGACCACTAAGAATTTCAACTTCATCACTTTCGTTTCTTGGAGTAGTTATTTTGCTTTGTCCTGGCCTCCTTCTATTGAGATCATTTTGTATTTCATTAATATCAAGCTCCAACCTTGGAGGACATCCATCAATAATTACACCAACTCCACCCCCGTGAGATTCTCCAAAGGTGCTGATAGTAAAAAGTTTTCCGAAACTACTTCCCATAAATAAACCTATCTACAAAATGGTAATCAATACTTGCTAAAAAATAAAGCAATCAATCAATGTATAGAACAAAAAAAGGCAAAAAAAAAGCCCTCTAAAAGAGGGCTTTAGAATAATCAAGTTAAGGACTTAACCGATTGCAGGTGCAACAAGAGCTACAGAAGTAGACTCAGCAGCTGCTAGGTCAAGTGGGAAGTTGTGAGCATTACGCTCGTGCATTACTTCCATACCAAGGTTTGCACGGTTAAGTACATCACCCCAGGTTGGTACAACCTTGCCTGAAGTATCAACTACAGACTGGTTGAAGTTGAAACCGTTCAAGTTGAACGCCATGGTGCAGATGCCCATAGATGTCAACCAAACACAGATCACTGGCCATGAAGCCAAGAAGAAGTGAAGGCTACGGCTGTTGTTGAAGCTTGCATATTGGAAGATCAAACGACCGAAGTAGCCATGAGCTGCAACGATGTTGTATGTCTCTTCTTCTTGTCCAAACTTGTA
>QCND01000030.1 GCA_003213355.1 Prochlorococcus sp. AG-424-E20
CATCCCTAAAACTGGTAATAAGATCTTAGATATATTTCTTGGCCTACCTAATGAGGCACTAGCAGAGCTAAAATGCGAAATTAAATAAATCAATTTAATATACTCATTTCTCCTGCTCCTAAACCAACCATAGAAAATCAAAACAAGTTCATAGGCTGATCTTTGATCAGTGTCGACTAAAGAATAAAGCTAACTCTGATCTCTTCACAGAGATTATATTGCCTTTATAAATTAAAAAATTTTCTCAATTATTTGATCTTGACATACCAAAATTTGTTTTGTTTGTTCAACGAATCTATCCCTAGTCAAATCCAGATTTTCCTTATCGTGTAAATAAATAGCAACCGACAATACCAAAATCTTCTACTCAACTTATGTATCGTATATTTGAATAAGCAACCAGAGAGAAATTACTTTTTAGAACTAACAAAGGCCTTTTGAGCGACGAATTGATCAGAAAACAGTTCCTTCATTAAGCCTGTAGAAAAATAAGCATACCACTCAAATCTATCGCGATTCATTCAGAAACATTTACAAGCTTGATTGAATTTGTTAAAAATCATCTAGTTAAAATAGAATTTCTGTGTCATCACCCAAAACCGTATCTCCGATATCTCAACAGTCCAAAGATTTAAAGCTGTGTAAATTGAATAGCTAAGTATGATCAGATAAAGCTAATTGAAAAACAGATATTATTACAGCAGATAAAACAATTACTACATCCTCTAATCCAATACACCTTCAACTCAAGAACGAATGACTCCTGATCTGCCAATTATTCCTACTTCAAAAATAAAAAAGAAAAAGCTAGAAAAAAGTAGAATTCACAAATGGACTCTGTTTTCTCTTTGTTTTATAACTACTCTAGTAGTCGTTAGTTTAATTAAAGCGTATCTTCCATTACTTGTGTCTGCACTTGCGATGCTTTTTGTATGGAGTCAAATGACTAAACCAATAGCAGAGATAGAAACTAAATCGACGAATGATGACACTAACCAGTTAGATTTATTCCATAGGCAATACAAAATCGGCAGAAAATATTCTAAGATCAAGAGCGAGTTACGTGAAAAGGAAGATTCCAAAGTTGCATAATATAGATCGCTTTAAAGAAAAAATTAAAACCACTATTACATTTACGCTTAAAAACACGAGAGAAGAAGTGATCATGTTATGAATTATCTATTACTAACGTGAGCGTTATTATTAAGTATATGAAAGGAATTGACAAGCTCTAGAGACATGTAAATATCGATTCATCTAACTATATGCTGGAGGCTCCATGATTACCCTTTTCTGTCTGCTCTGCTTGCAAATCATTATCGTCACTGCCACAAGTATTTAACCAAATGAACAATCTTGATAGATCATTTGTCGAACTCACTGAATCACAGCTACTTACCATTAAGGATAGAATTAAAAGCTGGAATACAAAGGATCAAGTAATAGACATAATGAGATACCGATATGGTCGATTGAAAGATCATCCTGCATAGGGGGCTTCGAAATCAATCAGAACTAAGCACTAAGTATGATTTCTATTTCAAAAGCTGACCCAAAGATGAATATCTACATAAATCATCTAATTTCTTACAGCTAATGTCGTATAAGGAAAGCAGCAAATTACTAGCATCCCTATTGCAATCATTGACTACCTAAGTAAAGCTGAATTTGTCATAATTAATTAAAATGCTTGAAGAGTTTTACATCCTAGTACTTCCATTCTGCGTCATTCCTGTATTTCTAGTCTCGTTAGATTACCTCAATAAAAATGCTGAACTCAAGCGAAACAGTTATAATGTTATTGATTTTGATAAGTTCGTAAAGCGTAAAGAAGAAGGAGATGATGTAGATATTGATATCGCTAAACTATTAGATATTGAAAAAATTGCGGCATAAATTCCTCCTCAAAATTTATGGTTCTTCTTTGATAGCCACTAATTTCAAGACATCCTCAACTCTTACGCCCTCGTTTAACCACTCTCTAAATTCTTCACTAAGAGCTAATTGATCAAATTGATTCAGTCTTTCAGCTCGGATCATGAGACCTGTCATAGAATCAGCTATTAATTCTTCAATATCTGGGCTATTACTCACGTAAAGTTAAAGAATGATTTGAAAACTTTAACCTGAGTTTTGAAAATCAATGCACTCACAAGTTGATATGAACACGCTTAAAAAGCATTTGGCTGGTATTTATTCATCTCAATTCGATATGCTCTAGGATTGTTTATTCCATAAAAATGAATCAAGGATAATAATCCTAGTTAACCACTTGAGCTTTTAAGTGGCAGAAAGCCCATAAGAGCAAGATCCGCCAGAAAAAGAAAATCAACTAAGCAGAACAACACACAAATGAGCTTAATCTAAGAAACAATTTATCAAAAATATACTGATTTGATTGTTCTCTGCGTTATACATTCTCTTGATAAAAACTTTAACTGCGCTCTTTAAAACTCTGATTTTTTAGCCAAATGATACAGAAATCCCAATCTTTACAATATTGATTCCAAGAAACAAATGATTAGTCATTTCTAACTTTCTTTAACCAATAAGGAAGAAAGCTTTTGTCCTGCCTGGCTGACTCATATAGATAATTAGATGAACCTTCTAATAAAGCTGCAAGGGTTATACGTACACTAGGAAAAGTAAGAGCACAAACAATAACTATCAAAAAAATAAACTTCACTAAGCAGACCCTATTAATGTGATTGATTCATCACCAAAATCTCCTTTTCCCCATTCAGTTAAACAACAACTAAATACAAATCGAACCATAAACAAAAGCAGAGCGCTTACCATCAAAATATACTCCGCATAAACGCTTGTAGGGAATATAATTGAACGTTTTATGTTAAAACGTCTACACCTCGATGCCTGAGTCCATAGTTTGCAAATAAGCATATTTTCTATTCTTTTTTAGGGGATAATTTATCGATTTTAGCTTGTTGAAATTTTAGTTATTCTCTCTCTTTTTCGGCAGCCCCATACGTTCTCCTAACGCTATAGGTTATAAAAATTGCATTAATAGCCCATAATAAAATAATTCCAACAATAATTTTATTAATTCCCTCAGATGAGCTTAAATATTTCAACAGAGCCTCTTGCTTAAACATCCTAGTACTTCATTAGTCTTGAAAATATCAGCTGAACGACGAGTCCTTTGCAAAAGCCAATCCAAAGAAATCTAGAATATTTGAAATCCAGCTTATTTAGATACCAAGTAATTACAGATTTTGACTCTCTATAAGTTTCATTCTTCTACTTCAATAATTTCATAATAGGGACGGTCCCCATAATCAGCATCAGAACAACAAACATCAGAGTATATCTCTTCTAACAAATCGTATGCCTCGTCATAACAGTTAAATACTTGCACAGTAATATCATCGGATTCTTTATCCTGCCTGATAATTCTATAAATCATAAAACAATTGATTAGCTGGATAAAAGTGTTCCAAACAATCCTGCAAAAGCAGAAAGGACAAAAATTGCAACGATAATAATTGCTATAAGTTTAGAAATGCTTTTCATATAATCATCTTCGCAATTCAAGAGGAGGTGTCCATAAAAAATGACACAAATTGATGAAAACTACTGCAAGAGCAAACTTGTTCTCCAAATAGCAAGATAATCAAAATGCATGACTCTGCGAAGAGTTATTGGGAAAACAAGAGTTAAAAAAAGAAAACTATCTAAGCACTTAATTTTTCCCAGATCACCTCAGATTCTTTGATCAAGTCAATAGCCTCTTCTCTACCAAGTATCTTTTGTGCATCATTCATCAGCTGTATGTATCTAAGCCTTAGTTCTTGTTTATTCATGAGCTGCATTTGTATTTCATGCAGAGACTCCTCACTCAATGCAACATTATGTTTATTAGGTGCGTGCGAAAAGTTTAAAGAGGAATTGAGGTGGCTCATTAAAATAAATTTGATTAACTTCTTAGCGAGGGAGGGAAATTGCTATGCAGAACAATTTCCCTAGCTCTAGTTGGGTGTCAAAAAGGTGCTTTGCAAAACCTTTTTAAGCACTTGCAGGTGATTGACTGACCTACACAACTTATTCAGTATTTTGGCTAGGCAACTTAGCTATTGAGTTAATTAACCGGTACGGTTTTCCTAAAGGTTGGAACTTGAAGTATTGCAGCTTTAAGTCCTTAGGGTAGACATTAGAGCTTTTAAATTTGGCAGAGAACCTTGAAGAAAATACAATCCAAACAAAGAGAAAAGACTAAATAAAAATGCTAAAAAATAAGCTGAACTCAGAACAGCGATTTATTAGAAATCTACTTATTGGATTTTTCTCAGCATTATTTATTGTCTTTGTCTTAGCGATGATTGCGCTCTTCCAGACACTAACTACCTATCCAAGCGCTTCTGATCTACCAACAGTCACCATACAAAACTGCTACGACGGAGATACTTGTACAACTACCAAAGGAGAAAAAATCCGACTTGCTTGTATTAATACCCCTGAATTAAAAGGTAACAAAGCTGACCCAATTCCTGCAAAAGCAGCAAGAGATTACCTCAATGATTTAGTTGCTGAATCAACAGTAACCATACGCCGCATTACTGAAGATAGATATGGAAGAACGGTTGCTGAGTTATCGAAAGGTCCTATGAATATTCAAGAAGACCTGGTTGAAAAAGGCTTTGCACGTATCTATGGAAGGTATTCAAGTCAATGTGAGTGGATCAAAAGGTAAAGAATGAATCTCTTCATTCCCGACTGGGAGGAGGTCAACAATCAAAGTTGAGGTTTCTTGTTTCGTTGGAGGGATAGTCATCAAAGAAATAGTTCATGTAGATACATTTGAGGATGCTGATAAGGTTGCGAAATCAAGAAATCCCTTTTGCAGATTGGTTAATAGAAAGGTATTGATGAAATGAATAAGTAGCAATATGACTCTTCCTCCGCATTTCATAGACAAAAAAAAACAAAGAGGTTGTCTTTCACCTCAAAGGTGGTCATCCCGTGACCATGGCAATTCCTACTTGGATGAAATCTTTCCCAGATCACTACAAGTGTGTTTGTTGTCGCTGTGAAGAAACCTTCTACAAGTTGAGGGCAAAAGTCAATGACTGAAAAAATAGATTGGAAACAAGAAATTCTTGACTTAGAAAAGTTCAATAAAAAACAAGAGAACCTACTAAAGAATGGTGCAAAGTCATTAACTGAAAGTTGGTTGATTGTTGCTCTCTACATCAGATGGAAAAAGTTACAAAGCATTCGAGAACAACCTTCACCCAATTGCAGTTCAAATTTCCAGGAGTGGAATAAAAAAGTTGAAGATACAGACATATGCCAGTCTTGATAATTGGGGGGAGTATTTACGACAAACTCCCAGAGGAAGAGCAAAAAAAGTTTGCATTAGTAGAGCGATATAGAACTGATTGTCTTTACGAATGCTATGAGTATAAAAATGCGAAAGGGAACAAGAATTATGAATGGAGTGATCGATGCTGTAAAACGGAAGAAGAATTATTGGAGTTCTTCGGTTATGAAATGATCGAAGACTTAAATGCAGATGCCGTATATGCAAGAAGAGTCGAAACGTTTACTGATGAGTATGAAAAGGAGTTGATGAAATTCTGTGATGCTGATAATCAAATAAAAGAAATGAGCGCAACTAATCACACTCTTCCTAAAACCAATCACACTTTCAAATTGTATAGCTAGTATAAATACGCATTGAAATTAAATAGATAAGTAAAGAATTCTAGCCATATTTTTGAGAGGTAGTTTTAATAAATAGAGTTATAGATTTTAAATGTCCCTTGGAATCACTGAGCTTGAGTTGACTGATGCTAGTACAATTTCAATTCCGACAGACGCAATATTGATACTTTTTCTATTAATTGTCTTTGCATTAATAGGTTATTACTTTAATAACATCCTCGACAATAAAACAAATCAATTTGTTGAAAAAGTAGACGATAATTTACATCTTGAATTAGTCAAAGAAAAGCCAGAAGATCAATTAACTCTTAAGTCAGCAACAGTGAATCACGAAAAGTCAGAAAAGCCAAATATTAAAACACTTAATTTCATACCATCTTCAAAATTTTGGGGGATTGGTAGTTTGGCTCTTGTAGCTATAGGAGGATCAAGTCTTTTCAAGATCCAATCTATCCAAAATTCATATAAAGGAGTGAATACTAGTCATGTCAATATCAAGACAGAGAATCAATCGACAAAATCTTTATTATCAATGGCTCAAAGAAAATCATTAAATCAATCTCAAACTAAAATACAAAAAATCAGTTATGTTGATCCTTTATTATCAACTAACAATAGTTCCAAAAATAATAATTTTTTACAGGTTCAGCAAAGACGGACAGAAGATTTCTTCTCTTTCTAAAACGTAATAGAATAATTTTATAAGCATCATAATTTTTCTAATGACGTGGGCTCTTTCAAATATTGAACAACTGAGTGTGAGTGGAACAAGCGCTTTAGGTGTAAGTGCTCATTTAGAAATAAATCAAGGCAATAGTAATGACACATATCAGCTTTATTACACAGGTGATGGAGGAGTCACTGTCAATAGTATGTCTACTGATCTTGAGCTTACTAAGCAGGGAGTAATTAAATTAATTCAAGATCTCACAATTATTACTACTAATGAAGGTATACGTAGGGCTTATTATGTCGAAGTTGATCCGAATACCGGTAATCATGAAATTCTTACTGCATTGTTATCAGAAGATGGATTAACTCTTTCACAAGCCACTAGAACAGGAATATTAGACAACGGAGACAACGCTTGGGGCGTCCCTGACTCAGTAGTTCTTCCAGACGGAAGAATCAGACTATACTGGGTTAGCACGGATAATACAGATTCTGAATGGACCGTTCCACAAGATGATGAAATTATAAAAAATGATGGTTTTAAGACCCCAAATGGTGAATGGGTCTCAGCAAATGAATATTTTGAAAACGACAGAAAAATACCAGATAGTGCATCTAAAACAGTTGCTAATGAAGTAATACTCAGTGCGACTTCTAATACATCAAAGGGTACAGAATTTACGGTAGATGAGGGCTATAGGGCTGAAGGAGGTTATGTCGACTTTGAGGTTTTAAAAGCTAAAGAAAATGATTGGTTAGCGATAATGTCTTCTTCACCAGTAACGATTCCTGATGAACCTCAGGGGATCTATGTAGGAGTTTCAAATGATGGCCTTAGTTGGGAAATAGATGCTAATAATTTAGCTCCTATTGAACGGAGTTATCTCGATCCCACAGGACTCTTATTATCTGACACACCCAATAAATATCAGATTGTCATGAGCTCGTCGCTATCAATACTTGGCGATCGAGAATATACATTAGTAACAGCTGATCTTACTTCAGCTACCACCACATATCTAGGCAATAGTTTTGATTATAATTTCTTCAATATTGGTAATGGAGTATATGGAATTAGACCAGATTCTGCTGAAACTATTGATTCATTGACTGGAATTGCAAATATTCAATTCGATGATAAGAAGCTAAACATCACAACTGATATTAAAGCTACATTTGATCAAGTCACAGGTTTAAACACTGACTCAGGTGAAATGTTCCGTCTCTATAACGCTGCATTCGCACGCTTCCCTGATGCTGATGGTTTGAAGTATTGGATTGATCAGTTTAGTTCAGGAAAAAATACTAGACGTGTAGTTGCTCAATCGTTCTTAGCATCCGATGAATTCACTGAAAAGTATGGAAGTGACGTAAGTGATGAGACATACGTAAACAACCTTTATAAGAATGTTCTTGGTAGAGATGCTGATACAGAAGGACTTAACTACTGGGTAGGTAATCTCAGTAATGGGGTTGAAACCCGATACGAAGCCCTCCTAGGTTTTTCAGAATCAGCAGAAAACAAAGGACTCTTTACTGAAATGACTGGTCTAGGCTGATCAACTGAACAAACTCTACCTCCTTCCACTTCTCACACTCATCTCCCTTACATCAATCACCCCATCACAATCGGACACCAATCACTTTGGTGCAGGAGGAGTCTTCGAATTAGATCTAGCGATCGCGAGATACCTTTGACACCTAAGCTGCTAGCAAATGCATTCCATATCCCGCAGGATTATGGCTTGAAATCGTCTATAATCGATAACAGAGTAGTGAGAAGAACATTGAAGATTAGATGATTATTGAAGAGAAGAAGAGAAGAGAAGCATTTAAGTTCAATGCTGACTTATCTGATCAAGACATCAGGGCATCAGCTCAAGGTATGACCAGAGTTCAATATGAATTATTTCTGAGAGATATAGGCATTAGGTTCAAATAATCCTTAGACCAATGAGGTGATGTCTTTAAAAGCATCACATTCATTTTAAAGAAGAGAGCTTTCATTATTACTTGTAGAGGGATAGAAGCTAATAGTTTTCAATCTCCTTTGTCGTGGATATCACCTGAATAAGATTGAGTTCCTATCTCTGGTGGTGGATTATTTCCGAAGTCATCAACTAAAGCTTCTGCCTCACTAGTAAAAAGTTTGGTGAACCATTGCTTAGTTGCAATAATTGCTGTCCAGATCTTGTCTCTTTTTCTTGTCATAGATATGCCTCCAAAGTAGTAAGGGGGCGGGATTTTGGTCGCCCCCTTTGAGTCCATCACTTCAGACCTAAGGAAGTGCGTTGACTCCTGAGACTGTTTTACTACTACTGAATGGAAATTACTATGGGTAAGAACACCAAAGTATTTCTACATGTGGGTTGTCCTCATAGAGATTTCTAATAGATAAGAGTAGACATAAATCAAGAGCCATAGCACTCTTAACGAACAAAGAAAGAAATACGTGCTATTGACTCCGTGAACAGAGAATCACATCTTTCGTGCGGTCTCTGCATTGTCGGAACACCCGAGACCCTGATTAAACACCAGGGTCCTAATATTTAGGAGGAGCCATCATGTCTTGCGGAAATCCTTTTGTCCACATGCTTAAGAGCGCACGCGAATCATTATTTGATTTACCCAAGCATCAACACGAATACATCGATGATATTGAGATGGAGTGTTTGCAATTTGGGTTCTGCTCTAAGCCTGAGACTTCACCACGCTCTTTAAAAGAAATTCCCTATTTTCATTTCTAAGAGGACTAAATCAATGGAATATCAATGTCCCGATTGTCCTTATGTCTACAACGAAGAAGCTGGTGATCCTTATAACGGAATCTCGCCAAGCACCAAGTTTGAAGATTTGCCAGCCAACTGGATTTGTCCTGTCTGCGGTGCAGAAAAAGCAGGTTTTGAAGACCCAGAGTAACCCAAACCTGTGAGCCAAACTCAAAAGACCGCTACGAATTCTTTACTTTGGGATCTGGAATAGAGATTGCTTTTGTCTCTCTCTGGGTCCTTAAAAAATCACCAGAAATGGTTGAAAGGTGATTACGTATAGAACTAGGACTAGGACTAGCTTCCCCCCACGGGGTCCCATAAGGTCAGAAGATAGACTTGAATATGTCGCTTAGCATGATTACCATAAGATTACCAATCTTTTCTTGTTTCTATAAACTACTGCTACAACTGATTTTTTAGCCTAAGTTGTGTAATCGGCATTTATTCACTACATCCCCTTTTCTGATTCACTACATATCTCTACTACTGGGATTAGAAAGAAAAAAATAATCACACTCACTCACAAAATAATCACACTCCTTTTTCTAAAACTTACAAAACTCATGAAAGAGGGGGTATATTTGAGTACACCACCTAAATCTATAACTTAAACAAATCCAGTCATTTCACTAAACAGGACCTTGTTTTCTGCTGATTCTGCAAATCCTAAAAGCAACTCATGTCTTGTCTCTAATCCATTATTCAAATTACCTAGCCAATAATTATATCCAGATTGGTCATAATCCCTACCTAAAACATTGACGTATAAAGTTTCAACATACTTAGCATTAGAGACATTTTCTCCATATCTCTCTTTAAACTCTGATGATGCAAGAAAAGAAGATGCAACTGCTCTTTCGTCATCTTTACCAGAACTAAAATTACCGATCCAATACTTCAGACCAGAAGCATCAGGAAATCTTGCAAATGCTGCGTTATACAAACGAAACATCTTTCCTGAATCTGTATTGAGTCCTGTGATCTGATCAAAGACTCCTTTAATGTCATCTACTGCATCAATGTTTTGATCAGTAAATACAAGGGTCATTCCTGTTATTGCATCAAATCCGCTATCTGTTTTTATCTCATATTTTCCACTACCTCGATTATAAAATTTATAGTCTCTAAAATTTCCTGTAAGAGTTTTCTTTCCAAAATAAGCATTCTCGCTAGATGGATAATTACCTTCTATTCCATAAGTTGATGGTACTTTTTCTCCAGGATATAGCTCAACATATTTTTTATATGCCCAGTCTTCTAACAATGGAATAGAAGTATTGCGTCTTATGTGACCTTTATCATCTAATACATCTGGGTAGTTGATAATATGCTGTGATGCGAATTCGTCTAATATACTTTCATTACTCATAGCCCACTTTTCCAAAGGCGAAGTTACTCGATAAGCAAGTGTTTTTAAATAATCAACATGAGTTTGAGCTCCATGCCTCCATACCCCAGTGCTTAATATTCCAAAAGGATCACTCTGAGGATTGTCCTTATCAATCAAATACCCATCAAGATCAAAATTCATTACTTCATACAGAAATGTATTTGGCCATTCACCAACATAATTATCTCTATATAAGTAGTACCCCATTGACACTGGATATCCCCAAGTTCTATCAATGACTTTGATAGTATCTCCAACTCTTTCTGCCGCATACCAAGTCCAAGCATAGTCGCCCCACCAAGCGCGTCGTTCACCCCAATCAGATCGTTGGGTTGGAACATCTACATAAGAAAGATCCTCCTGGCTATATAAACCTGCAAACCTAAAATCAAGACGGAAAAAAACTTTCTTACCATCTATTTCTGTATAAAATCTCTCCCTTTCATCGACAAATAAACCGATATTCCCATCATTTTCAATTACCCTTCTTTGCTCTATCTCTTGATAAGTCATATAATAATGAACCACCTAATAACTATAAAACTATACAATCTAGCTCCGCATAGAGTCGAGTCTTTATAGAGAGCTTGCTTACGTAGCTATGAGAGTGGCTATGGATAAAGGTAGAAGGAACATCAGGTGATGATCTTTTAAGTGGAATGCCAGGGAATGATGTGATTAACGGCAAGTCTGGTACTGATACTGTCAAAGTCACAAGCAAATTTGAAAACTACGCTTTTGACAGATCATCAACATCAGTTCAGATCATAGATAAAAGAATCACTGGAATTGACGGAATGGATACTTTGAAAAATATTGAATACATTCAATTCACAGATCAAACTATAGAAGAATCAAAAGTAGACGTAGTTAAAACTTACAGCGGTAACTTTAGTGATTACAAGTTCTACAACAAAGGCAGTGGAGTTTATCAAATCAAAACTGATTCTGGGTATGACGACATAACAGGTTTTCCCTTGTTGACATTCACAGGAGAAGCAGAAACAAGTTCCTTTAAAAATATTAGTGCCATTGTTGATATCAAAGGAACATTTGATCAGGTCACTGGCTTGAATACAGACTCAGGACGTATGTTCCGCTTATATAACGCCTCCTTTAAACGCTTACCTGATGCTGATGGATTGGAGTATTGGATTAATCAGTTCAGTTCTGGAGCAAACACCATAAGAGTTGTTGCCTCTTCATTTTTAGGGTCTGCTGAATTCGCTGAACGTTATGGCAGCAATGTCACTGATGAAAAATTTGTGAATACTCTTTATCAGAATGTTCTAGGTAGAGATGCTGATACAAGTGGATTAAATTATTGGTTAGGTCAATTAAATAGTGGTGCTGAAACTCGTTATGAAGCACTCCTCGGCTTTGCAGAATCAGCAGAAAATAAAGGACTCTTTACTGAAATGACCGGTCTAAGCTGATCAAATGAACAAACTTTACCTCCTTACACTTTTCACACTCATCTCCCTTACATCAATCAACCCATCTTAATCGGACACCAATCACTTTGGTGGAGGAGGAGTCTTCGAATTAGATCTAGGCGATAGCGAGATACCGTTGACACCGAAGCAAGAAAGAGAACAATCTAAAGATTGGAGAGAAGATAAGTAGAGACGAGTCTTTTTTGATCAATCCCAAGCAGGTACTACTAAGCAAAAAGGATCTTATGATTAATAACTAAAATATTTAATTCATACTTGACAACACCTCCTTACCGTTGCTAGTACAGTTGTACTGCTACAGATACATGGCTCCAACGTCCTCACCCTATGCCGTTTTTCGTGCATCAGATTGGAATTCAGTGGTAGCAGAACCTATTGGATTAAGGCAATGTCTTCGTATCGTACCCAAAAAGTTCTCCCCCAGAAGCGTTACAACCCAGCAGAGGAGTGGGACTATCTCGAAGAAGACACTCTTAAACACACACGTTCAGCTAGCGTTTGCATGACATGTCAACATTTCAATTATTGCTGCGACAGGCATTGCAGAACAATTCTTACTTGTCATCTCCATCAACGTCTAATTCCTCATGGAGATCATTTGACTTCAAAATGTCTGTATTGGATGCAGCGACTAGAGAGAAAGATTGGATGGTGTCCCGAGGCTGCTTAATCAAATGACAAAAGAACAGCTCGCACAAAAAATTGCTAGAGAAATCTACAAAGGGAAAGGAAAGCTAGAAAGCTTTCACGCCTTTCAATGTATTCGCAGTTATTTCTCTGATCTTTCAATGGATGACTTAGAGAGTATAGCTGGACAGTATGGAATCAATATTTAGCTTGATCAAATATTTAGTGAACAATCAACCGTTCTATTACTAAAGCTACAAATCCTCCTTTGAAAAAAACAAGCCAAAGTAATCCATAGTCACTCAGGCCAAGCTTCTTTTGATACCAAGCAATTAGTTGCTTATGCTTTTCTATAAGTTTCATTCTTCTTCCTCAATAATTTCATAATAGGGACGGTCCCCATAATCAGCATCAGAACAACAAACATCAGAATATATTGCTTCTAATAGATCGTATGCCTCGTCATAGCTGTTAAATGATTGTTGAGTAATATCGTCAGATTCTTTATCGTGCCAAATGATTTTATAAATCATTGTTAGTGCTTTCAAGATTGTTTATGAGTAATAACGATTAGCCATCTCTTGGAGCATTTTTTTAATGTGCTCATCTTTAGCATTAGTTTCTTCTTTTAATTTCTCGCAGGCACCTTTAACTTGCATCCAAACTGCTTCCATCACTTCCCGTTCTTCTTCTGTAGGTTTCCACTTAGATGATTCCATACAAGAGATAATAAAAGAAATTGAACTCTTAAAACTCAATGAAAAGTAGACCTGAAATATTAGATGAGATTATGTTCTACATACTTAAACGAGCCCAGTGCGAAGAAGACACTGACAAGTACCTTGAGCATGTTCTTGACTACTGCAAAAAGGATTACCAAAAAGCTTACGACAAGAAGAAGAAAGATTAGTCATCTCTTACCATCTTCAGCCAATAGGGAATAAAAGTCTTTTCCTTCTTCGCTGAATCATATAGATAATCAGATGTCCCTTCTAATAAAGCAGCAAGAGTTATACGAACACTGGGGAAAGTAAGACCACAAAGAATGGTAATTAATAAGATTATCTTCACCAATACCTCAATACCTCCTCTTCCCAGTCCAGCTATACAACAACCAAATCACAAACCCAGCCATAAACAATGGCATAAAGCTATCAATGAATACATAGGCTGCATAGACGATTAATGGAAAGAAGATGACACGTTTGATATTGAGACGTTTTTGATATCTCATTTATTCTGAATCGATATTAAAAATAAGACCACCTACAAGATCTTGATTAGGTTCTTTGCATTTTCGATTAGGAGAGGTGACAAAGACAAATCTTTTAAGTCCGTTCTTAGCTTGCTCTAATAGTTCAATACAAATAAAGCCACACTCTAAGATCAAATCTTGCTTTAAATATTCATAGTTCATATGTCTTTCCTTAATCCAAAGAGCCATTTTTGTTGCATCTCCTAAATAGCCAGGCATTATCCTTATCTCTCGGTTAAACAAAAGTTCCCAAGCTCTAGCCTCATCATGAGCCATAATCCTTCCGATATATCTTGTAGATCCATATTCATAGTCTAAGCTTTCAAGATTAGCTAAGACATATTCAATGTCGCTTTCATCTAATCCGGAGGCTTCTAATACCTCTGGGAAGGTGTATTGAGAACGAGGCTTACCTTTTGGAATAGCCATACAACTAAGTCATGAGAGAAGAGAAAGTCCCAGCGGTCAGGGCGAGTAGTAAGAGGCGTTTCATTGGATCTTTTAAAACCCTCTTTGTAAGTTTTGGATTTGAACGTCTTGATAAAAGTCACTTTGATTTTGCATTTGTTGTTGATTAAATTGTTGAGTTTGTCGTAACTGATTTTGATAACTTTGAGCAGCACTATTTGTTCCGTAATTATTTAGCATAGTCGGAGTAAAGACGTAATTATTTTGTTGTTGTCTTTGTTGAAGAGCGTTATTCAATGGTGCCAATGCACCACTAATTGCACGTGCGTTTGCAGCAGGATCATATGAATCTTTATCGTCATCACAACGAATTATCTTTCTTATTCCTGTGGGTATGGCACCCGTACATTTAGTCCATAGCCTTCCACCAATCCAACTCTCTATATCTTTTTTAAAGTTATTAGCTGCTTTCTGTCCTTTCATTCCCATCTGAAGTGTAATCTTTGCAGCTTTAAGTTCTTTATTCGAATCCCATGGCATTTTGAGTGGCCATAAAGAATCTTTCTCTGTGCTAATTTTTTCTTTCTCGGATTAATAGATAAATGTATATTGATTCCACCAGTACTGAGAAGCCATAAAACCCCACTTACCAATTAACTCATATTTAATATCTTTTATTCTTTTTAGATCTAAACCTGAACTACCGTTTACTGTCAAACGTCCGTTTTTAAATTGAACAGTACATTCAGTCTTTTGTTTCTTTGAGACTTCACCGCAAAAAGCTTGATAAATCTCATCAGAGGGATTAATTATTTCATCTTTACTTGCAATATCTTTCACACTAACTTCAGCATCAGAGAGGTCAGCCAATACAGGTGAAGAAAGTGCAAGTACGAGTCTTTGCATGAGAATGACAGTCTTATCTCTGACCTGATGACCATTTTGAATGGAAATTTCTAGATGACACTAGATTATCTAGTTTTCTACAAACCTTGAAAGATTCAAAGGATCCCAGAGACAACCAGCATCTGCCTAATAACCACGCCAACGACACAAAAAAGGATTACTCGGCTTAAAACGTAGAGGGGTAAGTTATTCATCTAACTTCTCAACAGATCAATCAATCAATCAATCAATCAATCAATCACCAAAACGATAATGCTTACGGACTGCTTTATGAACATCCCATCTACAGTCCATACCAGCAGGGAAAACGACTAAGTCCCCTGCACCAAACTTCACAGGTTCTCCTCCCTCAGGAGTAACTGTGACTTCACCCTCAAGCAATAAGCAAGTCTCCTTATCGTCATAAGTCCAATCAAAAGAGCTTTCTTCACAAGTCCAAATTGGCCAGTTTTTAATTCCTAGTTC
>QCND01000031.1 GCA_003213355.1 Prochlorococcus sp. AG-424-E20
TGAATGCGTTTCGTGTTGAGGAGGATATGCCTATCGAGTCTGGTATGCTGACTCGCTCTTTGGAGGGCGCTCAGAAAAAAGTAGAGACATATTATTACGATATAAGGAAGCAAATATTTGAATATGATGAAGTAATGAATAATCAGAGAAAAGCTGTCTATTCAGAGCGAAGAAGAGTCTTAGATGGTAGAGAGTTGAAGCTTCAAGTTATTGGATATGGCCAAAGAACGATGGAAGAAATAGTTGAAGCATACGTTAATGAAGACTTGCCACCAGAGGAGTGGGACTTAACAAATTTAGTATCTAAAGTGAAAGAATTTATATATTTATTGGATGATCTTAAACCTAAAGATTTATTTGAGTTAAACAAAAATGAATTGAAAGATTTTTTGAAAGAGCAGCTTAGAAATGCCTACGATATTAAGGAAGCTCAAGTTGAACAAACTCATCCGGGAATAATGCGGCAAGCTGAGAGATTCTTTATTCTTCAGCAACTTGATACGCTTTGGAGAGAACATTTACAATCTATGGATTCACTGAGAGAATCTGTTGGCTTAAGAGGATACGGACAAAAGGACCCCTTAATTGAATATAAAAATGAAGGCTATGATATGTTTTTAGATATGATGATCAATATGAGAAGAAATGTAATTTATTCTATGTTTATGTTTCAACCAGCTCAAAAGACAGTAGAAGTATAACCTTAATTATTTTGACTCATATGATTAATGTTAATTCAAGCGAGTTGCAGAAATTATACATAGCATATTTTGGTAGACCGGGTGATCCATCAGGAATAAACTATTGGCTTTCACGTTCACAAGAATCAATCACTATTAGAGAAATATCTAATGAATTATCTAGACAAGATGAATATAAGAATTGTATCGCTCAAGATAAATTAATTGACTTTAAGATTAATAAGTTGTATCTAAATCTATTTAATAGAAAAGCTGATTTTGATGGTTTGAATTATTGGATAGAGATGTTTAATAGTAGAGGCTATCAAATTGCGGATATTTTATATAATTTAATTTATTCAAGTAAAAAGCCTTATTCAGTTGATTATGAGCAAGAAAAAAATGATATTCATATTCTCCAAAATAAAGTTTTTACTGCCCAATTATTTACAGAACAAATTAGTAAGAGTATTACGTTGGTAAATATATATAAGCCCGAATCTATTTCTCCCTGGATATCTGGGAATTCATTCAAGAAAGTGACTAATTTTTTCAATCATATAGCTCATGAGAAAATCTCGACAGATAAGATCAATGATTTTATTACTTCATTGACTGATGCATCAATAAATGTTTTGACTGAACCAGCTATAGAAATTAAAGATCTTTCGCTCGCAATACCTATTTATAATTCGGAATGCAGATCACTCACTAAAAAGTTTGCAAATAAAGTAATGAATATGACTGGCGGTGCTTTAGATCAATCAAAAAATAGAACTAATATTATCGCTTTAAATAATATTAGTTTGGCTATTATGAAAGGTGAGAGAGTGGGTTTGATTGGTCATAATGGCTCAGGCAAAAGTAGTTTTTTAAGGTTGATTTCAGGTATTTATTTGCCTACTACTGGCAATATAAACGTCTTAGTAGATGTTTATCCGATGCTTCAAAAGACTTTTCTTACTAGTTCAGAACTTTCTGGAATTGATGCTTGTAAAGCCCATTATTTACTGAAAAATCATTGCCTTTTAGGCTTTGAATCGTTCTTAAATGAAATAATTGAATTTTCAGGTCTTGGTTCATACATCTCTCTGCCGATCAAAACTTATAGTGAAGGAATGTCTGCAAGATTGGTTTTTTCAATTCTTACTTCAAGTCCTCATGATTGTTTAGCAATAGATGAAGGTTTTGGTACAGGCGATGCAGATTTTTGTGATAGAGCTGAAGAGAGAATGAAACAATTCATGGAATCTGCCGCAACATTGTTCTTGGCTAGTCATTCGGAAGAATTATTAAAACAGTTTTGTAATAGAGGCATTGTTTTTAGTCACGGATCAATTGCATATGATGGTCCTTTAGATGCTGCTTTGAATTATTATCACACCCATGATTATTATCGTAAAAATGTTATTGGATAATTTTAAATTTGCTTTTAAATCTAGGAAAGCATGGTGGTATACAGCCACCTCAAGGTCAAGAGCAAGATTTGCTAGAACTACTCTTGGAAGCTTTTGGTTGGGTTTCTCAAATTTATTATCAATTGGAACTTTAGGTATTGTTTATGGCACAGTTTTTTCAGTAGAAGATTTTAAATCATATTTTATATATTTAGGATTTGGCCTAGTTATTTGGAATACAATCAGTTCATCAATTTCTAATTCGCCAAATCTCTTTGCATATAATTCATCTAATATAAAGAATATGAATCTTAAGCCTATTTTTTATACTTTAGAGGAATGGTCTTTTCAAATACAAACTTTTATTCAGTCATTTATATTAGTATTTTTTGTATTTCTTTTCTTGAAATTTTCATTAATAAGTAATTTATTAGTTTATGCATGGATACCATTTTTGAATTTATTTATTTTCATATATTGGTTCCCTTTAATTATATGTTTGATAAGTGTTCGTTTTACAGATATTGCTCAATTTGTTCCTATAGCTCTACAGCTGGTTTTTTTAACTTCACCCATTTTATATAGGAAGGACAGTCTAGGTTCTTTAGAATGGATTACAAACTTCAATTTTATTTATCAAATTTTAGATCCTCTTAGGATTAGTATAGTTAATGGATCTATAAATTATCAGAATTCATTCGTACTTTTAATGATTAACTTTATAGGACTATTTTTTACTATTAGATTACTTGATTTCGAAAGTAAAAGATTACCTTTTTTACTGTGAAAACTAGATTGTTCTGTCGTAAAATTAACTGCCTTCTTCGTTTAAACTATCTCCAATAAACTCTATAATTTCTTTGTCTCTTAAGTTCTGTGATTCACCAATAATGATATCTTCTTTCTGTTTATTCGTCTGAATCTTAATAACTAGATCTTGCAGTCCCAAAATATCATTTTCTAATTGATCAATTCTTTCCATAAGATTTCTCAATACATTGGCCTCTGTATCTGGTAGTGCAGAATGAGCTAAAGGGTTTATTTTTACTCCACTTTGATGAACTATTCGTCCAGGAATTCCTACAACAGTACTATTTGGATCAACATTCTTTACTACAACTGATCCAGCCCCAATCCTTGTATTGGTCCCTACGCAAATTCCTCCAAGGACTTTAGCTCCTGCACCCACAACCACATTAGATTCAAGAGTCGGGTGTCTTTTCCCACTTTCTTTACCAGTACCACCTAAAGTTACCCCTTGATATAGCAAGCATCTATCGCCTATTTCACTTGTTTCTCCAATCACTACGCCCATTCCATGATCTATAAATACGCCTTTACCAATCCTTGCACCTGGATGGATCTCTACACCCGTCAAAAATCTAGTGAGATGGCTAACTAGCCTTGGCAAAAGAGGAAGTTTGTATCTCCAAAGCTTATGACTAATTCTGTGCATCACTAAGGCCTGAAAGCCTGGATAGCAAAATATTATTTCCCAAACACCTCTTGCGGCTGGATCTCTTTCTTTGATTATTGCGAAATCTGATTTTAGTGATCGAAACATTGATTCAAAATGCAATGTTTACTCGAGAAGGCCAATTTCTTTTCTTAACTCTTCGATTGTAGAGTCACTAAGATACTTCTGCGCACAATGAATTTGTGGCATTCTCATTAATTGAGATCGATTTTGTCTTAAAGTATGTTCAATAACTGGCAAGCTAGGACTATCACAAATGACATGACTAGCTGCTCTCAACAAAGCAATTAGTCGACTGCCCACATCAGGATTCGCAGTCATTAAAAGTATTTCATTGCCTCGCATGCTGTGCAAGATCACTTCTGCTGCTCTTAATATTCCTGGGCTGATACTAACTATTCCTACACAACTGCCTGAACGCAATTTTTTTAAGATTGTTAGTTCTTTTTGGAAATCGCTCAAGTCTACCGCCACAGCTCTTACTTTATGGAGCTTGGCTAATTCCTCTAAAGGTTGTAAAAAATATCGACTAGTAATTACTGTGCCTTTACTTGAACTTTCTAATACACTTTCTAGTTCTTCCATGGGTACAACCTCTACTGGAACATCTAAATGGGGCGCCAATTCTTCTGCAATTAGTAATGATGCGCCTATGTCTTCTCTCGGAGTACTGACAAGTAAGCGAGCTCCACATCTGAGTCTCCAATCAATTTCACGAGTGAATAATTCTCTCGTTTGCTGCAAGGTGAATCCAGTATTTAGCAGTTCATCAATGCTTTTTCGCACCTCATGATCTACATCCGTAACTCCTTTGTTACGTATTGAATGAGAGCTACTTCTTAAATCTTTTTGTTTTTGTTGATCACGAACATAAATCCCTGATCCTGCAATAGCCTCAACGACCCCATCTGTTTCTAGTTGCCTATAAACTTTGCTTATGGTATTGCGATGTAACCCAGTTTGCATCGCAAGTTGTCTGGTACTGGGCAATCTGTGTCCAGGAGGGTAATGTCTTGCTGCGATAGCGAAGCAAATTTGATTATATAACTGGCTTGATGCAGGGATTTCACTGTCCTGTTGAATGTGGAATCTCACGCGTTTATATTCCAGGTGTGAATGTGGCTAGATTAATAAAAAGAATAGCTAGTGACAATTATATGTTTGTCATATTACAAGTTTGTTTGCTTTAATCAATTGTTCTTAAAGCTTTTTTGGGATCAGTTTTTTCACTCTCATTCTTTAAAAGAGGAGTTTTACGCGGAGTTAAAAACATGATCATATTTCTTCCCTCTCTTTTAGGCGATTGTTGTACTTCAGCCTTTTCTTCCAAATCCTTGGCCATCCTTTTTAAAAGTGTTTCTGCTAGAGCAGTATGTTGAATTTCTCGTCCTCTAAATATAACCGTGCATTTGACTTTATCTCCAGCCTTTAAGAATCTAGTGGCCTGAGTAATACGGACCTGATAATCATGCTGATCGATTTTATACCTCATTTTTACTTCTTTAACTTCTGTTTGATGTGATTTTTTCTTAGCTTCTTTTGCTTTTTTTTCTTGCTCAAACTTAAATTTCCCATAATTCATTATTCGGCATACAGGAGGAGTAGCCTTCTCACTTACTAAAACAAGATCTAATTCTCTCTCTATAGCGACCTCTAGAGCTTCCTCTCTACTGATGACACCAAGTTGAGTGCCATCTGAATCAACAACCCTCAAGTCGGAATAGCTGATTCTTTCATTAATATTTGGCAACTCCCTTTCTGGAGCGCGACGATCAAAACGGGGACGTGGTGGCATTCAGTGATTAATTTATGTGGAAAGTTCCTTTTAAAGCAATTGTAATCATATATGGACTAATCAACCTAGAATCTCATAGATAGAAGCTAAAGCTTCGGGTAATGCATTCTCATCATTTAGCCATTTAGAATTATGCTTATTTCTAAACCAAGTTTTTTGTCTTTTGGCCAATTGGCAAGTTCGTTTTATTGTTATTTCTAAAGCCTCCTCGTAATTAATCTTTCCATTAATAATAGACCTTGCTTCACCATATCCAATAGTTTTAAGCAACTGTAAATCTTTTCCGTATTTTTTGATCAAATCTTCTGTTTCTTCAATTAACCCTTTTTGATACATTTCTTCAGTTCTACGTTTAATTCTACTGATTAAATTTTCAGGATTTAATCCAAGTTCTAAAACTCTCCAAGGAGTAGGCCTCATGTTTTTTTCCTTCGAAAACATTTTTCCTGTTGCATAAAAAACTTCAAGAGCACGAATTATTCTTATTGAGTCTTCTGGATGTATTCTCTGCGCTGAAAAAGGGTCACAAAGCTTTAATAATTTGTGTAGTTCGGTTTTATCGATTTTTTGCAGTTGTTCTCTTAAGAATTTTTGAGGAGGTACCGCTGGAGGATTAAGTCCTCCAATTAAGGCTTGAAGATATAAGCCACTTCCTCCTACAAGTAATGTTAAACCCTTTTTTTCTAAATCTCTCTCAATGGATGTTGTGGCTACGGATTGAAAATCATGAAGATTGATTGGTTTAGATGGCAAGCAAAAATCAATAAGGAAATGGTTTACTTGTCTTTGTTGAACTGTTGTTGGCTTTGCGGTGCCAATATCCATATCAATATAGATTTGGCGAGAATCGATATTATGAATATTCGAGTTGATTTTTTTTGCAATATCAATCCCAAGTTCAGTTTTGCCACTTGCAGTTGGGCCCATCAGGGCTATGACAAGAGGTTTATTGGGTTGCATGATTGTCTTTTAGAGGTTTTATTAGCAGTAATTGCATGAAATTAGATTTTTTAATTTGGTTTTAAATTTTTCCTAAGACTTTCCTTGATACCAATGTTAAATTGAAATTTGGGGAAAGGTTTCGGCTAATGCTCGTATCAAATACAACCTTGCCTGCATCCATTTATCAGAATGAGTAAAGATTCAAAAGTCCAAGCGGCTTATGGTGCTGAGCAGATCCAAGTTCTTGAAGGCTTGGAACCTGTAAGAAAGCGGCCTGGAATGTATATAGGCTCAACAGGGTCTAAAGGACTTCACCATCTTGTGTATGAAGTTGTTGATAATGCTGTAGACGAGGCACTAGCTGGTCACTGTGATCAAATCACAATATTGCTATGTGAGGATGGTTCAGCATCAATCTCAGATAATGGCCGAGGAATTCCAACTGATTTACACCCTCGCACTGGTAAAAGTGCTCTTGAGACAGTTCTAACTGTTTTGCATGCTGGTGGCAAATTTGGAAGCGGAGGTTATAAGGTTTCTGGAGGTTTGCATGGTGTTGGAATATCGGTTGTCAATGCTTTAAGTGAATGGGTGGAAGTAACCGTTAGGAGGCAACAACAAGTTCATTTCCAAAGGTTCGAAAGAGGCGCATCAATTGGAAGCCTAAAGTCTGAAAATCTCTCTAAATCAGATAAAAATTTAACTGGTACAACTGTTTGTTTTAAACCTGATGATCAAATTTTTACGGATGGAATATCGTTTGAATATGGAATTTTATCATCGAGACTTAGAGAACTAGCTTATTTAAATGGAGGTGTTCGTATTGTTTTTCGCGACGAGAGAAAGCAATCGAATGATTCTTCGCAAACTCCACATGAAGAAGTTTATTTTTATGAAGGTGGAATAAAAGAATATGTAGAGTATATGACTAAAGCAAAAGACTCCTTACATCCAGAGATTATTTATGTCAATTCAGAAAAAGATGGAGTTCAAGTAGAAGCAGCAATGCAATGGTGCGTTGATGCTTATTCAGATAGCATTCTTGGATTTGCTAATAATATTCGCACCATAGATGGTGGAACTCATATTGAGGGCTTGAAAACAGTATTAACTAGAACGTTAAATTCATTTGCAAAGAAAAGAGGTAAAAGAAAAGATGGAGATTCGAATTTAGCAGGAGAAAATATTCGAGAAGGTTTAACAGCTGTTTTATCTGTAAAAGTTCCAGATCCAGAATTTGAAGGTCAAACAAAAACTAAACTAGGTAATACTGAGGTACGAGGAATTGTTGATAGCTTGGTAGGGACGGCTTTGAGTCAATATTTAGAATTTAACCCAGGTGTTATTGACTTAATTTTAGAGAAAGCAATACAAGCCTTTAATGCTGCCGAGGCAGCTAGAAGAGCTAGAGAATTGGTTCGTAGAAAAAGTGTTTTAGAAAGTTCTACTTTGCCAGGAAAATTGGCTGACTGTAGTTCAAGAGACCCATCAGAATCAGAAATTTACATAGTTGAGGGAGACTCTGCTGGAGGATCAGCTAAGCAGGGAAGAGATCGAAAATTTCAAGCAATTTTACCTTTGAGAGGAAAAATTCTAAATATTGAGAAAACCGATGATGCGAAGATGTATAAAAATACTGAGATTCAATCTTTAATAACTGCTCTTGGTTTAGGAATAAAAGGAGAGGATTTCGAAGTTAAGAATCTCAGGTATCACAGAGTAGTAATAATGACTGATGCTGATGTAGATGGTGCTCATATAAGAACGTTGCTTTTGACGTTCTTTTATAGGTATCAAAAGGATCTTGTAGAAGGTGGATATATTTATATTGCTTGTCCTCCACTCTATAAAGTTACGAGAGGAAAGAATCATAAATATTGTTATAACGAATCAGATATGCAAAAAACTCTTGAAAGTTTTGGAGAAAAAGCCAATTATACAATCCAACGATTTAAAGGTTTAGGAGAAATGATGCCTCAACAATTATGGGAAACAACTATGGACCCAACAACTCGAATGATGAAAAGAGTTGAGATAGAAGATGCTCTTGAAGCTGATCGAATATTTACAATTTTAATGGGTGATAAAGTTGCACCAAGAAGAGAATTTATTGAAACTCATAGTGTTGACCTAGATCTAGCTACTTTAGATATTTGATGAATTTAATCAGTACTTTTATTGTCTGGATATGGCTTTTATGTATTGGTTTGGTAGCCCCTACTACATTGCCTGCAGGGGGTGCTCAAGAATCAACTATTCAGCATAGAAGAAATAATAATGGATCACCAATAATTGCTTTAAAAGATTTTAATTTGCTTACTTCAGCCTCTAATAATTCATCTACTTTAACTATCGTTAAAGCAGGAACACCAGTGAAAGTTATTAAAGTATGGAAAAATAATGAGAGTCAAAACTGGTTATTAGTTAGTGTTTTATGTCATAACTTTGATCAGTTATTTTATAGAAGAGGATGGGTTGAAACTTGAGAAATGTCTGACATTTTATTTGTTTCTATTGGAGCAATTTTAGGGGCTAATATTAGATTTAAAATTCATAATAAATTAGCAAACTTAAACTTAAGTAAAGATTTTTTAATTCTAATAATTAATGCTTTTGCTTCTTTTGGCCTTGGTTTATTCCTTTCACTTTTAGAGCAGTTTAGAGATTTTACTTATTATTACCAATTAGTCTTATTCTTTTCAATTGGTTTTTTTGGAAGCCTCAGTACTTTCTCTTCATTTGTTTACGATCTGTTTGATTTATGTTTGCAATTGGAATTTTTTAGAGCTTTAAAGTTATTTATTATTTCTGTGTCTATAGGAATCATTGCTTTTGCCTTTGGATCTTTCTTAGGTAATCAATAGGTGATTAAAGATATTCAAAACAATATATTTTTTTTAATATCTTTAGGAGCACTTCCAGGAGCTATATTTCGATGGCAAATTGACGAAATGTTTACAGTCAATTTGATTGGTTGCTTTTTATTAGGATTTTTCAATTCATTAGATATTTTAAAGAGATATAAATTGACTCTCTGTGTTGGAGTGTGTGGCTCTATGACTACCTTTAGCGGCTGGTCTTCTCACTTATATGAGTTACTTAATCAAGGCTTTTATAAATTGTTTTTACTTAACTCGATATCAATTGTACTTTTGGGAGTTTTGGCTATTGGTTTAGGACACATCTTTGCTAAGAAATTAAATGCTTAATCGAGTAATTTTTCTATTGCTTGTGTAATTTCAAGATTGTCGGGTTCTATTGAACTTTTAAATCTTGCGACCGCATCTCCATTCGCATTAATGAGAAATTTTTCAAAGTTCCACTCAACGTCTCCGGCTGGACTTAATTGATTCAAGGTAGTAAATGGTTCTGTTGTTTTGCCTCTGGCATGAACTTTTTGGAAAAGTTGGAAAGTTACTCCATAAGTTGTTGAACAGAACTCTTTTATTTCTTCTAATTGCCCTGGCTCTTGATTCCCAAAGTCATTGCAAGGAAAGCCTAAAACTTTGAAGCCTTTGGATTCATATTTATCCTGAAGATACTGAAGAGCTTTATATTGCTTAGTAAATCCGCACTTGCTTGCGACATTGACAATCAATAAAACATTTCCTTTGTAATGATCTAGAGTTATTTTCTGATTTTTAAAAGAGAAGACCTCCACTTTGCTGATATTTACGGACATGGATATGGAAGTAATAAAAAACGGGAGTTAGCCATAAAATAATAATGGCTTGCTGGTCCAAATATGAAAGAAGAAATAGGTGTATCTAGTGAGACTCAAGCTTTGGCTAATGGCAGTTTGGTTGCTGATGCAGTTGCTCAGCAATTAGAGGCAATGCTTTCTGCGGGAAATTACGACGGAGTCAAATTACTTCTGAGTCCTGTGCAGCCTGTCGATATAGCTCAGGCTATTGGAACTTTGCCGATGATTTTGCAAGCCTTGGCTTTTAGGCTTTTGAATAAAAACGAAGCAATTGAGGTTTACGAATACTTAGATCCTTCCGTACAACAAAATCTATTAGATCGTTTGAGGTCAAACGAAGTACTCGATTTGGTTGAGGAAATGTCACCCGACGATCGTGTCCGACTATTTGATGAGTTGCCTGCAAAAGTTGTAAGGCGTTTACTTGCAGAACTGAGTCCCGAAGAAAGACGAGTAACTGCTCAGCTGTTGGGGTACGAGTCTGAAACGGCTGGCAGATTAATGACAACAGAATTTATAGATCTCAAAGAATTTCTTAGTGTTTCACAAGCTTTAAAACTAGTCAGACAAAGAGCTACTTTTTCAGAAACCATTTACAGCCTTTATGTGACTGATAAAGAGAGGCATTTGACTGGAATTTTATCTTTAAGGGATCTAGTAGTTGCTGATCCTGAATCACTTATTGGGGAAGTGATGACAAGAGAGGTTGTCAATGTCAGAACCGATACTGATCAAGAAGAGGTTGCAAGAGCAATTCAAAGATATGATTTTTTAGCTTTACCGGTGGTAGATCTTGAGAAAAGACTGGTAGGCATTGTCACTGTTGATGATGTTATTGATGTTATTGAGCAAGAGGCGACTAGGGATATTTATGCAGCTGGAGCGGTTCAAGCTGGTGATGAAGATGATTACTTCCAAAGCAATTTATTCGTTGTGGCTAGACGGCGTATTGTCTGGCTGGCCGTTTTGGTTTTAGCAAATGGATTAACAACTCAAGTGATTGCTATGAATGACGAGGTTTTAAAGCAAGTGGTTTTATTGACAGCTTTTATTCCTTTATTGATTGGCGCAGGAGGTAATGTTGGGGCCCAAAGTTCAACGGTTGTTATTCGGGGTTTGAGTACTCAACGAATACAACGACTTGGTCTATTTAGGGCTATTGCAAAAGAAACTTTGGCAGGAGCCTTGTTGGGAGTTTTGATGGCTGTTTTTGTTGTACCTTTTGCTTGGTGGCAAGGACAGGGACCTTTAGTAGCAACTGCTGTAGGAATAAGCTTGATTGCTATTACAACTCTTGCTGCTACTGCAGGTGCATCATTACCTTTGCTTTTTGATCGTATGGGCTTAGACCCCGCTTTAATGTCTGCACCATTTATTACTACTGCTACAGATGTTGCAGGTGTACTGATTTACTTGAAAACAGCTTCTTGGCTATTAGGGAGATTGGGCTAGAAGCTAAATGAGTGTTTTTACTCAAAGTGTGGGAAGCCGAGCTATTCTTATTTGATCTTTACAATTCTTAGTAGTAAGCTTTACAAAACTCAACAAAGCTATGACAACGGCAGTAGAGGTTACCAAGACTAAGAATTCATCTTCCGCTGCTTCTTCCAGGTCCGTAACGGATATAGACTTAGTTCGGTCATATTTAAGAGATATCGGAAGAGTTCCTCTGTTGTCACATGAGCAAGAAATTACATTAGGAAGACAAGTCCAAGATCTCGTGGTCCTTGAAAATCTTGAGACCGAACTTGAGAGTGATTTAGGGGAAAAGCCAGATATCAACTTTTTCGCTGATAAGGTTGGAATCTCGCCAATTCAATTAAAAAAGAAGTTGAAGAGTGGTAGAAGAGCAAAAGAGAGAATGGTTGCAGCCAATCTTCGTTTGGTAGTAAGTGTTGCGAAGAAATACACAAAAAGAAATATGGAATTACTTGACTTAATTCAAGAAGGAACTATCGGTTTGGTTCGGGGAGTTGAAAAATTTGATCCCACTCGTGGATATAAGTTTTCAACCTATGCTTACTGGTGGATACGACAAGGTATCACACGCGCAATTGCTGAAAAGAGTCGATCCATAAGACTGCCTATCCACATAACTGAAATGCTAAACAAGTTGAAAAAAGGTCAACGTGAATTAAGTCAAGAACTTTCTAGAACCCCAACCTTGAAAGAACTATCTGAGTATGTTGAGATGCCCGAAAATGATGTTAAAGATTTAATGAGTAGAGCTGGGCAGCCGGTTAGCTTGGAAACTAAGATTGGGGATGGTGAAGATACTATTTTATTAGACTTATTGTCTAATGAAATTGATATGCCTTCCGAGCAAATTGAAAGTGATTGCATGAAGGGTGATTTGGAAACATTACTAGAACAATTACCTGAATTACAAAATCGTGTTTTAAGAATGAGATACGGTATAGATGGTGATGATCCTATGAGTCTTACTGGTATTGGAAGGGTTTTAGGTATTAGTAGAGATAGAGTAAGAAATTTAGAAAGAAGATATCATTATTGGTGAATCACAGAACTTAAGAGACAAAGAAATTATAGAGTTTATTGGAGATAGTTTAAACGAAGAAGGCAGTTAATTTTACGACAGAACAATCTAGTTTTCACAGTAAAAAAGGTAATCTTTTACTTTCGAAATCAAGTAATCTAATAGTAAAAAATAGTCCTATAAAGTTAATCATTAAAAGTACGAATGAATTCTGATAATTTATAGATCCATTAACTATACTAATCCTAAGAGGATCTAAAATTTGATAAATAAAATTGAAGTTTGTAATCCATTCTAAAGAACCTAGACTGTCCTTCCTATATAAAATGGGTGAAGTTAAAAAAACCAGCTGTAGAGCTATAGGAACAAATTGAGCAATATCTGTAAAACGAACACTTATCAAACATATAATTAAAGGGAACCAATATATGAAAATAAATAAATTCAAAAATGGTATCCATGCATAAACTAATAAATTACTTATTAATGAAAATTTCAAGAAAAGAAATACAAAAAATACTAATATAAATGACTGAATAAAAGTTTGTATTTGAAAAGACCATTCCTCTAAAGTATAAAAAATAGGCTTAAGATTCATATTCTTTATATTAGATGAATTATATGCAAAGAGATTTGGCGAATTAGAAATTGATGAACTGATTGTATTCCAAATAACTAGGCCAAATCCTAAATATATAAAATATGATTTAAAATCTTCTACTGAAAAAACTGTGCCATAAACAATACCTAAAGTTCCAATTGATAATAAATTTGAGAAACCCAACCAAAAGCTTCCAAGAGTAGTTCTAGCAAATCTTGCTCTTGACCTTGAGGTGGCTGTATACCACCATGCTTTCCTAGATTTAAAAGCAAATTTAAAATTATCCAATAACATTTTTACGATAATAATCATGGGTGTGATAATAATTCAAAGCAGCATCTAAAGGACCATCATATGCAATTGATCCGTGACTAAAAACAATGCCTCTATTACAAAACTGTTTTAATAATTCTTCCGAATGACTAGCCAAGAACAATGTTGCGGCAGATTCCATGAATTGTTTCATTCTCTCTTCAGCTCTATCACAAAAATCTGCATCGCCTGTACCAAAACCTTCATCTATTGCTAAACAATCATGAGGACTTGAAGTAAGAATTGAAAAAACCAATCTTGCAGACATTCCTTCACTATAAGTTTTGATCGGCAGAGAGATGTATGAACCAAGACCTGAAAATTCAATTATTTCATTTAAGAACGATTCAAAGCCTAAAAGGCAATGATTTTTCAGTAAATAATGGGCTTTACAAGCATCAATTCCAGAAAGTTCTGAACTAGTAAGAAAAGTCTTTTGAAGCATCGGATAAACATCTACTAAGACGTTTATATTGCCAGTAGTAGGCAAATAAATACCTGAAATCAACCTTAAAAAACTACTTTTGCCTGAGCCATTATGACCAATCAAACCCACTCTCTCACCTTTCATAATAGCCAAACTAATATTATTTAAAGCGATAATATTAGTTCTATTTTTTGATTGATCTAAAGCACCGCCAGTCATATTCATTACTTTATTTGCAAACTTTTTAGTGAGTGATCTGCATTCCGAATTATAAATAGGTATTGCGAGCGAAAGATCTTTAATTTCTATAGCTGGTTCAGTCAAAACATTTATTGATGCATCAGTCAATGAAGTAATAAAATCATTGATCTTATCTGTCGAGATTTTCTCATGAGCTATATGATTGAAAAAATTAGTCACTTTCTTGAATGAATTCCCAGATATCCAGGGAGAAATAGATTCGGGCTTATATATATTTACCAACGTAATACTCTTACTAATTTGTTCTGTAAATAATTGGGCAGTAAAAACTTTATTTTGGAGAATATGAATATCATTTTTTTCTTGCTCATAATCAACTGAATAAGGCTTTTTACTTGAATAAATTAAATTATATAAAATATCCGCAATTTGATAGCCTCTACTATTAAACATCTCTATCCAATAATTCAAACCATCAAAATCAGCTTTTCTATTAAATAGATTTAGATACAACTTATTAATCTTAAAGTCAATTAATTTATCTTGAGCGATACAATTCTTATATTCATCTTGTCTAGATAATTCATTAGATATTTCTCTAATAGTGATTGATTCTTGTGAACGTGAAAGCCAATAGTTTATTCCTGATGGATCACCCGGTCTACCAAAATATGCTATGTATAATTTCTGCAACTCGCTTGAATTAACATTAATCATATGAGTCAAAATAATTAAGGTTATACTTCTACTGTCTTTTGAGCTGGTTGAAACATAAACATAGAATAAATTACATTTCTTCTCATATTGATCATCATATCTAAAAACATATCATAGCCTTCATTTTTATATTCAATTAAGGGGTCCTTTTGTCCGTATCCTCTTAAGCCAACAGATTCTCTCAGTGAATCCATAGATTGTAAATGTTCTCTCCAAAGCGTATCAAGTTGCTGAAGAATAAAGAATCTCTCAGCTTGCCGCATTATTCCCGGATGAGTTTGTTCAACTTGAGCTTCCTTAATATCGTAGGCATTTCTAAGCTGCTCTTTCAAAAAATCTTTCAATTCATTTTTGTTTAACTCAAATAAATCTTTAGGTTTAAGATCATCCAATAAATATATAAATTCTTTCACTTTAGATACTAAATTTGTTAAGTCCCACTCCTCTGGTGGCAAGTCTTCATTAACGTATGCTTCAACTATTTCTTCCATCGTTCTTTGGCCATATCCAATAACTTGAAGCTTCAACTCTCTACCATCTAAGACTCTTCTTCGCTCTGAATAGACAGCTTTTCTCTGATTATTCATTACTTCATCATATTCAAATATTTGCTTCCTTATATCGTAATAATATGTCTCTACTTTTTTCTGAGCGCCCTCCAAAGAGCGAGTCAGCATACCAGACTCGATAGGCATATCCTCCTCAACACGAAACGCATTCA
>QCND01000032.1 GCA_003213355.1 Prochlorococcus sp. AG-424-E20
TCGACCACTCTCTCTTTGTTGAGGACTTAAGGGAATCCAACTCCAATCAATTAAAAGTGTGGCGGCAACGCCAAAAAGGACATGTCCGACAAGAACGCCTACAACATCAACTGTAGTAAGTGATTCTTGTCCAATCGAGGGGTCGTACAAACTCTTTTTTCACTTGATTTTAATAATTATAAGAATTTAACAAGTGTTTCAAAGAAAAGGTAGTGATTAAAGTTTCGTTGTTTATATAGATTTTTCTAATGTTTTTGATCATTTTTACTAGTATGTTCGGTTGCCCACCATCAACCGCAGGCACGTCTCCGTTACATTACTTCACATGATTACCTCCACTTTGAGATGACACCTGAAGCAGAAAAGTTTAACGGTTGGGCAGCAATGCTTGGCTTCGTTGCAGCCTTTGGCGCATATGCAACAACAGGACAAATAATCCCTGGTATCTTCTAACTTTTTTTAATTGTGCAACCTTCTAACAAAACAATTCTTGAAAGAAGTATTGGAAGACCAGCAATGATGACTTTCGTACTTCTAACAGGTATCTATCTAACAACTGGCCAACTAATTCCCGGAGTTGTGTAATGTCTACTCAAAAGAACAATACAAGAAACATTGATCCTGAAAAGGTAACCGCAGAAAGGCTTAACGGCTATGCAGCATTATTTGGTTGTATTGCTTTGGTTGGAGCATATGCAAACACAGGTCAAATCATACCTGGCTTTGTGTAACCAGTAATAAAGTTACTTATAATTGCTGAACTTTTAATTTCAGTTCGGCAATTGTTGTTTTACTAGGTTCAATTTGATTGTGGATTCTTTGACTTTATAACCCCAAACAAGACGTTTGAAGTTTTTAAAATCAATTTAGAAATTCTTGTTTTGAGAGCTTTACTTAGTTTTACAAGGAATATATGATATCAATGAACTCAAAAATCAAAGGAATATTCCTTTAGCTTGAACAAAGCTGTGAAAAGCTGGATTATGAAGATATTCAATATAAAGTGCGATTAAAAATGCCCCACTCAAGCAACCACTTGCAAATATTGATCCAAAAATAAAAACTTGTTTTTTGTTAAAATTTTGTTTCGTATCTACAAATAAAGATCTCCTAGATCTTGAGATAGTCATTTAAGTTTTTTCAACTACTTAATACCTAGCCATAGCATGTCTTAATTATTTCCTACTTAAGGGTTTCTTTATGAAATCATGTCTTTCTTGTAAATAGCTAGACAAGAAAATTCTTGAATTTCTCCATTAGGTAAAAGTTGAGCGAATCTAGGTTCATCCATTCTTAATCCATTTTTCTCATCTTGATAACTCCATAACCATTTCTTGTCCGTGAAAGATATATCACCGACTTTAAAAGAAACTGGAAGCATGAGGTTTATATCTCGCCAATGAAGAACGATAAAAGCTCCTTTATCAATATTTTCAAGATTATCGGTTATGGCAAAATCTCCATTTAAGTTATTTCTGATGACTGCAGTTAATCTATCTCCATCGCAATTGAAATCTGAAGAAGGATTAAGAGTAATAAGTAAACTTAGAAAAAATGAAATAAAAGTCATTTGTTTTGAGTATAAGAAAATTTTATATTTTAAAAATGATATTTATCATTATTGGTTTATCTATGCTAGATGAACTTACTTATACTTAATACTAGGTAAGAGTATAGATTCGTTAAAATAAAACCATAGACTAGAGCCTTCAAATCAAAAACTCGAAAAGTATTCATTTAAATTCTACCAAGATTAGTTGCAGCTATCTTGGAGAATTGCACACTGAGGCAAAACATTCTCTTTCAGGGAGTGTCATTCATACTGATGCACCTAAAGACCATGATGGGGAAGGAAAAGATTTTGCTCCAACTGATTTATTAGCCTCTTCTTTGGGGACTTGCGTAATAACAATTATGGCGATAGAAGCAAAACGTAGAGGATGGAAACTTGGTAATATTAAAATTGATGTTTATAAGAAAATGACTTCAGAGGGGCCTAGGAAAATAAAGACTCTATTATTAGAAATTTTTATGCCATCTGATTTGGATTCTCAAAAATATAAAATACTTCAAAATATAGCTGAGGATTGTCCTGTTAAGCTTAATCTTGAATGCTCTATTGATATTAAGTTGAAGTGGCACTAAACAAACATTTTATAAATGAATTAAAATTTAATTATTTTTATTTTTCTGGTTATTAAATAATTCTTTTAGTGAATTAACGTTTACATTGTTTAGCCCAAGTATTAATCCTCCAATTAGCCCAGCATTCATTAATACAGCTTTTATTTGAAAAGGATAAAAATGAAAAATAAAAGTTGTTGGAACTATAAATATAAGCAGAAGATATGCACCGAATCTTTGCTTGAATCCTGAGATGAAAAGTATTGAACCAAAAATCAAACAAATGATAGCTGAAAATAATAAAACAGGAGCCAATGTTGGGGATATATTTTTATTTGATATAACTTCAACAGTTCGTTCGAAATTTATTATTTTACCTGGAATTGCATAAATAAATATAGATGAAATTAGGATTCTACCTATTAAATTTTTTGTTTGTTCAAAGTTCATTTTATCAATACTAGTGTAAAACATTAATTTCTCATGGAAATTTGTAATGTTTAGATTGGTTCGAGTTTTATCATTATGGTATATATATGTTGTTTTTGTGGAAATCTTTTGGCTTTTTGAAAAATATGATTTTAAATTGTATGGTTGTTTTTAAGCAATAAAAAAACAACTCTATTGCTATCTTATCTTATAGATTTTTTGATTTTTATTCATGACTAGGAATTGGGATTTAGGTCCATCATTTTACAAGAAGGGTTCTTTCCATAATAAAATAGGCATGATATTAATTTGGACCTTTATATGCTTGGCTTTAATTCAAATTTTTATAATGATTCTTAGTTGAATTACATTTACATAATCCTTTAACATTTAGATGATTAATCGATTTATATGATATCAGTAAATAGTTTACTTGATTTTAATTTATCTAGGTTTCGATTTCATTATGATTCTTCTCAAAATTACTAATGCATCAGATGTTGTTGCCTCTAAAGCAGGTAAATTGTTTGAGAAAATGACCCCAGAAATGATTGATCAGAAATTAGTAGAAAGTCAGGTTATTCAGCAGATGATTGATCAACTGCAATTAGAAGGTCTAAAAGGACAGATTTCTAGTGTTAAAGGTTTAGATCTTGCTGATGATACTTTGATAACTAATAGCAGTTTTAAAATCAGGTCTACTAAGACCTTTTGAAATGAAAAAATTTGAAAGTATTTACTCAAGTTATTTAAGAAGAAAACAAAAATTGTGGACAAAGAGCTAGATTATATATTTTGACTAACATTAGCTGTCTGTTAAGTTTGTTTTTTGATTAGAAATTGCCTAATATTGTTGAAGTTTTTCTTATAGAAACTTAATTATTTATTATTAAGACGAGATTCGATTTAATCACCCAGCCTTATCTATTGTTTAATCATATTTGAGAGGAATTGTTTTGGGTTTCGGCGCCCCAAAAATACGTAATGAGGAAGAGCGCTTAAGAGCTCTTGCTGAGTACAGGATTTTAGGTACTCAGCCTGAGCAATGCTATGACGACATAACGAAAATTGCTTCTTTAACTTGTGGAACTCCTATTTCTTTGATGAGCTTGGTTGATACAGATACGCAATGGTTTAAATCAATGTGTGGATTTGAGACGAAAGAAACATCAAGGGACGTTTCTTTTTGTGCTCATGCAATTGCTAGTTCAGAACCATTGATTGTGGAGGATGCTCTGTTAGACGAGCGATTCAAGTCAAACCCTTTGGTGGTTGAGGAACCAAAAATTCGTTTATATGCTGGTTTTCCATTGCAAACCCCAAATGATCAGCGAATAGGAACTCTCTGTGTGATTGATAGAAAGCCAGGACATTTGTCTGACCAACAGCATCAAATTATGGAGGCATTATCTAGGCAGGTTGTAACCTTGTTGGAACTTCGTAAAAGATCTATTCGTCTTCTTGATGCTCTTACACATATGCATAATACGGAAGGTATTTTAACGACATGTTCATATTGCAAAGAGGTAAGGGATTCGGATGGTGAGTGGCAGCATCTAGAAAAATACCTATCGAAAATCGCAGATATTCGTTTTAGTCATGGAATTTGTGATTTATGTATGGAGAAGCACTTCCCAGATGTATTAGAAGTCTGGAGTGATGACAAACTTAATTTGAATAGTAAAAAAAACAAGCCAGAATGCAAAAAAAGTAATTAGTTTCCTAGAAAATAAATTTGTTTGAGTTATATCTCCTTTCTAGACTTTTGATGAATATATAGATACTTTTTAAATTTGTTTGTCAGAAAGTTTTAAATATGATTGGTTTTTTTGCAGCAATTTCAGCGGTATTATTTTGGACCTTTTCATGTTCTATTTGGCGTAAGGAATCTGAGAATTTATTGCCAAGGCAAATAAATATTTATAAAAATGTTCTTGCCTCAATCTTCTTCTTACCGGTGGTATTCACTATAAGTTGGTTGTCTAATATGAGTTCTATCCTTGTTTTGATAATAAGTGGAATAGTCGGTATTTCTATCGGTGATACTTTATATATAAATGCTTTGAAAATAATAGGAACTAGAAAAACTCTTTCATTCGAAGCTTTAACGCCAATAATTGCAACTACTTTAGGAACATGGAGTATCGATGAGGTATATCCTCAAAAAGTATGGGTTGGATCTTTGATTGTTTCTTTTTCTTTATTAATGATTGTGCGCCAAAATACATTTCAAAAAGAAGAGCCTAGAGAAAAAAATATTCTTGGTATTCTCTGCGCATTTGGATCGGTCCTGTTTGCTGTTTTGGCAGCTTTATTGTCAAGGGTTATTTTAATTAGCTCTACATTAACCCCTTTACAAACAACAGAAATCAGACTTTTATCAGCATCAATATTTTTATTTTTAATTTTTAAAAAAGATTTTTTTGATATTCTTGGTAATAGAGCACTAACTAAAAAAAATCATTCAAGTTTAATTTTATCAACCTTACTTGGCACTAATTTAGGAATATTATTTCAACAGATAGTTTTCAAATTTTTACCTATTGGGATTGGATGGACTTTGCTAAGTCTTTCACCTGTATTTGCACTTTTTTTCTCAAAGAGAGAGGGAGATGAAATAAATAAATTAACAATTTTTTATTCTTTTTTATCTTTTATTGGAGTTGCTATTACTTTAATTTAGACCTCAAAGTAATCATTTTCTTGCCAATATTCATCTGGATCATCTTCTACGTCGGGGGGATCTTCTAGTTCTCCAGGCTTCTCACCTAATAGTATAAGTAATCCCTCTAAATATCTCATCTCTGAAGGGTCATCTGATTTATCAAGGCGCTCCTTTACTTTTTTGGAAACATCAGGATCACCTTGCTCAATAGCTTTTGTTAATATATAAAGAGGATCATTTTTGGGATCTATTTCGTTCATCTTAATAAAAATTATTTAGATAGGTTAGATTCAGTTTTTCCATATTCAAGATAAACTTCTATCGGTTGTTCCTGGATAGAAAAGAGTATTTTGATCAATATTAATCGCTGAAAACTTGACAGGTTCCCAAGATAAATCTCTTGTAATTAAAAACCGAATATCTTTCTCTATTAGAAATTTCTCATTGACAAGATCTTGTAGTCGTTTGATCGGGATTTCTCCCCATTTACTTGAATTAGTTATCCAATTATCCATTTCCCATGCAGGTTCAGAATTTATGATTTGAAATCCAAAAGCTGTTTTTCTATCTACTGATATCTGCGAAAGATACCAATCACCAACAACGCCATATAGGTGACAATAAATCAAATCATCAATCGACCCTTTGGGTTCGCTTGACATCGATTTCATCAACTTAGCAGTTGACTCTGGAACAAGAACAAGTGGATTTTGGTTTTGCTCGGGCAAAATAAAAAATTGTGTAACCCTTATGAGAGAGGATTTATTGTCTCATTGTAATTTTTTAAAAAGTCCATTTTGGGTTTTAAATTTCTTATGTAATAAAAAAAATACTAATGTTTTATTTCTATTGATTAGATCCAGTCGCTTTAAGCGCTTGTAAAGCCATATTTATATGTGCACCCATCGCCCCAAAGGCCATAAGTGATTTAGGATCTTTATTCTCAGTGAAAATTTTCTCTTTACTATTCATAGCAAGCAGTAACTTTTGACTTGTCATGGTCCAATCTTTTATTAAATCATTGAAATCTTGCTCTTCCTTGCTTTTATTAATTTCAGGAGAATTATCCAAGGATGTATCTTTCTTAGCTTTTAACAAAAAAGCATTTAATTCCTTGTGACTAATACTATTTTTGGAAAAATGGTCGTTGTTCAACTTTTTCGCGAATCTACTCTTAAGCTATCACGTTTAGAATGTGTGCTAAGGGTGGATCTCCGACCAAGTCCAAACCGTTTTGATAAATCAGATCATTTGATAGCTGTATACTTTTTAACTAGATTTTTGAAATGACTCCCTCTTTCTTCGTAGTTTTTATATTGATCAAAACTTGCACAAGCTGGAGATAATAGTATGCTTTTTGAATTTGTTTTCCTTGCCATATCAATAGATGCTATTGTCGCTTCTTCTAGATTTTGTGTGACAATTATTTCTCCCATATAAGAAGACGTTAATAATTCTTCCTTCAAATTATTTGCACTAAATCCAAATAAAACTATCCCATTAGTAGATTGCTTTATTTGTTTCATCCATGGCAGATAATCTCCTTTCTTTTGTATTCCACCAGCTAGTAAAATTATTGGATGAGGGACAGATTTTAAACCAGTTATTGAAGAATCAAAATTAGTTGCTTTGCTGTCGTTATAAAAGCTTAAATTATTTACCTTTCCTAAATACTCCAATCTATGGGGGATTGATTTAAATGATTTTATAGATGTAGCTATCGATGAATGATCAAGGCCTATTTCTCTAGCCGCAGCTATTACAAGTAAGATGTTTTGTAAATTATGTTTACCTGGTATTTTAAGTATAGAACTGTGAAAGAGTTGTTTTTTGTCTTCAAATATATAACCTTTTTGATCGATCCAGAATTTCTGATAATGAGAGTAGAAGGATTGTTGATTTGTTCCAACCCATATACCTTTAGGTAATTCTTTCCTTTTACTTGATAAATATTGATCATCAGAATTATAAATTCGAATGGATGATTTCTCTAGTAACCTACGCTTTATATTGAAATAACTTTCCATATCATGATGTCTTTCTAAATGATCAGGTGTAAATGTTGTCCATATACCTATTGTTGGTGCAACTTTTGGTGAACCTTCAATTTGATAACTACTTAATTCAATCACGAGCCAGTTTAAATCTTGGTCATTATTCTTCATGTTTTCTAAAGCAATTTTGGATAATGCTTTCCCAACATTTCCTCCCATATCAGTATTTAAATTATTTAATTTAAGAATATGATTAAGCATATTAGTGACGGTAGTTTTTCCATTGGTTCCAGTTATACCAATAGATGGGATATGAGTTAATCTTTCCCAAGCTAATCCTACTTCTCCCTGAACATTGATATTCTTACATCTTAATTCTTGTAGAGCTATATGTTCCCAATCTATCCCTGGACTTACAGTAATAGAACAAAGATCTTCTATCCAAGGAGTGAAATTATTAATATGAAGTGGTTCGTCAAGTAAAATAACGTCGATTCCTTCTGATTTTAATTTATTAGATCTATTTAATAGATTTTCATTTGAATTATTCTCTAAAACTAAAACATTTTTTCCTTCTGATTTAAGTAGTCTTGCTGCACTTATGCCTGAGCAGCCTAGTCCAAGTACAATATGTATTTGATTTGATTGTTTTTGTTTTGACAATTTAATTTAGGTGTTAATGTTAATAGCTTTTATCGTTTTTAGGTGGCTGTTACCTTAGAGTGAATTTGATTGCATGCTATTTTGATTGCTCTCTAATATAAAATATTTTTATATTAGTATTGTTTTGATTTTTACATAAAGATATTTTATTCATTGATGCTTGAATATCTTCCATTTTAAGAAATAAAGTTAAAATTTTAAAAATTAATTTTAACAAGGTTAAAAAAAGGTTAATACCTCTAGCTTTATTCTCTAAAAGTTGTTTTGATGCAATGGCATTTGCTTCTTTTTAATGGCTGCAAAAATTGAAGGTATCAAAATTTTACAAGAAAAAGAAATTCTAGAGCCAACGAATGTTGAGTATTCTCTAAATAGTTTTGTCGATCAGAGCGAGAGTGAAATCAAATGGATTAAACTTCATCAAATGTTTGATAAGTAAAGAGTTTAAAAGCTTTCATTATTATTGTCATCATTCAAATGTCTGGCTCCATCAGTTTTTGGTGAATGGGCGATACTGGAATCGAACCAGTGACCCCTACCGTGTCAAGGTAGTGCTCTACCTCTGAGCTAATCGCCCTTGCGAACCATCTTAGAATTGAAGTGACAATTCCCTAATGAAGTTAGCAGGCAATAGGACCTTATCCTCACTGCCTTAGTAATTTGATTCTCCAGCGCTCTTTTTTTGTTTTATCAATATTTAAAATTTTAAGTGAACCTTTTTTCTCTAAATGGATAAGGTCTCCAATATTTACCGATTTACTGGGCTGATCATTCAAAGCCCAGTTAAGTCGCAAGCACCCTTCCTTGATTTGTTTAGTTGTTTTTGATCTTGATAGTCCAAAACCTGCAGAGACTATCGCGTCAATCCTGGTAGATGCCTCAACAGTATGGATTACTTTCTCTGGCCTATTCAAAGGGATCTCCATCTCGTTTAAATCTAATGCGTGGATTGATATCTCAACTTCTCTTAGTTTTCCAATCTTTTGATTTATTGAATCAGCACATTTTTTTGAGCAGATAGCTTGAGCTCCTCTATCTCTTATTAACCAAATGTCTCCAATATCGTCTGCTTGTTCATGAAGTTCATGTAAGACATCTCTAAAGTCACTTTGTTTAGCTCTATCAAACAGGAAATTGCCTTTTATATAAATACCTTTGATAGGAATTTCGATAGTGGGAGAGTGCATCTCTTCTTCAGATCTTCGGAAACATATTCTTTTACGCTCTGCTCTTGGGAATCCTCCCTCGAAAAGAAGACTTATGTCATTCAAATTATTAAATCTATCTTTAACTTCCTCTATTAGTTCTGCTGATACAAAAGGGGACCATATTTCTACTCTCTCGCTTAGAGCCTTTTCTGCAAAGTGAAGCAAAGCTTCTAACTCTTTATGGAAAGGACTTTTAAATAGGATCTTTTCTTTTGGAAGACGCATTAAAAGAGATAGGATTTCCTAGTTTTATTGATAAATAGTCTAGACAATTTTAGTGTTTTTCTACGTTTTTGGAGAAATTTAATATTCAATCTTGGATCAAAAATTTTAAGATTTAAAGTCATTTTTTTTATAAATATTATTGAATTAATTAATATTATTTTCCTATGGCTATTACTTCTATGCTGTCTGTTTCTTTTAAAATTCCCCAAGGTAGCTCTATTTCCATTGGTAATTCTAGAATTAATAGCCAACAACCCTCTTCACTTTTTTTTCGAATAGCTCTCAAATCATCAACAGTTTCTTGACTAGTGCCTCCAGCTGAAAAAAAACTTCCCAGCGCTCCTGAAATCATTCCAACTATGCCACCTAAAAGCTTCTCAAATGGGTTTGGGAACCCCATATTTTCAAACGTCTTAAGGTCGGTCATTTGAGAAAAGCTTAGGCCTGCAATAAAACCAAAGGGTATTAACCATGTAGCTAGAGTTTTTTGGCGATCCTTTCGAGCAAGAGCTGGATTCAAAAGCTTGATATTATTAAAATTTGATTGATTGGCAAATACTTCTTCAGATGTGTCTAGATTTGAGTCTTCATTGTCAGCTCTATTATCCAATGGCTCTACAAGATCGCAGTTAAGGATAGGTGTTTGAGCTTCTCTTAATTTGAGTAATAACTCTTTTGCTGGTTTCTTTTCTTTTAAGGTGATTACAAATGTGGACACAAATTAACTCCTGGAAATGTTTGGATATTCAATCCTGCTCAACATAATTCTGGTCAGCGGCAAATAGATCACTAAAGTTCAGATCGGCACGTTTATCGCCCTTAATGACGAAAGTTCTGGTTTCTGATCCCATTGATCAAGCAGGTATAGATATTCTTACTCAGGTTGCCCAGGTTGACCAAAAAGTAGGTCTTTCACCAGATCAGTTGAAGAATATTATTGGTGATTATGACGGATTAATGATCCGTTCAGGAACCCAAGTCACATCAGATGTTATATCTGAGGCTAAGAAATTAAGAATCATTGGTAGAGCTGGAGTTGGAGTCGATAATGTTGATGTGCCAATAGCTACTAGAAAGGGTGTATTAGTCGTTAATTCTCCAGGTGGGAACACGATTGCTGCCGCTGAGCATGCTTTGGCAATGATGCTTGCATTATCTAGAAATATTCCCCAAGCACACGCAAGTATGTTTTCTGGAGGTTGGGATCGAAAGAAATATGTAGGAAATGAGCTTTATAAGAAAACCTTGGGAGTCGTTGGACTTGGCAAGATTGGATCTCATGTCGCAAAGGTTGCAAATGCAATGGGTATGGAGATCATTGGATTTGATCCTTTTGTTTCTAATGAAAGAGCACAGCAAATGCAGGTTCGATTAAGCGATATTGAGGAGTTGTTTAAAGAATCTGATTATGTAACTCTTCATCTTCCAAGGACAACTGAAACAGAGAATTTAGTTGATATTGATCTTCTAAGAAAAATGAAACCAACTGCCAGATTGGTGAACTGTGCAAGGGGTGGCATTATTAATGAAAATGATTTAGCTAATGCCTTAACAGAAAATGTTATTCAAGGTGCTGCAATCGATGTATATGCAAACGAACCTCTGGCTGAAAACTCTCCTTTACGAGCTGTAAAAAAAGGCTTGGTTCTTACTCCTCATCTAGGCGCTTCAACTGTTGAGGCACAACAAAATGTAGCAATTGATGTTGCAGAACAAATTAGAGATGTCCTTTTAGGCTTGCCAGCTCGCAGCGCTGTAAATATTCCTGGTCTTAGCGCAGAGATAATGGATAGTCTTAAACCACATTTAAAACTTGCGGAGACATTAGGATTATTAGTTAGTCAAATTTCAGGGGGACAGATCCAAAAATTAGAAGTACGTTTGCAAGGGGAATTCGCTCAACATCCATCTCAACCTCTAGTTATTGCAACCTTAAAGGGATTACTTACCAGTGCATTGGGCGATAAAATAAATTATGTAAACGCTTCATTGGAAGCCAAAGGACGTGGTATTGATGTCGTGGAAATTAAGGATGAGTTGAGCCCAGAGTTTGCTCGAGGCTCTTTGCAGTTGGATAGTTTTAGTGATAAAGGCGGTCACAGTGTTTCTGGAACTGTTTTTGGTGATGGCGATCTTGGTATTACAAGTATTGATGAGTACCCGATAAATTTTGTACCAAGTAGACATATGCTTTTTACTAGGCATAGGGATATGCCGGGTATCATTGGTCAGATAGGTTCACTTCTTGGAAAATACAATGTGAATATTGCATCAATGCAAGTAGGAAGAAGGATTGTAAGAGGTGAGGCAGTTATGGTTTTAAGTGTCGATGACCCTATCCCTTCTGAGTTGTTGGGCTCAATTCTTTCAATGCAAGGAATTAATGAAGCTCATTCGGTGACTCTCTAATTTCTTGGTTGAAAAAACTATAAATTTGCGAAACCCCCAGCTTTCTTGGTTGAGATTGGAGCAGGAATTTTCATTTGAGCTAGAAGATTCTTTTTATTGGCTGTTAAGCAAGCTTGATATTCATAGATTCTCTTTTGAGCATGATCCAAATAACAATTTCAGTAAAACACTATTTATATGGCTTCCTTTGAATGAATGGTCAGTTAGAGATCAGGAGATATTAGTCCAATCATTAATTTCGTTGACAAAACCTTTTGACTTGACTTTGCCTGAATGCAAATGGATTCAAGTAAAAGATGAAGATTGGAGCTTAATTTGGAAAAAAAACTGGAAACCTGATCCCGTAGGAAAGTCAATTTTAATTTTGCCGGCATGGTTAGACGTTCCTGAAGAATTTTTAGAGCGAAAAATTATACGTTTAGATCCAGGGAGTGCTTTTGGCACTGGTAGCCATCCTTCCACTCGGCTATGCCTTGAAGCCTTGGATAATGAACCTCCTTTAGGTCAAACAATTGCTGATTTAGGTTGTGGAAGCGGAATACTTTCCTTAACTGCATTGAAATTAGGAGCCAAGAGTACGTTTTCTGTTGATACTGATTCTTTAGCAATATCTGCCACCAAAATTAATTCTGCCTTAAATGATGTTTCTGGAACCCTCTTAAATGTTTTTCTTGGTTCTATTGAGGAAATTGAGGCGAATATGCCGAAAGAAAAAATTGATTTGCTCCTATGCAATATTCTTGCTCCTGTCATAAAATTATTAGGGCCAAGTTTTGAAAAAATCATTGGACATAAAGGTAAAGTGATTTTATCTGGTTTATTAGTTAAGCAAATCAAAGAACTTCAAGAATTTTTTTTGCAGCTTGGTTGGCAAGTTCTGGAAATAAAGACAAAGGACCAATGGGCCTTAATGGTTTTGACTCTTAATTTGTCTTGATTAAATAAATTCTAGATTTTCAGATTTAACAAACCTTCATGACATCTTTTAAGATCACTTTTATTAATGAATTAAGTGGTTTGAAAGAAATTATTGATATTCCAGATGACAAATATATCCTTGATGCCGCGTGTGAGCAAAATATTGAGCTTCCATACTCCTGTAGATCTGGAGCTTGTTCAACTTGTGTGGCTAAATTAGAAAAAGGGGAGGTTGACCAACATGATCAAAGTTTTTTGGATGATGATCAAATAAAAAAAGGCTATGTTTTGATTTGCATTGCATACCCGACTTCAGATTGCACAATTAGAACCCATGCAGAAGAGGAAATGTATTGATATTAATTTTTTTGCTAGATTTTTATCGTTTTGCTTGCAAAAGATCTCCTTTCTCGCCAACCTCTTGTTTATGTGCTCTTGGGCGCAAATAAAATTATTTAAGGATTAATTGATTTCAGAAGTTTTGCCAACCGATAAAGTTCAAGATCTTTTAGATCATGGTTCTATTCATTCAAGTATTGGAGGCCAATTTAGTTTTAGAGTTTTAGGCCCATGTTGTCGTCTCTATGACCGAGAAGAATTACCTTGGCCTTGTTGCAGGCTCTCATGGCGAAGTAAGGAGCCTAGTTGGAGAAGAATTGGTAAAAGATTGGTTGCTGATATTGCTGCACAAAAATGCCCATCATATTCTGTTGAGATTATCCAACCAGGAGTGAAACCAACAAAAACAATTTTGACGTTGTTTGCTAGTCGTTTAGATACGAATATTCAGGAATGGTGGTATAGCAAACATCGACGTTCTAGAGATAGTTCAAATATTGCGCCTCAAGCAGCATGAATTTAAAAAATTGGTTTTTTTGGATTTAAAGTGATGAAGATATGAAGCATTTCAGGCATAAGTTCATACCATTTTTCAAATTTGAAGGATAATTATAAGTAATTAAATTTCAACACAGGGATGAACTTCGACTATCACGCTGTTGCTTCTGCCGCTACTGCTGCTATTCCTTTGGCTGCTGGAGCTGCTGGGGTTGGCTATTTTATATTGCGCCAAAAAGGCGTTGGTTTTGGTACCTCACACTTACTAGTTGGGTTGCCGATGTTTGCGGTTGGAGGAGCTGCAGCTGCTTTCTTTTTAGTGACAAAGTAAAGTGAAAAAGTTAGTTTTCAACCAATAAAAAAGGGGCCATTGGCCCCCTTTTTATTGGTTGTTAAATGTTGGATAAATTTAAGTACCTGGGTTGAAACCTTGACCTTTGGTTGCAGGCACGTATCCAGCAGCTGTAGTACTACAACCAAGACTTTCGGCTGTGCTACCAGTAGCTACTTTGCAAAGGTTTTTCTGTTGACTTCTATCTAAAACAGCATCAGTAAAGTCAGCACCTTCAATGGTTGCACCATCAAAAACACTCTTGAGTAACTCTGCACCAGTAAGCTTTACGTTCGTGAGGTTCGCATTATCAAACCTCGTTGCATAAGCAATAACATTGGTCATGTTTGCGCCTGTTAGATCAGAGTTCTTCAAAGTTGAGACACTGAAATAAGCCCCAGTGAAATTTGCCCCACCAAGATCTTTTCCTGATAAGTCGTATTTCACATACTCTGTATTTTGTAAGTCCTTACCAGCCAAGCTTGTATCTAAGCTATCCACTGAAGAAGGATCGCTTGGATACAGGGCACTTACAGAAAGAGGACTAAGAATGAGACTTACAAGCACAGGTATCAAGACAAAGAGTCTTGAAAAGGACCTTTTAAGGGAAGAAATAAAAGAATTCATCAATAACGCCAGCGATTAAAGAAGCACCAAACTCGACTATTGTTTCATGTAGAGGCATTTCATAGGCAAAGGGATCACGAACTGTTGCAGTTTCAGCTTTTATTTATATCAATTTGCAGAAAGTCCCTTGCTAACTGGGTATTTGGAAAAATTGCTTTTGCTTCATTAAGCAAATCATTAGGACATGTTTGATTCCCAGGGGTATACCTCGGACTCAAATGAGTAAGAATTAGTTGATCAACATTCGCCTTTGCAGCAATCTGAGCGGCCATTGTTGCAGTTGAATGTCCGCGTTCATATGCCATTTCAGTTTCTTTATAAGAATATGTTGATTCATGGATTAGTAGATCCGCTTTTCTAGAAATCTCAATTGCTGATTCTGTATAGACAGTATCTGTGCAATAAACCATGCTTACCCCGGGTCTAGGCGGACCGCAGAATTCTTTCCCAGAAAAAATGCGACCATCTTCTAACCTCACTTCCTCCCCTCTCTGAAGGTCTGCATAAACAGGACCCGGAGGTATTCCTTTTGCTTTTGCTTTCTCTACATCGAATCTACCTGGCCTAGTTTTTTGATTCACTCTGTAAGCAAAAGATGGGATTCGATGCTTGAGTGGAGCAGTTTTGACTTCTAACTCTGAATCTTCAAACAAAATTTCTTTAGTATTAGCAAAATTTTCCACCCTATGGAATTTGAGTGAGTAAGCCAATCGGCTCGAGCTGTTGTACAGACAAGAATCAATAAAGTTCTTAAGCGGAGCTGGCCCGTACAACTCAATTCCAGAGCTGCTGCCTGCTAATCCAATACTTGCTAGAAGTCCTGGCAGACCATAAATATGATCCCCATGCATATGGGTAATAAATATTTTTTTGATTTGAGATAACTTAAGATTGCTTCTGATGAACTGATGCTGTGTACCTTCGCCACAATCGAACAACCACAATTCTGACCTTTGTGGAGGCTTTAGTACCATCGCTGATACGTTCCTATTAAGAGTTGGAACCCCTGAACTTGTTCCTAGAAAAGT
>QCND01000033.1 GCA_003213355.1 Prochlorococcus sp. AG-424-E20
TGGGAATAAATGTTAATGGTCTTATAAGCGGAAGTCATAGAAATCCACCTTCAGAATTAAAAATAAAATTAGTTAAAGAAGGACTTGAGGCAGCGAAATTAAAGAAGAATCCATCTTCTGCTGAGCTAATGGCTGCTGTTGGTGATCCATTTCAACCAATTGCAGTTGGTCTTTTAATTGGCGCTAGAGAATCCGACCAAGAGATTTTACTCGGAGGAGGTTGTCAAATGTTGGCAGTATTGGCTTTGGCATTAAATGAAATTGAACCTGAGTCACGCTCTGAATTCGTTTCTAAAATTTTAATAGGGACCACATCATGGTTAGTTGATGAATCACTTTCTTCCGCGGAAAAAAGAAATTCTTTTATTCATTTAATGAATCATGTCGCTAATCATTTCAAAATAAATATCTTAGGTCTCGCTAGTGGTTATAGATTTAGTCAAAGTAAGCAAAAGGTTTTGCGAGATTATGAGATTGGTTACGTCAAAGAGGGTGTTGGGGCTGGTGCATTATCGTTGCTCGCTCAAATTAACGGATTAAGTCAGAAAGAAATGATTCAAAGATGTGATGTTGAGGTTAGTAATCTATTTAATTTTAATAATGAAAAAACCTGTCAAGGGATATAAGTAATATGAATATGAATACGCTCGGAAGGAGAGAATTCATCAAATATGGATTGCTTTCCTCTTTGTTTCTATTATCTGGGTGCTCAACGTCTCAGAAAAAATTAGCTTTGAGGGGAATTACCAATAGCTTCCCAAGTGAATTTGTTACTAGTTTGTCAACTGATTGGGAATTTTTCCCTATAAAGGATATTGAGTTCAAGAAATTTTCCTATAACTCTTTACTTAAAGAAAAAACAGATTTATTAGTCTTAAATGATGGTTGGATTTCTGGTTTACCTATTAATTCACTTAAAGAAATCAAAGCAGATGACATTAGAAATAATTTCAGCAATCAGACTAATTTTTTTCTCGATGGATTAGGAAAGGATTATAAAAAAAAGCTTTTTCCTTTAGCTGTTAGTCCTTGGGTGATACTTTTTAGAAATGAAGATTCTCTAGCTCTAAACAACAAGAATTCTTGGGAAGTTGTTTTTTCGAGTTCACTTACAAATCAAATAGTTTTTCCTAAAAGTCCTTATCTTCTGATTTCTATAGCACAAAAAATAGATTTAGTTAATGATTTCTCAAAAATCAAGAGTCAAGCCCAGTCCTTTGATGATATGAATGCTTTAAATTGGGTTGTTTCAGGTAGAGCTAATGCAGCAGTTTTACCTTTATCTAGCTGTGTTGATAGCCTTGTCAAAGACCCTCGTTTGTCTGTTCTTTTACCTCAGGAGGGCAGCCCACTGAATTGGACAGTACTTGCTTCTCCTTCCCTGTCTCCACAATCTTTTCCTACTGATTGGTTTGATTCGTTATGGGGCGCTACTAATTTGAGACGTGTAATAAGTAAAGGATTTTTGCCCCCAACAAATTTCTTAGACTTAAGGCGAAAAAATATAAATATCCCCAAAAGATATCAATCTATCTTTCTTCCCGAAGAAAGTGTTTGGGATAAATGTTGGTCATTGCCAATTCTAAGTTTTCAAGAAAAAAAAGATTTGGCTTTAAATTGGAATAATTCATAACCTAACTATCTTTGAAATTCAAAAAACCTTTTCAGAGACATTTTCAGATACCATAACTAGCATTCTAAAAGTTGTAGGCTCAATAATGTTTACTGGTTTAATTCAGGCTATTGGCACGATTAAGAAAAATAATTTTGGGGTAATAGTTGATGGATGTAAGCCTTTTTCTCCGTTAAAACTTGGAGATAGCGTTTCTGTTGATGGAGTATGTCTAACAGTTTCTGAATTAATGAATGATTCCTTTATCTCAAATATAAGTGAAGAGACTCTTAAGAGAACAAATCTTGCGGAAAAAGCTCAGAAAAATGGTTATGTAAATCTTGAGCCAGCATTACGTCTTTCTGACCGATTAGGTGGACATATTGTGAGTGGACACATAGATGGGTTGGGTAAAGTTGTTTCAATCGAAAATCTGAAAAATTCTTGGAATTTAAGAGTATCTTGGGAGGATTTAAACTTTTGCAGATATATGTGCGATAAGGCGAGTATTAGCCTAAATGGAATAAGTCTTACTATTGCTGAGATTTATGTTGATGGATGTGAATTTTCAGTAGCCGTAATACCTCACACCTGGTCAAATACATGCTTGAAGTTTTTGACAATTGGAGAAAAGATTAATTTGGAAGTTGACTTGATGGCTAAGTACGCAGAAAAACTTCTAAAAGTAAATAATAATGATTCCATTTCAAAAAAAAGCCCAGTAATTAATTCTCAGTGGCTTAGTGAGCAAGGGTGGTAATAGTAATTGTATGTTTGATTTATATCATTTAATTTGAGAAATTTATTATTTCTTGAGTGGTAACAAACTTATCGCTCCTGATTCTTTTCGTACATCAATACGAAATTCCTGACCAGGTTCAAGCCCTAATTTTTTTGTATAGGCATGTCCAATAAGAAGATTGCCATTGCCATGAACTTTTGTACGGAATTCCGCTTGCCTTCCTCTTGAAGATCTATTTCCTGCTCTTCCTGGACCATTTGAACGAAGTTTATAACCCTTTGCCTCAACTAGAGCACGATAGAAGCTTTTACGTAAAACTCTTCCGCTTGGCCCAACATAACCACAACCTTTAGCTATTTCGTCTTCTGGACGGTTGCTCAAAGATCTTGATTTGTCTAGGAGTTCTTTTCCAACAAGCATTTCTGACTGTTTTAATTAAATGAATTCTGACCAATAAGTGGAATTGTGGCAACAAATTAATTGAAAATTTCTTGCTTAGTATCAATATTTACCTCTCAAAGCAGGTAAAGGATGATAAATAAAACGACCCAAATCCCATCTACGAAGTGCCAATAGAGCTCTACTGCCTCAAATGGAAACTTGTTTTGATTATTCACTCGGCCAGATGGGACACGTGTTTGCCACCAAATAATCATTATCATTATCGATCCAAGTGTTACGTGAAGCCCATGAAAGCCAGTTAATGCATAAAAAGTACTCGCAAAAAGGTTGTCAGTTAATCCAAAAGGCAAAGTAAAATACTCAAACATTTGGCTGATTAAAAAGGCCACTCCCAATACACCTGTTATGAGGAGCCATTTTTGGCATTGTTTTGATTCGTTTTTTTCTAGGAATTTCCCAGCCCGATGAAAAGTAAAGCTACTAACCAAGAGCAAGATTGTATTTAAAGTTGGTAAAGGTAGTTCTAATTCATAGATAGCATCAGGACCAATAGGATTGACTGCTTTGAAAGTGAGATATGCCGCGAAAAAACCTGCAAAGGTCATCCCGTCTGCGATTAAAAAAGCTATTAAGCCAAACAAACGAAAATCTTCATGTTCTTCAGTTGAGAGCTCATTCTTGCTTCCTGAGGATTGCTCTTTTGGAACTATTGATGTCATCTGATTGCCTCCTGAGTCTCATTTGAATCTTTTTTCCCATAACCATAAGGTTCAAGAACGAGTGGGGCTTCTCCGTCCCAATTTTCAACAGGAGGAGGAGAACTTGTTAACCACTCAGGAGTTAGTGCATTCCAAGGGTTATCACCAGCTTCTTCCCCGAAGAGGATGCTTTGAAGAATATTCCATAAGAAAGGTAAAGTACTTAAAGCCATTAATAACGCACCTACACTACTAATTTGATTGATCAACTGAAATTGTGGATCGTATTCGGCAACTCGTCGAGGCATTCCGTTTAAACCTAGCCAATGCTGAGGAGCAAAACAAAGATTAAAGCCTATAAAAGTAATTATAAAGTGGAATCTTCCAAGATTTTCATTGAGCATTTTTCCAGTAAATTTTGGGAACCAGTGATAAATCGAGGAGAAGATAACAAAGACAGAACCGCCATAAACTATGTAATGAAAATGGGCAACAACAAAATAAGTGTCGTGTACATGAACATCAAAAGGTACTTGCGCTAGGGCAACTCCCGTTATTCCACCTAAAACAAAGTTAATAATAAATCCGCAGGAAAATAACATTGCAGCATTAAGTGATATTTTTCCTCCCCATAAGGTCGCAACCCAATTAAAAAATTTTATACCAGTGGGAACAGCTATAAATGCAGTAGCGATTGTAAAAAATAAGCGCATCCAAGGAGGAGTACCGCTTGTAAACATATGATGAGCCCAAACAACTAGACCCAACACAACTATTCCCATAATTGAGAAGACCATTGTTGTGTAGCCAAAAAGTGGTTTCCTACTATGGATTGGAAGTATTTCACTGACTAAACCAAAGGCAGGTAGGACCATGATATAAACAGCAGGGTGCGAGTAAAACCAAAAAAGATGTTGATAAACGATTACATTCCCACCAAGACTTGGGTTGAAGAAACCAGTATGAGCAACTATGTCAAAGCTCAGGAGTATTAGAGTACCAGCGAGAACAGGAGTTGATAGAACCACAAGAATACTCGTGCCAAGCATTGCCCAGCAATACATAGGTAGTTGCATTAATTTAAGACCAGGTCTCCTTAGCTTGAGGATCGTGGCGATGAAATTAATGCCACCAAAAATTGAGCTCCCACCCAAAAGTAAGACACTTAATATCCAAATGATTTGACCAGCGGCTGGAGTCGTAATGCTTAAAGGTGGGTAAGCTGTCCACCCTGATTGTGCGGCTCCGTTTATGAAATAACTTGTTATCAACATTAAGCCAGAGGGAGGTATTAGCCAAAAAGCAACTGCATTCAGCCTTGGAAAAGCCATGTCCCTAGCCCCAACATAAAAGGGTATTAAATAGTTGCCAAAGGCACCATTTACTACAGGCACGATCCATAAGAAAATCATGATTGTGCCGTGGAGAGTTAAAACCTGGTTGTAAACCTCTCTAGGCATAAAATCTGAGAGGGGACTGATGAGTTCTACTCTTATTGCTCCAGCTAAAGATCCTCCAATTAAATAAAACAAGAAACCACAAACTAAATATTGAAGTCCTATGACTTTGTGATCAAGACTAAAACTCAGATATTTGAGCCATCCAGTTGGTTGAAGTTTTTCTGGAGAAGAGTTGTTTGGTTTGAGTGAAATAGTCATGAACTTATATTGATTCTTTAGAGTTTTCTTTTAACCAAGTATCAAAGTCTTCTTGTTCATCAACTATTACGTTTGATCTCATCCCACCATGATAAGGACCACATAATTCTGCGCAAACAATTGGGAAATTACCCGCTTTTGTAGGAGTGAAATTTAAAATAGTTGGTTGGCCAGGAATGACATCTTGTTTAAGTCTGAATTGAGGCACCCAAAAAGCATGTATTACATCTTTAGATTCCATTTTTAAACTAACTTCTCTTCCAACAGGAACATGAAGTTCGCCCGAAATAATATCTCCTTTTGGATAATGAAAGATAAAAGCAAATTGCATTGCAGTTAACTCAATTGGTAATGATGATGAATTTTTTTTAGATGAAGACTCAATTGGACCAGAACCAATCCCTCCCCAAACTCTCTCGGCCTGATTATCCATTTGCCCACTGTGATCATGCATTAAAGGTTGCATACCACCCATTCGATCATAAATATCGTAGCTATATAAACCTACAAATAAAACAACAATTGCAGGAACTGCTGTCCAGAAAATTTCGAGAGAAATATTACCCTCTAAGTCAATGCCATCTCCAGTTTCTCCAGGTCTACGACGAAATTGGATAAGACTATAAATTACTAAAGCAGTCATACCTATGAAAAGTATGACGCCAATAATGAACAGGACTCGATAGAGTTCATCGTAAACAGGAGCATTCATGCTCGCGCTCACGGGAAGCATATCTACGTTGTACGCAACCCAAACTCCAGCTATTCCAAGAATTAAACTTGTTGTAAGAGTTAAGATGGCCGACAGTTTCGGCAAGAAGATCTCCTTTTCTATCTATAGGTTATGGGTAAAAGTAATTAATGTATCGGCTAATTGTTAATTCAAGATGAATAATTTTTTTTAAAGAGAATCTTTATGTTCCAGTCAGTTTATTCAGGTGACGTGTAAGAAGTAATCGCTACGTTGAGTAAACAATGATCTTGATGGATTTTTGCTACGTGCAGGTTATTTATCCACCCAAGCCACTCTTTAGATTGGGCCAGCTTGCTGCTCACGTGGTAGTTGCACTTATCGCTCTTGTAGTGATAGGAGGAGCAACTAGAGTTATGGAGGCTGGTCTCGCTTGCCCAGACTGGCCCCTTTGCTACGGATCGTTTTTGCCTGGTAGGCAAATGAATTTACAAGTCTTCTTGGAATGGTTTCATCGCTTAGATGCCTTCTTCGTAGGGATTGTGTTAATTACACAATTTGCTTTCTCTTTGTACTGGGCAAAAACTTTACCTAAATGGCTTCCTTGGATCTATGGATTCTTGACTCTTTTGGTTTCTCTGCAGGGTTTTTTAGGTGCTTTGACAGTACTGCAATTATTACCATCTTTAGTCGTCATGGCTCATCTTGTAGTTGCATTTACTCTTGTTGCCATTATGAGTGGTGTGACTCAACAATTACTTAATCCAGGTAAATCAATTTTTCCAACTTGGCTTCGTTGTTTTGGATTTTTATCCCTTTTTGCAGTGATAGCTCAGTCTTTACTAGGAAGTAGGGTCGCAACCTCGTGGGCCGCTCAAAGATGCTTGGATATTGGAGAGTCTTGCAATCTTTTAGGACTTCATCAAATAAGTGCTATCCCAGTGAGCTTTTTGGTGATTTTATTTGTAATTGTTTCATCTTTACAGAGAGATGTTTTTATTAAGCAATGGCCCTATCTTTTAACGATTATTTTTTTGATCATTTCACAAATCCTTTTAGGAGCTTTTTCTATTCATCTAAGGATGAGTGAGCCTAGCCTTATCATTGGTCATCAACTAATTGCCTGCTTGTTAGTTGCCGTAATAGCAGCCTTGAATTTTAAAGGTAGAGGAAATGATGACTCTTCCCAATCACTTTATATAAATCAATCAACATTGGAGACATGTCATGGTTAGCTCTACATCAGAATTAATTACACAGCCCGTTAATCGTGAGGAAGTAGTTCCTTCTAGAAAGCGTATTAAACTGCCAGCCTGGCTAGAAGTCGTCAAACCAAGATTAATTCCTCTTTTACTTGCAACAACTGTTGGAGGAATGGCTCTCTCGGAGGAATGGCCATTACCCTCTCCAAGATTGGCATGCACTTTAGGAGGAGGAGCCCTTGCCGCTGCGGCTGCAGGAGCTCTTAATTGCTTATGGGAACAAGATCTTGATAAGCGAATGAAACGTACCAGTAATAGAGCATTACCTTCTGGTCGCCTTTCTCAGTCTTCTGTTTTTATTGGAGCAGTTGCTTGTACACTTGTTTCTTCAGCCCTTTTAGTAAGTGGAGTTAACTGTTTAGCAGCGGGACTTACTCTTTTAGGACTTTGTAGTTACGTACTTCTCTATACAGCTTTCTTAAAACCTAGAACATCTCAAAATATAGTTTTTGGAGGTGTCGCTGGAGCAATCCCCCCTCTTGTAGGAGCTTCAGCAGCGGCAGGACATATTGGATTAGGTGGTTGGTGGCTATTCTCTTTGGTTATGGTGTGGACCCCAGCACATTTTTGGGCTTTGGCCATCTTGTTGAAAGAGGACTATCGATCTGTTGGCATTCCTATGCTTCCTACAGTAAGTGGACCTTTTGTTACAGCTAAAGCTATCTCTGTGTATGGCTATCTAACTGTATTTTTAAGCTTTTTAGGGTGCTTCGTTTTACCTGAAGGAGGTTTGTTATACGGAATTTTATTGCTTCCTTATAATTCAAGACTTCTTCAATTGGTTTCCAGACTAAGAGATAATCCCGAAGATTTAGATCTTGCGAAGGGTTTATTTCGATGGTCTATTCTTTACATGTTTGGGGTTTGTTTTTTGCTGGTTATTAGTAGATTACAAGTGTCAATTGTTTTTAATGATCAGTTGATAGCTTTAATTAAAGACTTCTCTATCGGATTTTCGTAAGTCTATAAAATAAAAATAAAAACTTTATGAACTTGCTCTCCAAAATTAATTAGAATTTGTTAGAAGATATCAGCTTATCTTTTTAGGCAATTTATTCCTAGATGTTTTTCATCAAACTTAGAGATTTATTTAAGTCTTATGGTCCTGTTATGGCTCTAAATGGACTTAACCTTGAAGTTCCTAAAGGTTCTTTGTATGGATTGTTAGGGCCAAACGGGGCAGGTAAAAGCACTGCGCTTAGAATTATCTGTACTCTCCTTTCACCTGATTCTGGTCATGTTGAGGTAGGGGGACATAATGTCTTGCTTGAGGAGAAAGAAACCAGACGAAGATTGGGTTATGTAGCTCAAGATGTCGCAATCGATAAAATACTTACAGGTAGAGAGTTGTTACAGCTTCAAGGAGATCTTTATCATCTTGATAAAAAATATAAGAGAAAGAGAATTGAAGAATTGATAGAGAGACTGGATATGCATGATTGGATTGATAGACGATGTGGTTCTTTTTCGGGAGGTATGAAAAGAAGACTTGACCTCTCCTCAGGATTGTTGCATGAACCAGAATTATTGATTCTTGATGAACCTACTGTTGGGTTGGACATAGAAAGTCGATCAGTTATTTGGGGATTATTGAAGGAACTAAGAAACAAAGAAACTACAATTCTTTTAAGTAGTCATTATCTCGAGGAAGTAGATGAATTGGCAGATGAGATGGCTATTATTGATAAAGGAAAAGTCATTGCTAGTGGAAAACCAGATGATTTAAAAAAAGAACTTGGTGGAGATAGAGTGACACTTAGGGTGCGAGAGTTCAGTGATGAAGTAGAAGCTGAATCTGTAAAGAAATTAATTAAAAATATAAATGGGGTGTCAAATGTAGTGGTGAATCAAACGCAAGGATATTCTCTAAATTTTTTAGTGCAAAGTAATGATGTTATATCTAATTTGTCGGGTCATCTTTCAAAAGAAAATTTCGAAGTCTTTGCTCTTTCTCACAGTAGGCCAAGTTTAGATGATGTTTATCTGCAGGCGACAGGAAAAACGCTTATGGACGCTGAATTAGAACTTGCTGGTAAAAGAGATTTTAAGCTTGAGAATAAGAAATCGATGCGTTAATTAACTGTATTACTCCTGAATTATTAAACACATGATTACTACTAACCCATCACTTCAGAAGGAAAAGCAATCTAGAAATCATTTGAATGAAATGTCTCAGGAGATTTCTGCTTTAACTTGGAGGCTTTTCATTCAATTAATTCGACGACCCTCAACGTTATTTGCTGGGATTCTTCAGCCTTTGATATGGCTTTTACTTTTTGCAGCGTTATTTTCTAAAGCTCCTATTGATTTTTTGCCAGGGAGCAGTAGCTATGGAGAATTCCTTGGTGCAGGATTAATAGTCTTTACTGCTTTTAGTGGTGCTCTTAATGCTGGCCTCCCTTTGATGTTTGATAGAGAATTTGGTTTTCTAAATCGACTATTAGTTGCACCATTGAGTAGTAGAAGTTCAATAGTAATTTCGTCAGTAATCTATATAACTTCTATTAGCCTTTTGCAGAGTTTTGCAATAATGGCAACGTCTGCTCTCTTGGGTTATGGATGGCCAAGTCTGGGAGGTTTTCTTCTCATAGCAATAACCTTATTGTTATTGGTATTTGCAATAACTGGCCTAAGTCTTGGGTTGGCCTTTGTTTTACCAGGACATATAGAACTAATTGCAATTATCTTCATAGCTAATCTGCCTGTCCTTTTTGCTAGCACAGCCCTAGCCCCCATATCTTTTATGCCTGAATGGCTTGGATGGATAGCATCAATTAATCCTTTAACATTTGCGATTGAACCTATTCGAATGGCTTACCACAGTTCTGTCGATCTGAGAGCAATATTAATTGATGCTCCTTATGGAGAAGTGAATGGATATTCTTGTTTAGCAATTCTATTAATTCTTACAGTTGGATTATTTTTTCTTATAAGACCTCTTTTAAATCGCAAACTTGCTTGATAATCTTAATTTAGCGACTTAAAAGAACTTTGGAGTCTAGAAAGTATCAACTACAAAAACAAATTATAGAAGCTCTGAAGGCTAACGATAATGATTTATATTCTCTCCTGAAATCTCAATGGGCTCATCGTTTTGGAGTAGATAGCTTGGAAGAACTAAAAAGCCTAGATCTAGAACAGTTAAATCAAACCCCAAATAATGTAGATAATCAAAAAATTGATCAATCAAAAGAAAATTCTTTCGAGGGTGAAAAAGAAACTTCTATCAAAGACGATGATAATCAGTCAAAAGAAATAATAAACAAACAGGTTGATGAGTCAGTTAAGGATGAGAATGATAAATCTTTTACAATTACATCTTATTCAATAGCTGACAAAGAAAATGATGAAGATAAAACTATAAACCCATACAAAGACATTAGAAGTCAGCCTGAAATTAAAGCCTTGATTCCTTTACCTCCCAAACCTAAATATAGTTATCTCAAGAAGTGGTTGTTGAGAAATAAGTTCTAAATTAGTTTTTACTAATTTCTAATTTTTTAATTTGAGATTGTAGATCTTTTTATTTTCTTACATCATTCCAGGCATTCCCATTCCGCCCATTCCGCCCATTCCGCCCATTCCGCCCATTCCGCCCATTCCGCCCATTGGGTCTCCACCTTCAGCTCCTGGCGCTGATGGTGGCTCAGGTTTGTCAGCAATAACAACTTCAGTAGTTATGAGCAGTGAGGCAATTGATACAGCATCTTGAAGGGCAAGTCGTATTACTTTTGAAGCATCTAAGATTCCTGCTTCAAGCAAATCCACGTACTCTCCAGTTTGTGCATTGAAGCCTTTGCCTAAACGCTTGATATCTGAAACAACAACATCTCCGTTAAATCCAGCATTTATCGCTATCTGTTTTGTTGGAGCAGTCAATGCTCTTTTTATAATTTCAACTCCAGTCTTCTGATCACCCTCTAGCTTTTTAGCTAAATCTCCAAGCCCTTCACTCAGTTCTAAAAGAGTTGTTCCACCACCTGCAACAATACCTTCTTCAATGGCTGCACGAGTTGCATTCAGAGCATCCTCAATTCTGAGCTTTCTGTTTTTTAACTCAGTTTCAGTTGGAGCTCCGACTTTAATTACAGCTACACCCCCAGCAAGTTTAGCTATTCTCTCATTTAACTTCTCTTGATCGTACTCAGAGTCTGTTTCGTCAAGTTCTCTCTTGATTGAGGCAATGCGATTAGATAGTTCGGTGTTTTGATTCTCATTTGCGACAATTGTTGTGCTGTCTTTTGTAATTGTTACTCTTCTTGCTTGACCTAGGTCAGAAATTTGAACTTTCTCAAGACTCATTGCTTTGTCTTCGCTTATTAATGTGCCGCCAGTTAATACTGCAATATCTCCAAGAGCAGCTTTTCGTCTCTCGCCAAATGATGGAGCTCTAACAGCTGCTACCTGTAAAACACCACGATTTTTATTTACTACTAATGTGGCTAATGCTTCACCCTCTACTTCTTCTGCAAGAATTATTAATGGTGTTCCGTTCTTTTGAACTGTTTCTAGAACAGGAATGAGATCGGCAATTGATGAAATCTTTTTGTCAGTAATTAGGATTGAAGGATTTTCAAATTCGCAAATTAATCGATCTTCGTCTGTCACAAAATATGGAGAGCTATAGCCTCTGTCAAATGCCATTCCCTCAGTGATATCTAATTCGGTGGCTAGAGATTTGGATTCCTCTACAGTTATAACTCCATCAAAACTTACTTTATCTATTGCATCTGCAATCATTGAACCTATTTCCTCGTCTCCACCGGCACTTACTGTCGCAACTTGTTTAATAGCATCACCACTGACTGATTTGCTTTTTTTCTTTAGATCATCAACTATTTGAGCTACAGCCTTTTCCATTCCTCTTCTTAATTCGATTGGGCTGGCTCCAGCGGCTGTATTTCTCAAACCCTCTTGAACCATAAATTGAGCTAAAACTGTTGCAGTAGTTGTTCCATCTCCAGCTTTTTCTTTCGTTTTTGATGCAACCTGTTCAATGAGCTTTGCTCCTATATTTTCAAATGGATCTTCAAGATCTATTTCCTTAGCAATTGTTACTCCATCATTAACTATATCTGGGGCTCCAAATTTTTTTTCAATAACAACATTTCTACCTTTTGGTCCAATTGTGACTTTTAGAGCGTTGGCTAAATTGTTTACTCCTTTTTCGAGAGCACCACGAGATTCGTCTGAAAAACTTAGAAGTTTTGACATATTTGATTTGAATTAATCTTAATCTCCCACAGGAAACACACATTAGGGGAGGCTAAATAAGTGGGGAAAGCCGAATTGTAATTCACAAATTATTCCCAATTTCTGCAGAAGGTAGTTAGTGTCAACGTATGAACGATCCTGGGACTTTATTTTTTATTCTCATGGCTGGGTTGGCAGGGACCATGACTTTGATTTATTTCCCTTTGAGGATATTTCTTACAGCTACAGCAAGAAGTAGAAGATTAAAATTATTGCAGCGAATTAGAAGATTGAGAGATGAATTAGGACAGCCTCTTCAAAATTGATGTTTTCTTAACTCATGAGTTAGCCCTTACTATTACTAACTTCCAAGATCGTAGTTGTTGCAATAGATCTCAGTAATTATTACCAATAAAGAGAACTATATCGTTCTCACATGCAACTTATTGATGTTGAGCGTCCCGTTAGGAAGGTCGTTCCAGATCCGATCATTGCCTGCAAAGTTTCAAGAGAGACTCAAGCGGCTTTTGATTTGTTAGCCGAGAAAACTTACGAATGCACTCGGGCGGAATTAATGCGTGCTTGTGTTCTTGATTGTTTAAAGCGTCACGAGCAGATCTAGTGGACTTACTTAATGAAAAGCCCACCTTTAATGGCGGGCCTGCTGAATCCAATCCCAATTTAGATCCAGAGACTGCTCAACGCTTAGATCCATTGGCAGAAAGATTTGCTTTCATTCCACTCTCAGGAAAAATTCCTCTTATTAAAGGATGGCCAAAATCCAAGGGCTTTAACATTGAGGACCTTCTCAATTACAAAAACTGCACAACCATTGGAGCCAGGACGGGATTATTTACAGGACCATTACTCTGCTTTGATCTTGATGGCGAAAGTGCTTGGTATTGGTTAAAGCGTCGGGAGATGGTTCTACCAGAGACTTGGATCGTTTCAAGATCTAATGATGTTTGGAGGAGGAAGCTACTCTTCCAGCCAACCGAGCAACAGATCAACCAGCTTATTGGCGGTGAGTTTACTTATTCCAAAAAGACTGGCGATAAAGAACAAATTGAATGTTTCTTTATGGGTGGTCGTCAGATCGCAATTCTTGGAAAGCATCCAAGCGGAGGTTCATATATTTGGCCCGATGGCTTTGGTCCTGAAAGACTGGCACCTCCTTCTGATGATTGGTGGCAGCTAACAGAAGAGTTCTCAAAGGAGTTTTCTAAGAAGGGACCAATCTCATCTGCCACTACTTCCTCGGGTGACTGGGTAAGAACAAGTTATTGCGAGATTTGCAATCGAAATGAAAGAACTATTTGTAGCAAGCACAAAGATGGCGATTCTATTCGCTGCTTTCATGGTGGAACTTTTAGCCCTCCTACAGGATTAAAAGCTGGCGATCTTGTTGATCCAACTTGGGCTTATGTAAGAGATCAAGTGGTAGATGGAATAGGAACCTTCAGCATCTTTGTAAGGCATAAACCTTCACCAGCAGAGCAGCTCTGGAGGAAGTTAAATGGGTAATTTAGTAAAAGCAATCAACCTTGGATCTGGTTGGCAAGTTGATGAAAAGACTGGTATCGAGAAACCTTCGACCATGCATGTTGGTGTATGGACTAAAGTTATAAAAAAGAACTATGGAACCCGTCTACGTTTTAACGATCTAACACTCCTACCAGAAGTAGATAATCAAACGATTAATCCAGAAGAGTTGGAAACTATATATGTAGCTCTTGCTGAATTAGGCTGGAAGATTGATAAAGGACCAGCAAAAGATTCTTTCCTGCACGTAGCAAAACAGAGACGCTTTAACCCAGTAAGAGAGTATTTAATTGGATTAGAAAATGATCAAAATATCCAGCCGCTAAAAATTGATTCTTTAGCTTATCGATACCTTCAAGTTGAATCGGAATTATCCAATGCAATGCTTGCTTCTTGCCTTGTTGGTGCAGTAGCTAGAGCCTTAGATAATGGCTGTCAAATGGATTATTTAACATGTTTAAAAGGTGAGCAAGGTATTCATAAAAGTGGGTTTTGGAGGACGCTTGCTGGTCCTTTCTTTAATGATACGAAACAGGACAATCCAAAGGATATGCGCTTGGCTATTGGGTCTTCTTGGATCTATGAATGGCCAGAGTTAGAAACAATGGTTTCAAGAAAAGATCAAGGAATTATTAAAGCTTTGATAACTCAGAGAGTAGATGATTTTAGACCACCTTATGGATCAGTAATTAGTAAACACCCTCGAAAATCAATACTGGTTGGGACTTGCAATAAAGATGATTTCTTGCGGGATGAGACAGGGAGTCGACGTTATTGGATTATTGAATGTCCTCAGAAAAAAGGAGAACAAATTAATTTAGATCTTGTACTTGAGGAAAGGGATCAGATTTGGAAGACCGCTTTACTCGCTTATCGATCTGGAATGAAACCAATGCTCTCTTATGAATTAGAAAAACAATCAATCCTTCAAAACGAGAACTACGAAGGTGAGCATCCGTTTGAACCTGCTATTCAATCTGCATTAA
>QCND01000034.1 GCA_003213355.1 Prochlorococcus sp. AG-424-E20
AAATATTTGAAAAAAATGGTGCAGTCATGAGTACTGCAGAACCTAGTCTCTGGTCTTGAGGATCCACATTGCTTAGGTATAAATAAAGAATCAAGTCAAAAGATTAGTCTCAATTAAATCTGAACAATGATTAGAAATCTGTTTTTCTTAATTCTCGGAGCATTTAGCGGTCTCTGGTTTATATGGCCTCAAATCATTACGACCAAAGGTTGGGAATGCACGAAAGATGTTATTGCATCTTCTAATGAAGATTTAACAGATATTGAATCATTAGTTGAATCCTTGCCAAACAGAATCAAATTAGGCTTGGCTGTTTCCCCCAAAACATTGCTAAAAAGAGAGAACCTTACTCGTATCGAGAAGCTCAGAATTGTTGGAGATGCTTGCTTTAGATAATTTAAAAAGCACAAGGAAAAATTATCATTATTAACATCAACAAAAAGTTGGCGTCTTAACTTATCAAAGCAATTGCTTCTTTTAATTCGTTCGCATGATTGATCTCATCTTGAGCAATTTCACGTATCCTCTGATCGTTTGGATTAACGGTTAGATACTTTGCATAAGTTTCATAGGCATGCTCTTCAATTTTTATATTGATATCGTAAGCATTTGATGGAGATAGTAAGTAATAAAAAACCATTACCCAGTAATAGAAGAGCACTAAATGCCTAGCAAGAAATCGATCAACCCAATATCTATTTCCGCTTCGTGATTCCATCTCCTCTAAATGCTCAGTCTCATTAATTGCTTGGTAAAAATGAGCTTTCATAAGCTTGTTGCTTAAAGGAGTCTTTAGACCAAGCGATTCTTGTAAATGCAAAACTGATAAAAATGCAAAATAAGGTGCTCTAGCAATTACCTCAAGAACCCAAAAACGTTGTATCGGTCTACCTTCGTAGATTCGATCAAGAATACTTACACTAAAATCTAAGACAAGTGAATTAAAACCTTTCATAATTCATTAGCTCACTGTTTAAGTATAAATACTTAACGAAAGAAGGTGAGTAACAACTTATTTATTTAACTATCGATAGCAACTGGAGCTGAATATGGAAGTGGACCAAAGATTAAACCTATCTTGCTCGAACAGGTTGGTAAGTAGGAATCATCTTTCCTCCACCGAAATCGTCATCATCGTCTGGAAGCGCTCTTGAAATTAGTTCTACTAGAACTAGAGCAGCCATAGGATAGAAACACCATAAAACAGCTTTCCAGATGGGAAATGAGTCAACTAGCTGAAGCTCAGACATGTATCAGAAAATTGTTTGCACAAACCTAACTGATCTAAAAATATTTAGTGTTACGGTTAGCACGAAGTGAATGTTTATCTAATCGATCCTTCTGTAAAAAAATTACTTCAAGCTGTCTAAGTTTTCCACAGCCGCAGAGTCACTAAATAACTCCAAGATCTAAATAAAAAGCAATTCCAATAAAAAAGACCCTAGGTATGGTGTCCTACGGGCCTGGGTGATGGGGATCTTATTTTTAACTGTTTTTCAACCAAATTGCAACCCCTACCATATCTGGTGTTAGAAAGATTAAAAAAACAGAAAAAAAGACCCATATCTGGAATTATTAGCTTGCGTAATATGTACACAGCGAGTAGTATTTTCAAATTACTGGGTGATGGGGATCTCTCAGTATCTACTCCCTCAAATTTGAGGGTTTTTTTATGCCATGAATTTCTGCAGATATTTTCTAAGATGGATTAAGGCAAAATTAGTGGAAAACTGCTCTGATCCTTATTTTTTTCCCAAATCGAGAAGATGGAACAAGTAACTGATGCAATTGGTAATCCCACAGCACTCTTAGTAGAGAGAATTTTTTGGTTGGGGTTAGGTGCATTTTTAGGACTGGCAATAATTACTTCTTTACTAAGAGGATTAAAAGAAAGTAAAAACAAAACGACACCAATTTCACCTGATCAATTAGAAAATCTTGCAAAAAAAGCGATCCAACAAAACAGTGCTAGCAATTGATATTGTTTATCAGATATTTTTATAGCCACAAACAAATTTACTTATGGTCGTTGGGGCGAGAACCGTACAATCAGCTACCACTGATTAGATGATGAGCATATATGCTTAATATATATTCACAAAAACAATGAAATTAGTTCCTTACATATTCATGGCTGTTGCTATCTTCTCGGAAGTTTCAACAATTGCTACGACTCCTATTATCTAATTGAATCTCATTGATTGAGTATTCAGACCTAACGCGTTCGGGTGAATACCGACGTTAGATTGTATATAACTGATTTGTATTCATGCTCAAAAAGATATTTAGGGCTGCTAGTTTTTTAGCTTTGTCTGTTTTTTTAACTTCGACAACTATTTTTTCAGGAATTAATCCTGCCGCCGCAGCTCAAATGGCTTCTGATATGAACGAAGATAACTCTATGGGTATTGTGATCGAAGAATCAAGTGATTCCTTGGATGGTTCCAAAACTAGTGCTGCCCCAGACCTTGGAGATGATCAAGCATTTCCTTTTATTCCAGGTTTTGGTAAAAATTCCGGTAAAGACTGATTATCTTTTTATTGAAAGTATTGATTGATAATAAATTTCTAATTTTTTCGAAAGCTAGAAAAAATCCACAGTTATAAGAGCTAAATAGCTAAACCATTTTCATGGAAAAATGGGAATCAAAAATAATCATATTTGTTATGTTTGCAGTGCTTGCAATTGGGTCAATCGCCCCATTGCTCAGGATGATCAGTGATCGTATTTCTTAAGATTGAATTTGATTGGACAGGCTGAGATCATTAGAGTAATTATTTCTAACATGATTACTTTTGGCATTTTTGGCTGATTAATTTTTATTTTGCAAAAAATGGAAAAAATGGATTAAATGCTCAAATGGAACAAAAAAAATCTAGAGAAAAATCTCTAGATTTATATGAAGATTGATTTGTTAAAGCTATTTAAAATATGCCAGGAATAATTTGTCCAGTAGTGATATAAGCGCCTAGTAAAGCAATCATTCCGATCATTGCCCAACGGCCATTGGTCTTTTCCGCTTCTTCCGGATAGCTGGAATAGTTTTCAACTAATTGAGTTTGTACTTGGGTAGCAAACATGTTTTGCTTGCCATATTCAGTAATGATCTGGTTAGAAGCAGAACTGTAAGCAGGGATTCCTGTTGGATCAACAGATTGTCCTTCTGATTGATTATCAGTTGGATCTATTGATTGATCAGAAACTGGGTTACTAGAAGTCATATAAGAACCTAAAAAATACCTGGAATGATTTGACCTGTTGTTGCGTAAGCACCGAAAGCAGCAATAAAGCCGATCATTGCCATCCAACCATTAAACTTTTCTGCTTCAGGAGTCACGAGATTAAACTCAAATAATGGCTATGAATGTAAAGGAAAAGTAAAGGAATGTAAAGGGGGCACCCGTACACAGCAAAAGTTATCAGGGGTATTAGCTGAAGCAATATTTTTAATCCACGGTCTAAATAACAATTCCACTAACTTTGTTGAACTTAATTCAACTAGATGGATTTAATACCAGGTGTAGTTCTTTTCTTTGGAGCCATTGGAACTGTGGCTTTACTTGGTTGGGATACTTTCCAAAATCGTAAGCCAATTACTAAAGCCGAAATGCAGCAGTCTCGTGGAACTAGAGCAGCTAAGCCACAACAAAAGAGAAGAGGGTTGTTTAACAGAGGATAATTATGGGTGAAATTCAAACATACGCTTCAAACTCAGGAGAATTTAATTTCCTTTTCGTTCTAATCATTGTTGGAACTTATCTTCTCTATGAGGTTGGAAAGGCAATAATGGACAACAACGATGATGATGACATGGATGGAGGAATGACGATGCGTGTAGCAGATGGAGCACAAGCCTGAATTGACTACCAAAATAATATGTACTAATTGACAACAAAAATTTGTCGTCTTTAAACAGGTTTAGGGTAAATTGAATCTATAATTAGTCATCTATTTAATTAAAAATTTTGAGCGAAGAAAATATTAAAAGAAAAATAGATGCTTTATTAAAAGAACTTCAGGCGAAAACAGGAGTTTCGGAAGAGGAGATGGACGAATTTAAAAAAATTATGGAACTAGCAGATTTTTCACAAGACCAAGGATAATTTAGGTATAAGTCGGGATGAATGAAGGTTTAGCGAGATGCGAGTTTTGACCAAATAAGCAGTACCAACACGTTAAGCAATGCATATCCAACAGCAATTTGAAGTTGGTAAAAATAACCAACAATCGAAGAGGATCCCAAAATGATCAAACTAGTAATAAAAATATCTCTTGAAAAATTCACCTAAAAAAATCAAGCACTATAAATATTCAGATTGAAAATGAAATCATGAAAGTCTTATTTGATTTTCAATCGAATAAGCATTGCTTGTGCAGGCCTCATTGCCTGTAACTTGAGAAACAGCAATAACGAGAAGGCTTAGAGAACCAACTGCTAAAGAAATTGTTCTAATAGCACTGGCTTTCTTAGAGATTTTCTTGCTCATATTAAATAATATAATTATTAAGAATCCTAAGCTTCAAGAATGCAAGTTAAGTACAAGTTAAGGAAAAGAAACCAAACCTTAACCTTAATGCGTTGGCAATAATTTACATGAAGAGAGTCTGACGTTACCAGTAGCAATAATTAGAAGTAATAATATTTTCAACTAGTTTTGGAAATTTAATTGGGATCTCTTCAAAATTGAGGGCAAGCCAATCACGACAAATCTCAGTTTCAATTTGTACATTAGAAATTAAATTTTTATTTAATACATCTTCTTTAGAGTTGTCAACCAAATCATTTGTCCAAAGGATGAGAGTTAAAATCAATTGCATTCTATTAATCTCCTAGATGAAAATTACATAATTTTTAATCAAGAAAGATATGATCCGTTGTTTGAATTCCTTCTAAATAATCTATTGAACTAAAAAGCGCTAAAGAAGTAGTTAGTAAAATAACAAGGCAAAAAGATGTGAAGTATAGGTATAAATAGCTTAATGATAATTCTCCACTAATTATCACAATAAAAAAATGATTTAAATATATGATAATTTAAATTCACTTATAATTGATTATGAAGGAGTTAAGATATGGTTATAGTATTTAAAGAAGTTTAACGCAATATATCTAAGTTAACGTAATTATAATCATATGTTAAACAGTATTTAAGCTTAAATAAACTTTGCCTTTATTTCTCAAGTTAAATAGATGCTAGGTTTAGGAAAATTTTTATAAGCTGATGACTTCATCTTTTCAGGAATCCCTGTCCGAAGAAAGTCAGTTTTATGTAGAAATTTTAGAAAATATGTATCATTCAAATCATATTGTTAATATTCCTTCAGGAGAAAAAGTATCACTAAGTAAAAGTTATCTTTGGTTAGTTGTAAGAGGTGTCATAAAAATACAAACTTTAACTCTAGATGGAGAACTATCAATACTAGGTTTGGTGAGCAGGGATGAGGTCTTTGGCCAGCCATTATCTATATCGAATCCATATGAAGCATATGCATTGGGCAACTGTGATCTTTTACCAATTTCATTAATTGAGATCGAACAAAACCCAACTTTATCTATATCCATATTTAATGCTCTCAGGAAAACTTATCAGCAAACTGAAATGCTTTTGTCAATCAAGGCAATCCGAGGAATGGAAGACAGAATTAAGTCCTTGTTTATATTTTTAGCAGAGAGATATGGACGAGATTATAAAAATGGAATTGTCATAGATATTCGACTTACACATCAGGAAATAGCTAATTTATTAACAACAACTAGAGTTACAGTTACAAGAATAATGAGTGGTTTGAAAGAATCAAAATGGTTAATCCTAGAAAGAAGCAAATATGTACTAAAGAAGCACTCAACTATATAAGTTTTTTTTTAATGATCAGCTCACTTCATTCAATTTTCTTATAAATCAACTATAATTGATATAATCAACAATGTTAGCTTAACCTCTGTGACCAGTCCTGTCTCTGACAAGATATCCAAGGCTAAAAGACTACTTATCGTTGAAGACGATAAGAGCATTCGCGAAACGCTCCGTGAAGCTCTTGTTGCAGAGGGTTATCAAGTCGAGGTTTGCAAGACTGGTGATGAAGCTGAGGCTAGAGTTTTCTCTCAGTTCGACACACGTAAAAAGATTGATTTAATTGTTTTAGACTTAATGTTACCCAACCTGAATGGAATAGAGCTTTGTAGAAGAGTCCGAAAAAACAATATAAAAACACCTATTCTTATTGTCAGCGCAAAAGACAGTGAATCTGATCGTGTATTGGGATTAGAAGTTGGAGCTGACGATTATTTGATAAAGCCTTTTGGCTTAAATGAACTAATTGCAAGGTGTCGAGCAATTCTCAGAAGATCTGAAACTAATCATGAGAAAACTCAAGATTTATCCCAAGTCCTTAGCTACAAAAATATATCCTTATACAGACAGGAATACAGGGTCACAAAAAACAGTAAGGAAATAAATCTTGCCCCTAAGGAATACAAAATCATGGAATTGTTCATGCAGAATCCAAAGCGGGTGTGGAGTCGTGATCAACTTTTAGAACAAATTTGGGGGATTGATTATGTGGGGGATTCTAAAACTGTAGATGTACATATTAGGTGGATTAGAGAAAAAATAGAGGATGATGCATCGGATCCAGACTATATAAGAACCGTTAGAGGTTTTGGCTACAAATTTGGGTAAAGACGAATTATGCTAAAAAAAATATTAAAAAAGCTACTCAAATTCATAAAAAAGATTCTCAGCATTAGAGGAGTTGGAACGACTATAAGAAATGTTAGAAAGTGGCCTAAACGTCAACAATTTGTAGATGTCTCTCAAATCCTAAATTGGGTCGATGATATTAATCAGGGTTGGATAATTATTACGTCTAAGAATAAAATCCTGTTTATCAATAAGCAAGCAAAGAAATTATTATCAATTAAAAAGGATTCAAAAATATTAGGGAAATCCCTCTTTAAACTTGAAATCCCAGATGAGATAAAGAGAGAAATTCAAAAGCTTAATAGGGCAAAGACATTTAAAAGTATTCCTTATTTCTTTCATGAAAAAGAACTTGAAATTTCATTAATGCCTGGCTCAAAATCCACTACGCTAATACTTTTAACTAATAAGAGGTCTTTAGATTATCAACGTCAACTACAAGAGAGAATGTTAGGGGATGCCGCTCATGAATTAAAAACTCCATTAACTGCACTCATGTTGCTTGGAGATAGATTGGAGGATTTGGTCAAGAAAAAAGATAGACCATTAATAAAGAGATTAAGAAAAGAAATTTTAAGACTAAAGTTGATGGTGAATGATTTACTGGAGTTGTCCAGATTGGTCAATTCATCCTCAGTTCAGGATGAATTGACAAAAACAATTAATATGGAAGAAATTGTACTCAGTTCATGGAATACCCTTAAGCCGCTGGCAGATAAGAAAAAATTAAATTTAGTTAATACATCGAAAACTAATTCTTTAATAGAGGGTAATTCTGAGAAATTATATAGGGTTGTTTTTAATTTGCTTGATAACGCAATTAGATATTCTCCTGATTCAGCTAACATCAATACTCAAATACATGAAGATGATAAACATCTAATTTTAAGTATCAAAGATGAAGGGCCAGGATTAAGTAAAGATGATCTGAAAAATATGTTTCAACGTTTTTATAGAGGTGATCCATCTAGGTATAAAAATAAACGTATAGGTAGTGGTTTAGGTCTCTCAATAGCTCAACAAATAGTTGTTAATCACAAAGGGGCTATTGAAGCTTCTAATGATACTAATGGTGGTACTTTGATGAAAATCAAATTACCTCTACAAAAACAGATTGTTTAGTAAATATCTGGACAGTTTTTTCTTGCTATAAGTCGTTTCAAGTCTCGAACAGCATCACCAGTTAATAGATAACTACCATCATTTTCTTCATACCAATAGGTTTGTCTTTTACCAATTGCAGACCAGAATCTATCTGGGAGTGATGGCATATAAAAATCAACAAACGCTGAAACACCGTATTCATTTTCAGACCTCATATCATCACATGCCTTATTCATTTCTTCTACATTATGTATGTAGTATCTTGCTGCTTGCCAAAAGTATTTATCCTCTGCTTTTGATGTTTCTAACAAACAAAAGAATAGATAACTAAAAATAGCTAAAAGATATTTTCTCTTCATGAATTTAAATACATCAAATTTAATGGATAAAAAAAAAGGGTACAACATCTATATGCTGTACCCTAAATGTTAGTAGCTTGATTTAAAGCTTTCCTATATTTAGGAATAAGGTTTCTCCAGTTGATTTTTTTGAAGTTCCATCATTGTCAGTTGATATGTAAGCGGTACCATCTTTTTTGATAGCTAGGCCTTCAACTTTTTCAAGAATAAATCCACCTGTTGAAGTTAGATCTGATCTCAAATCCTTAACGAACTCCTTCTTAACTAATGGATATAGGATTGGTGTAGAAGTATCATTCGAAATTGGATCAGGATTGATATCAGAAACTTTGATACGGAAAATAGACTTTAATTTAGCCTTTGCTCCGTAATTGCTATCTCTTTCAATTGCATAAAGATATCCGTCATGATGAGTCAATTCGGAAATTCCTACGCCACCTTTTCTACCTTGCTTTTCGAATACATAGTTAACGGCCCCCCATTCTTTGTTTTCTAAGTTGTAAGTAACAATTTTTGTTGTATTAAATGGATCATCTGCCCATGGCTTTTGTTGAGCCATGTAAAGAGTATCTCCAACTTTTGCTATCCCTTCAAAGCCAGCTTTCGTTTGATATTGAATAAGGGAATAGGGTACATCTATTTTTTCAAGAATTTCACCATCTGAGCTGATGTGATAAACAGCAGCTGGAGCTTGTTCTATCCCTGGACCACCTTTCTCTTTGAATCCTTCTGTGGAAACATAAAAACCACCTTTACCATCAAGTGTAATTCCCTCCATATCCATAAATGGAGCAGTCTTTCCTTTTAACTTGATGTCTATTGCAGTATCAAGTATGGCAGGGCTGTAATTCGTATCGATCACATAGATTCTTGGCTGTGACGAAAATGTGCTGTCGTTAACGGCATAAATCTTTCCATCGCCTCCATCAACCATTCCACTAATCGATCCCCAACTAACAAAGTCATATCCACCTTCATTAGTGATGTGTGGATAAATTGCATCAGCCTTTTGGAGCTCGTAAGTCATTACATGTGAAGCCAAGCCAGGTTCTTTCTTGTTGTAATCTTTTTCGTTAGAAGATGCGATTAAACCACGTTTAGGAATTGCGACAAATCCCTCTGGTGCAATACCAGATGGTAATAGTTGAAGGAGTGTTGGCTGACTTAAATCTGATACATCATATACAGCTACAACTCCAGCTCTTTCAGCTCCTACAAACATATAAGGAGTACCTTTGATTTTCGCATAAGTCACTGATTCAGGTTCAACTCCTTTCTTTCCAGCACGATCGTCTTGGAAATGACCAATTTGAGCAATAGCTCTTTCTAGTCTGTTTCCATCTTCGTAAACAACAGAACCATCTTTATTCCAAATCGTCCAAGATCTAGAACCTCCTCTTTTTGCCTGACCTTCTTTCTTTAACTTGTAATCTCCCTCGTTAGCTGTCGCAAAATGATCGTTATCAATCCAAGTTAGTCCGTCTGGTTCACGTCTAACGTTTTTTAGCTTTTTCTTGAATTTATGTGCTCCATCTTTTTTAGTATCCATTCCTGCCATTTGACTTACTAGACCTGCTGAAAAATGGGAGATAACTTCACCTTTTTTATTTAGTACCACCAAGTGATTATTTTCTTGAAGTGAAACAACTGTTTCACCTTTTTTATTAATCGTTAGAAATTCTGGTTCAGGGTCACTTGGTGCTATTTCAGAAAGACCAGAGACATCTGCGAAGAACATAGAATCACAATCAAGATCTCCTCCTTTTAGCTTTACGAAAGCAACATTACCTGCAGGCATTTGTGGAATTACACCATCATTAAATTCTTCATCTCTTTCATTCTCAATCGCAACTGCGATAAATTTTCCACTTGGGGCAATTGCGACGCTGTCAGGTTGTCCACCAACGTTGCATTCTTTGGACTTAATACCTGATTTTAAATCATATGAGGTTATTGATCCCGATGGATTAGTGTAGCTTTCAGATGTATTAATACCTACAAAGATTTTACCTTTACGCTCCATCACTGATGTTGGTTCTGCATCTAACTCGATAATCCCTTCACCTTTAGGATCTGAAGGATCGGTAATATCTATTATTCCTACAACACCAAGATCACTATCAGTGTAGATAAGTGTTTTTCCATCCTTAGTTGCTGTGATGGTCTCTGCAGATGTTTTAGTTGTGGACTTTACACCAGATGGAAGATTCCTATTGATAGCGAAAGAAGAAACTCTATTGAAATTCTTATTTGAAGCATCCCGCCAACCTGCAATACTTGATGTGCTAGAGGAGGCTAAGAGAGCTAGCACTGCTGAGCCACATGCTAGTACAACCCTTTTTTTCATTGAGTAAAAATCAGTCAACTAATATTTAGCTGACTGAAGTTAAGAGAAAAACTTTTTCAATTAAAAATTTGATTAGCAACAAGTTAAGAGGCGTTTAACAACTATGTAAAAAAAAAGACCCCTAATATAGGGGCCTTTTTGAAAAATTTAAGTAAGAAGTTTAGAACTTGTACTTAACGTTAACAGCTGCGCCAGATAGATCCTCTCCACCTACACCAGCATCTTCTGATGTCCAGATCATTGGTGTGATCTTGACGCCATCAGCAATCTTGTAGTCATACCAAGCTTCGTATGTAAGCTTCTCATCAGTTCCCTTTTGAGTTCCTACGCCTACGCCAAGTGTACCTGGACCTGCATCAGCTTCTACACCAACAACCCAGTTTTCATCTTCTTCACCCGTTTCAGGATCCATTGAATCAAAATAAGCACTTACGGTAACAGGGATTGATTCTGGCTGGAAATAGCCACCAATACCGTATGCAGTGTATGTATCACTGCTGTCACTGTATGTAAATGTTCCGCCAAAACCATCTCCATCAAAACCAAGCTGAGCAGTTACATAGTCTTCAGTATCGTCACCAAAGATTCCCTTACTTGCATCATCACCATCAGCAGCTGTCATGTTAAGAGAAGCATTCCAGCCATTATCTCCTGCATAAGCGATAGTTGCACCTGTTCCACCTTCACCGGCAAGAGCATAGTATCCATCAACTGCTAATAGAACTGGCTCACCATAGATAGATGTAGTACCAGCAAGACCTTGATCTCCATCCATCTTTGGTCCGACGCTTATTGTTAAGTCTTCCGCAAGAGGGAATTGGTAATAAAGATCAGTAAGAGTTGGAGTTTTACCGCCGCCCTTACTGCTTTGAGGATCGATTCCCCCAGCCAAGGTTTTACCACTTCCAATTTCAAATTTTCCAACAAGCTTGTCTTCACCAGTAAAACTAGTAGTAGCTTTCCACTTCATTTCATATGAAGAATGAAGCTCGTCTCCATCTGCTGAATCTGTATTAGAACCAACAGTGAAATTTACACTGCTTTTTAATTTTGTAGTTGGGCTAAATGCAGTATCTGCATTAACAGCAACAGGAGCCATAAGGCCTAATGCTGCAGGAGCTATTAACAAGCTCTTAAAAAATTTCATCGTGTCCTCACACAAGATAAAAAGGTAATGGATTTAACATCCAAATGAAAGGTATAAGATGTACGTTTAGGAGTGACTAAAGTTACGTAATGGTTTGGTTAAGGTTTAACGAAGTAAACATTAATTTTTCTAGAGTAAAAATCGTCATTTTGAAATTTCTTTCGTTTAAAAAAATGAAAATTAATCTTGGTTAATCGAAAGGTTAAGAACACACCAAGGAAAATTGATGAATTGCTAATTTGAATTTGAAATAAAAATAATTAGATCAATTAAATGCTATGAAATAAGAGCCAGTTTTTTTATTAGGCCTCATGACCTTCGCCAAGAAGGCCCTCATCTTTACTTCTTTGCTTGCAGTGGGCGCAGGCATGTCCGCAACTGCAGCTAGTCGTCTTAGTGGAGCAGGTGCATCCTTCCCCGCTAAAATCTACACTCGTTGGTTTTCCGATTTAGCAAAAGAGGGTGGTCCTCGTGTTAACTACCAAGCTGTTGGTTCAGGTTCTGGCCGTAAAGCATTCATTGATCAAACCGTAAACTTCGGTGCTTCTGATGATCCAATGAAAGCAAAGGATATTGCAAAAGTTACTCGTGGATTAGTTCAAATCCCAATGGTTGGAGGCACAATTGCCTTTGGTTACAACTACGATTGCGACCTTAAACTTACTCAAGAGCAAGCTGTTCGCGTTGCTATGGGTAAAATCTCAAATTGGAAAGAAGTTGGTTGTCCAGCAGGAAAAATGACATGGGCACATCGCTCTGATGGCTCCGGTACAACCAAGGCTTTTTCAAACTCTATGCAAGCTTTCTCTAAGACATGGAATTTAGGAACAGGTAAATCTATTGCTTGGCCTGCTGGTGTTGGTGGAAAAGGTAACGCTGGTGTTGCAGGCGTAATTCGTAATACTCCTGGTGCAATTGGTTATGTAAACCAGTCATATATTAAAGGAGAAATCAAGGCTGCCGCTCTTCAAAACTTATCTGGAGAGTATTTAAAGCCATCTACTGAGTCAGGAGCTAAAGCTCTTAATGGAATTAAGTTAGATGAAAATTTAGCAGGTAAAAACCCCAACCCAAAAGCTAAGGGTGCATACCCAATCGCTACGTTGACATGGATTCTTGCTTATGAAGAAGGCAATGGTAGAAATACTAAAGCCATTCAAAAATCACTTAACTACTTGCTAAGTGATAAAGCTCAGGCTAAGGCTCCTTCTCTTGGATTCGTACCTCTTAAAGGTGAAATTCTTAAAAAATCACGTGCTGCCGTAAAGCGTATTGGTAAATAAATTATACTCATGATCTTAAAAAGGAGGCATTAGCCTCCTTTTTTTATTGTCTATTTTTTGCTTGCTAGTAACTTCTTAACTTAAGCTTAAAAAATGCTCTTTAAAATGAAAAAAAAAGTATCAATGAATAATTGGAAGGAAATAGTTGGATCACCCATCTGGTGGGTTCCAGTTTCACTACTAGTTTTATTTATTTCGATTGAGGGATTACATCTAGCCGAGCATGGTAAAAACTGTAAAACAAAAGCAGCTTGGATGAATGAAGCTGGTCTTGAATATGATCGAGAGTCAGAGGTGAGATAATTATTTCATTTAACAGTTATTTGAACGAATTTTTAAAATATTTTTCTTAAATTAAACTTAAAAACAATTTGATAATCTTACTTTTGATACAAGGGAAAAAAATGAAACGATTGCTTCTACTTTCTCCGTTATTTCTTTTCTTATTAACGGGTTGTCCAGAAAAAGATGAAATTAAAAATATGAATCAAACAGAGCTAGAGAAATTGGATCAATGTATTAATGATCAAAAAGCTAAAGGTTTGTCTATTTTAGAATGTGGAAATGATTTAAAAAAATCCACTGATTCCACATCAACTCCATCAACTAAAACTGAAGTTAAAGAAAAGAAAGCAAGTTCTACAAAGTCAAACACAAAACTCAAATCAAACGAGTCCACTCAATCAAAGACAGAATTAGATAAAATTGATGAATGTATTAATAGGATGAAAGCGAAAAAATTACCCTATTTTAAATGTCTACAAAAATAAGGTTTGGATTGCCATCCCTAGAGCAATAGATATGGCAACTAATTTATAAGGCTTTATGGATTGTTTAAAACTAATGATTAGACTTATAAAAAACAATAGACTATAAATACAAGTTTGAAAGATATCTTTGCCAACGATAACCTTACCCGTCATAGGTATAACTACAGCAAGAATTGCACCAGGTATGCCTGATAACACTCCATTAATATAGTTATCTATCATCACTTTATTTTGGATTCTTTTTATTAAAGGTTCTCCTAAAAGAATAAATATAAAACTTGGTAAAAATATCGCGAATGTTGAGATGAGGGAGAAAAATGTTCCTAAAAGAATAGTTCCTTCTTTTGCTCCAACTTGAAAGCCTATAAATGCACTTGAAAGAACCACTGGCCCTGGAGAGAGTTGTCCGATAGCTATAGCATCAATAAAACTACGACTATCTAACCAACCCATCTCAATTACTTGGGTTTGAAGGAGTGGAACAATTACTAACCCTCCACCAAAAACCAGTAAACCTGCTTTAAAAAATACATAAAATAACTTCAAAGAGTTCGATAATACATTGCTTATATCCTCTCGAAATATTGGAGCCGTTAAAAAACTTGGAAAACAAAATGAATTTAGATCGACATAAGAATGCTCAAAGCCAGAAGGAATAAAGAAAAAGCTCAGGAATCTCTTAGAATTACTTTGATAGATTCCGAAAATCCCAGCCAACAATAAAAGCAATGTGATTGGAAGATGCAGTGAAGTTGATCGATCAATAATTGACCCAATAAATACAAAACTAGCCGTTGTCCATTGCCATACTTGACTACGTTTATTTAACAGGTTTAAAGCAAACCCCCAAATTATTGAAATTACGATTATTTGAGGAATAGACAAAAAAACTGAAAATTTATCAATTGATTGTCCTTGTCTCCAAAGTTGACTCAAAAGTAAAATGATGAAAAATCCAGGCAATAAAAAACATATCCCACTTATTAATCCTCCATAAAAACCCTTTATCTTTGTCCCTAAAAAGATGGCTAAT
>QCND01000035.1 GCA_003213355.1 Prochlorococcus sp. AG-424-E20
CATAAGAAGGTTTATTATTTTCAATATAATCATGATTTTCATCTATTAGCAGAATACGTAAAAAGTTAGGTCGAGAAATATTTTTACTTCCTAGACCAATGCCAATATTTTGAATATTTATATTATCTGGTTGGCTAAACTTATCTATAAAAGTTGCCATCAATGCTATACCAGTAGGAGTTGTTATCTCACCAAAATATTTATCATCAAGCACCGTTAATGGGATTTTATTTTGCCTCGCTATCTCTACAACAGTAGGCACTGGGACAGGCAGAGGCCCATGTGAAGTGGATACGACTCCTTTCCCAGAGGGTGGATTTGAAAAATAAATCTTGTATGGCTTTAAAAAATCTATAGCGGAGCAAACATTAACAATATCAAGGATAGAATCTATTGAACCTAGTTCATGAAAGTGAACATCTGAGATTTGATTCCCGTGAACAACTGCTTCAGCTTCCGCAAGAATTTCAAAAACCTTAATAGACTTTTTCTTCACATAATCATTCAGGCCTGAATCGAGAAGAAAGTTCTTTATCTCATTAAGAGTTCTAGATAATTCCTTAAATTGAATTTCGTTTTTTATACAGACAATACCTTTTATCCCTTCACTATCTCCCTCTTTAAATTTGAGTTTATAATTTTTATCTATATTTAAATTTACTAAATTATCAAAAAAAATAGAGTTCGGAACACCTAAATTGAATAAAGCTGATGCGAGCATATCTCCAGATATTCCAAGACTACAATCAATAAAAATAGATTTCATTTATAAATATACATATAATTAGCTTTATAGATAGAATACATTTATGTAATTCTCGAAATAAGACTAATCTTTATTTTTTAAGATTTTTTTACTTTTATTGTTTATTTTCTGTTGAGAAAGAGGGCCTATTATTTGAAAATCCTCAACCAAAAGTTGATAGTCAACACGACGAACATCAAGACTAATAAAATGTTTTAAATAATTAATAGGTACTTCACCTTTAAGATTCAATTTGAAAGGTAACGCTTTTTTTTGCTGATTTCTTGGCTTTTGACGAATTTTAATAACTAACTCCTTTTCTTCTGGCTTGGTAAAAATCAATTCTCCTCTTATTGAGAAATAATCATCACCTTCCAATAAAGAATCAGAATCGACCTTCAAAACAGAATCTTCATTCACCCCCTCTATATCCAGATGATCTTTTTTTAAAGTACTAGGTTCCCAAATTCCTGCTATTTGCAAATGAAGATTTTGATTATTCCTACATCTTGGATATACAACCCAGAGGTGGGGTTTTTCTAGAGGGACGTGATTTCTAATCAAGGTTATGACTCTTCCAAGGACAACTGAATCTATTTCATTACCGTTTGAATCAATTAGAGCTCCACGAGTAAAGGTCTCATCATCTTGAGGCTTGTAAATACCTCTAACTAAACCAATTGCTCGGTATTGCAATGGATCAGTGACCGAGGGGATTGGATGGTTCTGCATCTATTTAATAAATAGGCCATTAGGGACCAATCTTAAATTTACCAAAATCCTACGGATACTATTGTGTTTTTATTCATTTGGGACATTTTCATCCTCTGACTGATCAAATGCATTAAGAGCTTCGTCAAGTGCATCTGATGGAGTTGTAGCATTATTCATCGTTCCTGCTTGCTTAAGACGATTCATTAAATCAAATGGATCTATTGGTAAACCTTGATCAATTTGATCTTCTGTATCAAAAGTGCTGTAAATATCTCTTTTCTCATCAGTTGAATAATTTTTTAGTTCCGAAATTATTATTGTTCTTGAAGGAGAAAAACCTTGGCACACCGTAATTAAAATTGGAGCCAAGCAAGATAAAGAAAACAATAATTGACCATTAATAAAACGTGCAGTTTGCTTCAAAACTAAACTTTCGTCTGAATTTCCATGATAATAACTTAAGAAATAAAATTTTTAAGTCTTGCTTGTTGCAACCTGGAATGTGAATTCTATTCGTTCAAGAATAGATCATGTCAAAGAATGGCTCATCACTAACAAGATTGACATTCTTTGCTTACAAGAGACAAAAACAGAAGATAAGTTTTTTCCAATTGAAATTTTTTCAAACCTTGGATATGAGGTTTCAATCTCTGGCCAAAAATCTTACAATGGAGTAGCACTAATAAGTCGATTCCCCATTAGTAATATAAAGATTGGGTTTAATGAAGTAATCACAGACTATCAAGATTTATCTATATTAAGTGAGCAAAAAAGAGTTATAAGCGCTGATATCAATGATATTAGAATTATAAATGTTTATGTTCCAAATGGATCATCTATAAATTCAGATAAGTTTATTTATAAAGAAAAATGGCTAGAATGTCTACAGATTTATCTTAGGGAAATTAATGAAAACCATACACCTATATGTTTACTAGGAGACTTTAATATTGCCCCTGAAGATAGAGATATTCATTCACCAAGTAGATATAAAGAGTCAATCATGGCTTCTTCCAAAGAGAGGAAGTTACTCAAAGATGCTTTAGGAGGGAAATTAGAAGATGTTTTTAGGATTTTTGAGCCTGGAGAAAAAAATTGGTCTTGGTGGGATTATCGTCATTCAGCATGGGAAAGAGACAAGGGTTGGAGGATCGATCATATTTACCTAACAGAGGATATTCTGCGTTGTGCGAATAGTTGTTGGATCGACAAAGAACAAAGATCTAGAGAGAAACCTAGTGATCACGCACCTGTAGTGGTGGATATCAACTGGCCTCCATCAGATATTGAAAATGAATTTTTCTTCTAAAAAATTCAATTGTTTTCTATTTTCAAATCATCACAGAATTAACAAATCAAATATTTACAATTAGCCAAAAACAATTGAAATCAAAGGGCATCATATCCAAGGAAGTCTTACTGCTACTTGTTTTTAAGATTAAATTCAATCAGGAAGATAGACTTTATAAGGATTAAAAAAAGTAACCAGATGCTGAACAGATTCAAAAATTTAGACGAATCAGTCTCTTTTAGGCCATTATGACTGACTGTGTTTATGAGCTCATTCGCTGAGGTGCTGTGACAGACGCGTTGAACACAAAAAGATCTGAAGAGATTTTTGGCGCTGCCAAAAATTTGATGCCTGGTGGAGTCAGTTCACCTGTAAGAGCTTTCAAATCTGTTGAAGGGGATCCAATCGTTTTTGATCGAGTTAAAGGTCCTTATGCTTGGGATGTTGATGGAAACAGATACATCGATTATGTAGGCAGCTGGGGACCAGCAATTTGTGGCCATGCTCAGCCTGAGGTAATTGCCGCCCTTCAAGAGACACTTGAGAAAGGCACAAGCTTCGGAGCACCTTGTATCCTCGAGAACAAGCTTGCTGAGATGGTTATAGATGCTGTCCCAAGCGTTGAGATGGTCAGGTTTGTCAATAGCGGAACGGAAGCTTGCATGGCTGTTCTTCGGCTAATGAGAGCCTTTACTGGCAGAGATAAAGTTATCAAGTTCGAGGGTTGCTATCACGGGCATGCAGATATGTTTTTAGTGAAAGCTGGCTCAGGAGTAGCAACACTTGGTTTACCAGACTCACCAGGTGTACCAAGAAGTACAACTGCCAATACACTTACTGCTCCATATAACGATCTTGAAGCTGTAAAAGAGCTTTTCGCTGAAAACCCAGATGCTATTTCTGGCGTCATCCTTGAGCCTGTTGTAGGGAATGCAGGCTTTATCACCCCTGAACCAGGATTTTTAGAAGGATTAAGAGAGGTAACGCAGGAGAACGGAGCTCTTTTAGTTTTTGATGAGGTAATGACTGGTTTTAGAATCAGCTATGGAGGAGCCCAAGAGCGTTTTGGAGTAACTCCTGACTTAACCACTTTGGGCAAGGTTATTGGAGGAGGGCTTCCAGTAGGAGCCTATGGAGGTCGCAAGGAAATCATGTCAATGGTTTCACCTTCTGGTCCTATGTATCAAGCCGGTACATTGAGCGGAAATCCTCTAGCCATGACAGCCGGTATAAAAACTCTTGAGCTACTCAAGCAAGAAGGTACCTACGAAAAATTAGAAGCTCTTACGAAAAAGCTTGTCGATGGAATCGTTACAGCTGCTAAAGAATCAAATATTGCCATTCATGGTCAAAGCATTAGCGCTATGTTTGGTTTTTATCTCTGTGAAGGACCAGTTAGAAACTTTGAAGAAGCTAAATCTACTGATACTGAGCTTTTCAGTAAATTGCATAGAATCATGCTTCAAAAAGGAGTTTACTTAGCTCCAAGTGCCTTTGAAGCTGGGTTTACTTCACTTGCACATTCTGAAGACGATATAACTTCAACAATAAAAGCTTTTCAAGAGAGCTTTTCTGAAATTAACTAATAAAAAACCAATTAAAGAAAACTTTAATTGGTTTTTTATTAGTTAATTTAATTGAATTACTATCTATTCCTTCCCCCTACAATAACTGGAACATTCCCTGGGGAAGTCCCTGGCAAAGATGGAACAACTTGTGTCTCACCATTCCATTTGTCTAAAAACAATTTAAAAAGAACTTGATCATCAAGACTTTTATTTAATGTGTCATATCTGAGAGCTTCTTGCTCAGCAATTTTAACTTCAGTTTGAGCTCTTAAAAGTTTTTGCTCTGCAATTTGTTTTTCTTCAATTGCTGCTCGATATTCATCTGCAATTGTTAAACCAGTTAAATCAAGAGATTGAACATCCACATAGTCAAACTTATTGAGTTCATCTGCCACTGTTTCCTCAACTAATTCTGAAATATCACTCCAAGAACTAGCTATGGTTACCAACTCATACTTTGAGAAAACTGACTTGAGTGCTTTAAGTAGTGATGGCTGAATAATCCTATTATATATCTCTCTGTCGTTATAAGAGATAGTTTTAAAGACTCTTCCAGCTTCGCTAGGTTTTAGAGCATATTTAACAGTTGCGGTTGCAGAAATAACTTGCAAATCTTTTGTTAATGAGTCAAATTTTTCAGGTCTAACTTGAGTTTGCACATTAAATGGATAGGTATTTTGAACGAAAGGAACTTTGAAATTCAAGCCAGGTTTACGTGATCCTCCGCTTACTTTTCCTAACGTAGTTACAACTGAAACCTGACCAGCAGGAACGACGAAAAATGCTTGAGTAAGAAGTAAAAAACCAGTAAAAGAAAGGACAAGTAGAAGAGTTGTTGTGCCACCCGGTCCATTCGGAGTCACATTACGAAATGGAGTTGTCATAAAAAATATTATCTAAAAAGATTTTATGTTGATTTAGACAATATTGTGTAATTTGTTAGGTAGAAATAATAATTACATTATATTTAAACATTAATAAGAAGATCATTTCGGCAACTAAGAATATCCTTGCTTCTTTAATCAAATCATCTCTTTAGCAATTTTTAAAACCTCCAAATATAGTTCTTCGTCTATCTCTCTAATATCATATTCAGTTGGCATTGCTCCATGCTTATACTCATGAACAATCATCCAACATGTTCTCTCTAGTGCTTTTTCTGACTTTCCGGATAAGTCAATTGCTTTTTTAGAAAGTTTTTGTATTAAAGAATCCATGACAAAAAGAATTGATAACTAAAGTTTCTATATATATCCACAAACTATCTATAATTTTGAAATTGAAGAGCTATATCCAATTCCTCCTCCTGTGTCTTAATTAAATTAATTGCAGATTGCAAATCATCTTTATTTTTACCTGTGATTCTCAAACTATCTCCTTGTATTGATGCAGTTACTTTTTTCATATTATCTCGAACTAATTTACTTAATTTCTTTGATATTTCTTGAGATAGTCCTTTCCTTAGTTTAACAATTTGCATTACCATATTTCCTCCTATAGTCTCAATCTTTTGAAAATCAAATATCTTTAATGATAAATTTCTTTTAGTAGCTTTTTGTAATAAAATATCTTTTACAGATTCAATTGTCATATCGCTAAGAGAAACGATAGATAATTCATCTTCTTTAATTTCTATTTTTGTCTTTGAGTCTTTTAGATCATACCTTTGATCAACTTCTCTCCTCAATTGATCAATAGCATTTACTAATTCCTGCTGATCAAATTCTGAAACCACGTCAAAAGAATAAGAAGAGGGCATAAAAATTTCTATTTGTTTTCACCATTTTATGAAAAAAAACCAGGATTGCTAATAAATATACTCATGATGTATTTCGGAAGTTAAGAAAAAGTATCTAAAAGTAGATGAATATCTTTGATTTAAAATCAATCAAAGAACATCAGGCTCACTACTTTTCCCATATCTTCGGCACTATGGCAACTACTCAATAATGTTTCACTGTCATGAAATGCGAAGCAAATTAATTGATCACATCTGTTAATAATTTCTTGATTACAAAGACTACTTGCCATTGGCAAAGGCAAATCATTATTGTCTTCTTTCTCTATTAGATGTAAAACACTACCAAGAAGATCCTTAACCTCTGCAGTTTGCCTATCAAGAGACTGAGGCAATAAAACAGTTAAGAGAGAGGGATTAACATCTAGAACTGCTCTAATGACTGCAGCATTTACGCCTTGAGAACCTGAAGTGATTATCGAATGGCCCTCTTGAGCCAAAGACCTAGCTATTAATTCAACAATATGAATAGAAACGACAGGCACATGTCGACTACCTAAAAAAGCAATTCTTCTTTTCCCCTCGTTTTTCAACAAGGCCAATTCCTGAGCGAGAGTATCAACTCGTCCCAATGGAGGAAGATCGAGTGATCGACTCAAGGACATCCTAATTCAGATAATTTAAAGCTAGCCATTATTCATTAACTCAAGAAGAAATTCCTAAAGTTTTAAAGATTCGATCTAGATCACAATGTTCTTGTACTAAACGAAAAGCATAAGTAGCTTTGACTGTCTCATGCAGACGAACATGACCAAAGGCTTGTTCAATGACTTCAACTGTTGAAAGAGTATCTCTATCAACTTTTAGCAATGGAACATCTAACTCTTCTGACCTATTAATCAATTGTGGTAGTGGTTCTCCAGCTCCTGTTAATATTAAACATTGAGTCGAAGCTTCCAAAGCCGCCAATTGGATATCTGTTCGATCTGCTCCGGTCACTACGGCCATATTCCGCCTTCTTCGAAAAAATTCCATTGCAGAATTAACACTCATCGCTCCTATACTTAATGTCTCGACCATCAACTCAAGCCTGTCAGAGCAACAAATAACTCGAGCATTTAAACGTCTCACCAATTCTTCAACAGTGACACTCCTCAACAAAGGAGACCTAGGCATTATCCCAAAGACATCTAAACCTAATGCCTTAAGAGATGGGACAATATTTTCTTTAATATCTTTGATTTGATCAGGGTTAACAGCATTTAAGATAACACCACTTAGATGATCTCCCAGCTGATTTTTAGCCTCCAATAAAGCCTCAACACTTCTACTATCTTGCCAGAAATGAGCTAATAAAACTTTAGCGTTTAAGGCCTTAGCAAGTTGAGTGAGACTTAATCCATACAATAGGCCCTCATGCAAACTACCTGCTGCTTCAAGAATATTAATTGCCTCACTAGAAGAATTAAGAGATAGCTTGAACTCATCAAAATCGCCACCCGGATCTAAGATATTTTCTTGAATCCTCTTGCTAGCAGTAGAAGCCGCCAAAAATTGAATGGAAGGAATTAAATTCTCAGCAGATAATTGTAATGTCTCCCCAACGAACCTGACATCATCATCAATCATGTCTTGAATATCTCCGCTTTCAGAGACATTCAATTCAAGACTTGTGGCTAATGGTTTGCCAAATCTAACCAAATGATTTGAAGCAATTAAATTTCTTGCTATGCCAAGAACTAATGCTGACTTACCGCTAAATGGTTCGCATGATCCAATTAGAAAGGTCTTGCTCATTAATTAAAGACCTGATGGGAGATGAATAACTTTATAAGTTTACGCTTTTTGAAAAAGTTCTCAACACTAAATCTGTATAAAATTCTAATTAGACAAATATTCTCCAGTAATTCCTAATTTTTTCACAAAAAACACAATGAATTCAACTAAATGAACAAAAGATCCTCAAACAAATCAAGGTTTAAAGGTTTAAAAATTGCCATAACAGGTGCCAATGGAAGCCTGGGCAAGTCTCTTATTGAGGTGCTGAAAAAAGAAGGGGCTTATCTAATTGGCTTAACTCATGACAAAAAAAATAAAAGTAACTCTGAGGGAAGCAACCCTGATGAATGGATTGTATGGTCCTGTGGAAGAGAAAAACTCCTTTCAAATAGTCTTGCTAATATTGACATTTTAATACTTAATCATGGATTTAATCCAAAAGGAATGATTGCATCAAATGAAATAAATAAAGCCTTAGAAATAAATTCCCTTAGTCATTTTAGATTAATAGAAATCTTTGAGGATTTAGCACTATCAAATAATTTAAATAAAGGCAATTCAAAGGAAGTATGGGTAAATACATCTGAAGCAGAGATTCAAATAGCTTTTAGTCCGGTGTATGAGATAACAAAACGTCTTATAGGTGAACTTATAAGTTTAAAAAAAAGTAAATTATTAATGGAAAAAAGAAGTTCTTTTATCATCAAAAAATTAATATTAGGTCCTTTTAAATCGAAATTAAACCCGCAAGGAATCATGAGCCCCGAATTTGTGGCAAAAAAAATAATACAAAAAGCAGAAAAAGAGGATTATTTAGTAATAGTATCTCCGAATCCCATAACACATTTAACAATGCCATTCGTTGAATCAATTAGAATATTATATTCAAGATTTATAAATAAAATTTACTCAAATACTACCCCCTTAAAATGAAATCAATCACCTCTATCAGTCAAAATCTCGCAACCATTTTTGGTAACAAGAACAGTGTGCTCCCACTGAGCGGATAGATTTCCATCTTTTGTAATAACTGTCCATCCATCACGAAGTGTCTTGCAGTATTTTGACCCAAGATTAATTATAGGTTCAACTGCAATAGTCATCCCCTCTCTTAGGGTGACATTTGGTAAATCATTGGTTCTGAAATTAAAAACCGAAGGTTCTTCGTGAAGATTCCTACCTACTCCATGTCCGGTGTAATCCTCGACGACACTAAAACCATTAGATTTCACATAATCTTCTATCGCACCTGCAATATCAAGAAGTTTGTTTTGAGGCTTAATCTGTTTTATTCCAAGCATCAAAGCTTCTTTCGCTACTCTACTCAATTCATTTGCTTTATCTGAGGTATTACCTACGCATATAGTTATACAACTGTCTCCATGGTAACCATTATAAAAAGCTCCCGTATCTACTTTAAGCAAATCTCCATCATTAATAATTTTCTTCTTGCTAGGTATTCCATGAACAACTTCATTATTTATACTTGAACATATACTACCTGGAAAGCCATGATAGCCTTTGAAGCTTGGCTTGGCATCATGATCTCTTATTCGTTTTTCAGCATAGTTATCTAAGTCCAAAGTAGACATTCCAGGTTTAACTAAGTCTCTAATTTCACTTAATACAGTTGCAACTATTTTGCTGGATTTCCGCATAATTTCTATCTCTCTTGAAGACTTAATTTCAACTCCTCTCCTTTGTTTAATAACAGGACCATTATTGATCGGGATTCTTGAGTTTTCAGAAGAAAGAAGATCAGAGAAAAGATTCATTGTTTAGGGAAAAAGTAAAAACCTCAAAATTTGCAACTTATTAACAATCTAATAATAGATAAATTATCAAATGAAGAGGGGCAGTTTCATTAAAAAAATTCTTTTCTTTAATAAAATTTCCATATTTTAGAAAAAGTAGAAAAGGCTAGTTTTTCTTTTCAAGGATCAATCAATGACTGAATAAAAGCTAATTCGGAAAATCATGGTCAAAAAGAAATGAAAAGATCAGACATATAAAAAATTTTTATTTTGAGAAACCAGCAGTTACAATATAAGTTCGGCCCAAAAAAAAGTAATTGGTGATGTCCGTCGATTCGAAAGAGCCCTCATCAGAAGAGGTGAAAATTGAAGATGCATCAAATGCTTCAGAGGATTCTGGGGTAAAAAAAGCTTCTGAAACAAAATCTAAAGGGAAGAAAATTTCAATTAAGAATCTCTCTCCTGCAGAAATAATAAAGACTTTTGAAGATGCGCAAATAAGCAAAGATCTTCCTGATATCTACGTTGGAGATACCGTTCGTGTTGGTGTCCGAATAAGTGAAGGCAATAAGGAGAGGGTTCAGCCCTATGAGGGTGTTGTAATAGCAAAGAGACATGGAGGAATTCATCAAACAATTACCGTAAGAAGAATTTTCCAAGGAATAGGAGTTGAAAGAATTTTTCTGGTTCACAGTCCACAAGTTGCATCGATTAAGGTTGAACGCCGAGGTAAAGTAAGGAGAGCGAAGCTTTTCTACCTGCGTGAGCGAGTGGGCAAAGCCACACGCGTAAAGCAGCGCTTCGACCGCTGAGGTTTCGGCCTCCTCAATAAAAGTCATTGTTCAGCAATGATTTAAAGGGCATATAAAATGCGCCGTTAGTTCAGTTGGTAGAACGCAGGTCTCCAAAACCTGATGTCGGGGGTTCAAGTCCTCCACGGCGCGTTCGAAAACCCTTTCCGTAGTTACTTATTTAAAGAATGGAGTTGGATCTTCAACCAGGCGATGTCGTAAAAGTTCTTGAGTCAGCCGCCTTAGGCTGGGTCAGAGCTCGAGTTATTCGTGTTAAATCAGGTGGTCGTGTTGTAGTGCAGAGCGACCAAGGTCGCGAGTTCACAGCTCGTGGAAATCAAGTTAGGCTTATAGAGCCTGCAGGTTTTCGTCCTTAAAAGTCATCTACTATTTAGTTTTATTTCATGAGCATCTCTATTATTTAGAGAATTTGATTGAAAAAACCTCATAAAGATAGTTCTTAAGTCAACAATATTAATTCTTAGTTGACTAGAAGGCATTTTTAGGATGATACTCATTGGGTTAATACAAAGGATTTATCATGAAAGATACAATCCTTTTTTAGGCCTAAACCTGGGACCGTAGTTCAACTGGTTAGAGCACCGCCCTGTCACGGCGGAAGTTGCGGGTTCGAATCCCGTCGGTCCCGTATCTAAATCGAATTAGAGCATTGAAAGTTAGGGTAAGATTGGCACCAAGTCCAACTGGAACACTTCATCTAGGAACAGCGAGAACGGCATTATTTAACTGGCTATTTGCAAAAAAAGAAGGTGGAACTTTTCTCTTAAGAATTGAAGATACAGATCTTGAAAGATCAAAAGAAGAGTATATAAACAACATATATGATGGTCTCCGGTGGCTAGGAATTAACTGGGATGAATCACCAACGATTCAAAGTAAAAGAGTAAATGAACATAAACAAATCATAAAAACTCTTATCAATAAAGGATTTGCATACAAATGTTATGCATCAGAAGCTGAACTAGAGGAAATGAGAGAAACTCAAAAAAAAAATGGTTTAGCTCCAAAATATGACAATAGGCACAGAAACTTAACTCCAGAGCAAGAATCAGAATTTATAAAGCTTGGAAGAGAACCTGTTATCAGATTCAAAATCAATGATCAAAAATTAATTTCATGGAATGACTTGATTCGAGGAAAAATGACTTGGAGTGGAAAAGATTTAGGAGGTGATATGGTCATTGCAAGAAGAGCACCAGCGAATTCAATTGGTGATCCCTTATACAATTTAGTTGTTGTAGCTGATGATTCGGCAATGAAAATTTCTCATGTAATAAGGGGAGAAGATCATCTTGCAAATACTGCAAAGCAAATCCTTCTTTACGAAGCTCTTGATCTAACTATTCCAGTTTTTGCTCATACTCCTTTAATACTTAATTCCGAAGGTAAAAAACTATCAAAAAGGGATGGGGTTACGTCAATTTCTGAATTCAAAAAGATGGGTTATACATCTGAGGCGATGGCAAATTATATGACCTTACTTGGCTGGTCGGTTCCAGAAGGAATTAATGAAAGATTCAACATTACAGAAGTTTCGGAGATTTTCAGTTTTAAAAAGGTTAATAAAGCCTCAGCAAAGTTTGATTGGGACAAATTAAATTGGCTCAACTCTCAAGTAATCCATGAAATGTCACCAGAAACTCTATTAGGAAATTTAGATCCTTTATTTAAAAGAAATGGATGGCATCTTCCCAGTCATGAATGGGGACTCAATCTAGTAAGTTTAATAGGCCCATCCATGGTTCTTATTAATGATGGAGTGGACCAAGCTAAACCATTTTTTGAAGAGCCAGAATTAAATAATGATGGTAAAAAGCAATTGGAAATTAAAGAAGCACCAATAATTTTAAAGTTTATTCTTGAAAAATTAGCGAACACAGATGCTGCATCCTTTTCTCAAGAAAAAGCTCTTGATTTAATTAATCAAGCTTCAAAAAGTTGCGAAGTAAAAAAAGGTCTTGTTATGAAAAGTCTTAGGGCTGCACTTTTTGGAACTCTTAATGGTCCTGATTTAATTCAAAGTTGGGTTTTACTCTCAAGATTCAGTAAAGATAGAGCCCGAATTAGTCGGCTTATCTAAATCTTTATCTTCATCCAATAAACCCAACATTTTTGCGAATGGTTGAGCTGTTAAACCTTGAATTCCTACTGTCATTAATATTGTCAAGAAGACTAAACCTTGAAGTTTCCCAGCCCCTAAAACACCTGCTTGCTCCAATCTAATTGAGAATAAAGAAGCAACTGCTGCCGTGACTATTCCACGGGGAGCCAACCAGCCAAGAAACAATCTTTGTTTATTATCAAGAGGTAAGCCATAAGTTGCTATCGAAACAGCTATTGGTCTCACTATGATCATTAAAAAAAGTACGCAAGTTATACCTCCCCACCCCAAAGGACTCAATTCCCCCCATGAAACGTCGGCGGCTAGAAGAGGAAAGAGCATAGTTATTGCTAACTGAGCTAATTCTCTTATTAATTTATCTAGCTCATTCGCCTGTGTAGAAGGTCTTTGTCCCACAACAAATCCTGCTGCAACAGATGCGGGCAATCCTGATTCAGGTAACAACCATTCACATACTCCATAAAGCAGAAAGACCACTCCAAGAGTAAGTTGCAATCTGATCCCGATATAAGGCTCAGAACGTAAGCGCTTCAAGCCCTCTGAAAGGAAAAGACCTGCTAGTGATCCAATTAAAACTCCTCCTCCAAGCCTTGAAAGCAAACCAAGAAAAAGCTCTCTCCAGCCATGCAAATCTCCAACAACAAGCTCTAACAACAAAAGTGCAAGCACTGCTCCAATAGGTTCGAGTATCAAACCTTCAGCTTCAAGAACATCACTCAATGGTGAGGCAAGTCGAATTTGTCGAACTAAAGGAGTTACAACCGTTGGCCCAGTAGCAAGAACAATCGCGCTATAGACTCCTGCTACTGACCAACCAAGTCCTGCGAACCAATGAGCAGCAAAGAAGCCAGCTGCCAATGAAATAATTAATCTAATTGAGGAAATTCTTAGAACTATTGACTTAATTGCCCCTCCAGGAAATCGAAGATTTAAACCTCCATCAAACAAAACAAGGCTTACCAACAAACCAACTATTGTCTCCAACCCCTTACCTAGATCTAAAGGTTCAACCAATCCAAGACCTGATCTCCCAATCAACAAGCCAGATAGCAACAATAAAACCACCCCAGGAAGTCCTGTTATCACTGATAGTAATCTTGCTCCAGCTCCAGAAAAAACTGTGATACCCCAAAGCAAACCCAGTCGCTCAGGAGTCATAAATAACTAGCAATGAAGGCATAAGAGAGTATCCATTAAATCTACCTAAGAAAATAAATAAGTTAATAAAA
>QCND01000036.1 GCA_003213355.1 Prochlorococcus sp. AG-424-E20
CAGGTTTTATATTTGTTAAATAAGGTTCTTTATTCTGACTTATAAGATTATTATCTTTCTTTATAGACAAGTCATAGTTTGCCCTTAGGACAGGATCACTTAATAAATCATAAGCCTCACAGACATTTTGAAATTGCCTTGTTGCTTCATCACTTGGCAAAGATGTCGTATCTGGATGAAGCCGCTTACTTAATTGACGGAAAGCTTTTCTTAGCTCTGCATTGTTAGCAGAGGGAGAAACGCCAAGTAGATCGTAACAATTGGAAGAAGGAGACAACTAAAGAAAATATGATCTAATAATGTATAGATTTTATCTAAATATCTCAGGACTGACTATTTCAAAAACAATTAAAAATGTCTACTGATAAAAAAAACATAACAACAAATCATCTCATGATATGGAATGAACTTAAATGGGTGCCAAGTGACAAACAATTAGCTCAATTCATCCATTTGCAAGAGTTACTTAAAGAATGGAATAAGAAAATCAACCTTACTCGTTTAGTGGATGGAGATGATTTCTGGACGGCACAAGTCTGTGATAGCTTGTTGCCACTCTATGAAGAACTTCAATATCCGGAAGTTTCTCATAAATATATTGATATTGGTTCTGGCTGTGGATTTCCTGGCATAGCCATAGCTATAGCACTGCCAAATTCAGATATTACTCTTTTAGATTCTTCAAGTAAAAAAACGACCTTTCTGAAAGAAGTTTCTAAAGAAATTGGATTGGATTCTCGTATAGAAGTCGTAACCGAACGTGCTGAGCAAGCCGGAAGGGATCCAATCTTTCGAAGTAATTTTGACTATGCCATTGCAAGAGCAGTTGCTTCTGCAAATGTAGTAGCAGAATATCTGGTACCTTTTTTAAATCCAACAGGTCAGGCGCTCATATTCAAAGGAGGCTGGAGTGAAACAGAGCAACAAATACTAAAAAAAGCTTTAACTGAACTGAATGCAGAGATCCAACGAACACATGAATTCATACTCCCTAACAATCGCGGTATTAGAAATATTATTAGAATTAGTTCAATTAATAAATGTCCCCATCAATATCCAAGATCAATTGGCAAACCCAAAAAACAGCCTTTAGGTTACTAAATCCCCCATAATCTGTCTCTTCTTTCTCCACCTAATCTATCTTTCAATTTTCTAAGTACAAAAGGTATTTCAGAGCGCCACGGACTATTAATCAAAACTTTTTTCAAGTCATCCTCACTCACTTCACAATCCAAGCAATCTGCGTTTGCACCTGGGAACCAATGTCCTCCTCTCCCTAAAAGACCATAACGATCTTTAACAAAGCTTTCCATATCCCAAGCCTCTAATAAATTATTTAGCCATAACAAAGTAGGTATATTAATCTCTCCTGGGGTTTGATCCCAACTAGGTAGGCCTATATTCCAAGTAGTCAACCATGACGCTCCGAGCGACTTATACGAGGCATTTATAAGTCTCTTTTCTATGGCATTAATTTCCCCATGCATGGTGTCCATTTTAGAAATCGCACTTAGATGAATATCCAGATCTTCAGGCATTGAGGCTCCAACACTTAATGTATGAATTCTTTTATCCCTCAAACAAAATAGATCATTAAATTCTATTGGATGCAAAGGACTACATAAATCTAAAAATTTCAATGACGGTGTATGTAAATGACCTCCCTTATCAGTAGGACTTATAATAAAAACCCCCATATCATTAGCATCCGCTGCTTGCAAAGCTCTTTCGTTTTCCTGACGAATAAAATACCAATGCAAATTAACATAATCAAAAAGTCCTGTTTCAATTGTTTTAATTATCAGGTCAACGTTTGCATGAGTTGAGAAGCCAACATGACCAATAAGACCATCTTTTTGCCAACGACGAACAATCTGTAGACATCCATTAGGACGAATAGTCATATCCAAGTGCTCAGGAAGGTTGATACCATGAATAGCTAGTAAATCAATTCTTTTGGAACCTAATCTACTCATACTTAACTCAAGTTCTTGCTCGAATATCGAAGGATCCTTATTTGGTGGGACTTTCGTTTGTAATATTCTTTTTGGGTCATCGATTTGATCGAAGGCCCAGCCTATCTGGCGTTCTGATGTTCCATAATGACGAGCAGTTTCTATATGATGCATACCATTTTTAGCAGCATGGCTAATTGTTTTTTGCAAGATGTCTTGCTGTTGATTATTGATCTCTTTAGGATCTAAATCCTTCCAGCTTTGTTGAAAGCGCATCCCTCCCAGAGATAAGACTGGTATCTGAATCTCAGTTCGCCCAAATCTTCTTCTAGGAATTGAATTGTTTTTACTATCTTTATTTATTGGCACTTATTATTTATAAAAATCAAGTAACAGGTGGTAACCCTAAATTCCTAAAATTATGCTTTTTTATAACTTCCTTCAATTTAATTAAATCTTCAAAAGAAACCCAATCTATGCAATCAACTGGGCAGGTATCTATGGCTTCTTGTATTAATTCATCACTATCTCCATCTTGCCTAAAAGCTCTTGCTCTGCCTTCTTCTGGCTCCATTGCAAAAGTATTCGTAGCAACTGAGCTGCAGTATGTACAGCCAATACATTTCCTCTCGTCAACCCAAACAGCTTTTTCCCTTAGCCTCCCTCCTAGAACTGGATCTCTACCACTAAGCTCGAAATCTTCATTATTAGCTGCTTCGAATGCAAGATTTGGATCATAAATACCATTTGATGGCTGATATTCAATAGACCTAGTTTCAAAAGCAGCTCTAGGATCAAAAGTCAATTTTCAAAAAAGTCCTAAGAATCCCAGCGAGTAACAACTAGTTCTATTGATCCATCTATATTTTGTTTTTGCTCAGATACTTGAAATCCCTCTCTAACTGTTGAATGAAGAACAGTATTAAGAGCATAACGCTGAGTGACTTGAGCTAAGAATCTTTCTACTGGTATTGATTGTTTCCAGAGGTCAAGATCAGTTACTAGTTCATATGATTTTGACCCTTCATTCCAACGAAATCCAATATCTGCTCCCTTGCTCATCTCAACAGTCATTTGAGCCTTAACTGTTTGACCTCTGTAACCTCTAACCAAATTTTCACCTTCATTAGGTACATAACCTAAGTCAATAAGAGCTTGCTTTAGAAACTCTTTTTTACGAAGTTGGGTTTTTACTGTGCTGAAATGTGACATCAGTGAATTTCTGCAGAAATAGTCTGTTTTTGAACCTTTTCACGAAGAAAGGTATCAGAGGTTGGTTCTCTTCTCTCAACGGTGCCTAAGGCATCCTCAAGCTTCTCAGTTAAATCGATACATGCTTCACCAACAAGACCCTCAACGGTTTCTTCAACCCGTCCATCTTGTCGAATTTTGAAACGCAATGTTCGTTGTGGCATGAAAGAGTGAGGCCCTAAGTCACGCATGATATAAAAAAAAACTCTAGAAACGCGAATTGTTAATTACAACGAATTGTTTTTGTACCAAAAATTAAACCAATTGACCATCATCAATTAGTGATTTTAATTTTTTTTGTACCTCTTGATTGTCCAATTGCTCCAAAGCTGTCCTTGCTTCATACCTGACAGAAGGCTCACGGTCATTCAACAAAACAGAAATAAAAGCCTCTACTATGTGAATTTTGATTTCCTCACTCAAATGAATGTAAAGGCGACCAAGAGACCAAATACAGTTACTCCTAACTATTGGTTCCCCATCAATTTGTAAACTTTCAAGTAATTGATTTGCTGCTGGTAAAGAGCTTTCTAATGAATTGAGGCCAACCTCTGCTAAAGAACTGGATGCCCAAAGTCGAACAGCAGCAACATCTTGTTTTAAAGCATTAATCAGAGGTTCCAGAACGGGGGCATTTGAGTAATTTCCAAGACTCCAAGCAGTAGCTTTTCGCACATAAGCATTACTATCGAATCTCAATAAATGCAATAGAAGGTCAATAGCTTGGGGACAAGGATTTCTACCTAAAGCATAAACGGCGCTCATCCTCACAACTGGAGAGGGTTCGTCAAGTAAAGGGATTAAAAATGGAAGAGCTCTAGAATCCCTGTGTTCACAAAAAACTCTGAGGCCTTGAAGTCTTTCTTCATTTCCAGATTGAAGCCATTTCAATGCAATATCACACTCTTTTGATGAATTCACTAGATCTTCATCAGTTTTATCTAGTTCAATTTCATCTAAAGGATCACCAGCTAACTGAGCAGCTAGTTCTCGAGCCAAGAGATCAGGGTCTATGGCCAAATTTGCCAACCCTTCTTTACTTAAATTTTGATTTACATCACTCATAGCTCTGACTGAAGAAGAGCAAGCTTAATTAATTGGTGCTGGTGCAAGCATATCCCCAGGCAGCCATATACGAGCGCTGACTGCAAACAAAGCGATACCAAAAAGAGCAACAATCAAGATAGGAAAAAGAGTTGTCCGTAAGAAACCCAAGGTTGCAAGTGAATTAGAATTTCATTCTGCTCTAAATTTTGACCATTTGGCTATTTAGCGTCAACTTATTGAGTTATTAGTCTTGTTTTCTTCATTAAAAACACAGAACTGACCGCAATGGAGAGTGCAATCCAAGCGCTCCTTTCTTGATGTAATAAGAAAGCTCCAATACTGAGTAAGCCTCCATAGAGAATACCTGAGCCTAAAATGAAGCGACATCCAAGCACTGAAAAAGAATCAACTGGATCAATATTCAATTTCTTCCGTATTTTGCTCCAGCCAGGGCCTGGAGGCTTTACCTGCATTACAAAGTTATTGAGTGTCTCCTCAGACTCTGGCTTAGTAAAAAACAAAGTAAGCAACCAAATCAAGGCTGAAAATGAAGTAGTAAATAAGAGTCTTTTTCCAAAATCTTCAATTATGAAATAAGGCGAAACTGAAGTAATTAAGCCTATAAAAAAACCACTCAGCATTGCCGAAAGTTCCGCTAGAGCATTAACTCGCCACCAAAACCACCGAAGGACAAGCACAGCACCTGGGCCTGTACCTATCGCAATAACAAGTCTAAACATTGAACCAATACTGTTACTAAATAAAGCCGTGAGGACTCCAATTAGAAGCAACAAAATACTTGCTAGCTGGCCCATAAAAATCATTTCTCTAGGCCCAGCAAATGGCCTCACAAATCTTTTATAAAGATCATGTGCAAGATAACTTGCCCCCCAATTGATTGAGGTACTTACGGTGCTCATAAATGCAGCGACCAATGAAACCACAACTAATCCAAGTCCAACGGGTGGTAAGTATGTAACAGCAAGGTTTGGATAACTTAATTCCCAGTCAGTTTGTTGAGGCAAGAGGACTAAACCAGCTAAGCCAACTAAAATCCAAAGCCAACTGCGAACAAGATAATTAACAATTAAAAAAACTATTCCTGCCAAAGTTGCTTGTTTTTCATCTTTTGTAGCCAATAAACGTTGAATAAATTCCCCACCACCATCACTACGTCTGAAACTCCACCACTGCAAAGAAATAAAAGCGAAGAAAGTAGTAATACTTATTCCTGAGCTATCCAACCAATTGAAACCATTTTTGTTGAATGTCCATGGAAATAAAGAAAGCAGCTCAGGTCGATCTAATGCCTCTAACTTTGTTAACAAATTCGTCATACCACCTGAAGCATCAAGTGCCACAAAGCAAACAGCAAATGCGCCTAAAAGAGCTAATACAAGTTGTACAAAATCATTAACGACTACTGCCCAAAGCCCGCCTAGTACAGTGTAAACAAGCAAAAACAAAGCGACTAAAATCATTAAAAGTATCGTGTCAGTAAAGGGTCCGAATACAATATGTCCATCCACTACTCCTAATGATTCAGCCACTTTACGCATTGCTAAGAAAGCATAACCAATCCCAATACAATTGATTGGAACTGAGAGTAAAAAAGCTTTTATACCTCTTAAGTAAGCTGCTGCTTGCCCCCCATAACGTAATTCAGTAAAGGCTGCGTCAGTCAATACTCCACTACGCCTCCATAGTGGAGCGAATATAACCGTCATAGCAACATGAGCAAGGCCAAAACTCCACCACTCCCAGTTTCCTGCCAAGCCTCGAGTCCCAATAACTCCGGCCACATAAAGAGGTGTGTCAATCGAAAACGTTGTTGCAGCCATAGACATACCTGCAAGCAATCCATTAAGACGACGACCAGCAACAAAATAGTCTGCTTCATTATGATTTTTTAGAGATATATAAATTCCTAATGCCAAGGAAAAGATCAAATAAACAAATAAAATAAACCAATCAATTAATGTCATAAGAGTCCAGAAGACATATATGTTTCCTGCTTAGTTGATTTTTATTTTATCGATTGTTTGCCTTCTTAATTGTCCACATGCCGCATCTTTATCTCTACCTCTACTTGCACGAACACTTACAGCAACTCCCCTATTTTCTAATAGCTCTCTAAAGGCATTAACTCTAGATTGGCTTGGTCGCTTAAAGTTCTCTTCAGCAATTGGATTATAAGCTATCAAATTAACATGGCTCTGAAAGCCTCTCATCAGATTAGCTAACTGCTCTGCATGAATATCTTTGTCATTCAAACCACCAAGCAGTATATACTCAAAGCTAACTCGTCTACCAGTGAGTGCTATATATTTTTTACAGTCTTTCAGTAATGAATTAATTGGATATGAACTCGCCGAAGGGATTATCAATTCACGTAACGTCTGATTAGGTGCATGAAGACTGATTGCAAGGGTGAATTTAACTCTTCCTAAACGGTCTTGAGCTAATTTTGCTAAATCTAAAAGAGTATTCGGTATCCCAACAGTACTAACAGTTATCTTCCTTTGACCAATACCAATATCACTTGTGAGACATTCAATAGAGTTAAGAACATTTCGAATATTTAAGAGTGGCTCGCCCATGCCCATAAAAACGACATGAGTAGGCCTCCTATTCATTGTTTCTCTAACACTGATAACTTGATCAACTATCTCATTCACATCAAGAGATCTATTCAGCCCCCCCTTCCCAGTCGCACAAAATTTGCAACCCATAGGGCAGCCAATTTGACTTGACACACAAACAGTAAGTCTTTTATCTGTTGGTATTCCAACTGTTTCTACAATCTCGCCATCAAAAGTCCCCATTAATAATTTCAATGTCTCATCTTCGGCTACTACTCTTTTAATTTCGTCCAGCCTTCCAATCTGAATTCCTTTACTTACTAATGAATCTCGCCATTTTTTTGGAAGAACACTTATTGAATCTAAGCTTTTTGCCCCTCTTTGATAAATCCATTCATGAATTTGCCTTCCACGAAAAGCTTTTTCACCTTCCTGACGAGCAAATTCTTCAAGATCTTCCAAACTTAAGCCAAGCAAGGATGAATTACTTGATAGTTTAGGAAGTTTTGTCACCAATTCATTAAGCCATGTCCCAATTTAAATTCCAAAAGAACTAGCGCAATAAAGCCAATCATTGCCCATCTACCATTAACTCTTTCAGTATGTGTATGAAAGCCATAGCGAGGTAATTTACGCTTGGGAACTACAGGTGGATCAATCATCGATGGGCTTTTAAGTGGAAGAACTAAATATTAGAAAGTTTAAAAGAGTAATGTAGAAAAATTCATTTATTCATCTGAAAGCAAGCCTTCTTCTTGCAAGCCCTCCAACGCAGCTGGATCTGGCGTTTGGTCTTCAGATAATTCATCATCGCCTGTTGGTCGCGCGAATGCCGCAAAATTACTAGTTGTAGGGTCGATTCCGTGTCTACTTCTAGTTGCGACTAAATCCTCTTCACTGGGATCATCCAAAACAGAGGTATTCTTAGCAACTGGGGAAGAAGGCATATCAACAGTATAGTCAGGTCTAAGGTTTTGTATCCTTCGATAACCAGCTGGGTCTTCTGCAAGAATATCTGGATGAGGACCTGCTTCGGCATTTAACTCTTCAACAAAGCCACTAAAACCTGTACCGGCAGGTATCAGACGACCAATAATGACATTTTCTTTAAGTCCACGAAGCCAATCAGACTTACCTTCAATAGCAGCTTCGGTAAGAACTCGAGTTGTTTCTTGGAATGAAGCCGCTGATATGAAACTGTCAGTATTAAGTGATGCTTTTGTAATACCAAGTAATACAGGTGTGAATTCCGAGGGAGCACCTCCAGTAATCGATATAGCCTGATTTGTATCTTCAACTTGCCTAAGTTCTATCAGCTCTCCTGGTAAAAATGTGGTATCTCCTGCATCCTCTATTCGCACTTTACTAGTCATCTGCCGAACTATAACTTCTATGTGTTTATCGTCTATGGCTACCCCCTGAGATTTATAAACATTTTGGACTTCACTTACCATCCTATGCTGAAGCTTAGCTATAGCCTCCTGAGCTGCATCCATCAGAGGTTTTTTATCACGCAAGTCTGTAAAGAAACATTCCAAAAGTTCATGTGGATTTACTGGGCCATCAGTCAAGAATTCACCAGCTATAACTTGTTGGCTATTTCTAACCATCACGTTACGACCTAACAAAATCGGATACTCAGAGATTGCATCATTGTCCTCAATGATAGATACGACTACAGAGTCATCATCATCTCCTTTCTTAATGTCTACTGTTCCGGATTTTTTGCATAAAATAGCTGAATCCCTAGGCCTTCGGGCTTCGAGTAATTCTTCAATCCTTGGTAAACCTTGAACAATATCACCTGTTTTTTGTCTTTCAAAAACCAACAAAGCTAAACCATCTCCTCTTTGGACCAGATCACCATCACGAACATGAAGGACTGAATCTGGTGAGACCATATAAGGTCTACCAAGACGCAACTTAACTTTCTTGCCATCTATATTTTCTATTTCACCACAAGCACCAATTGATTGGTCTTTTGAAACGAAGTCCCCATCCACTACTCTTTGTCCTACTTTCAAAAGAGGAGTTCCTTTGGAATCAATTGTTATTGTATCTTCATCCCTTTCAACGATAAGTCGACGGACTGGATCGCCTTCGACAGCATCTGGGAGTTGAACAATACCTTCCTGCTTACACAAAATCTGCGTTGTCGCAACAACGTCTCCGGCTGCAACAACTTGAGCATTTTCTATCTGTAATTCAGTATGTGTTGAGCCATGGCTTGAATCAGATGTAGTATCTCTTCTGACTAAAATACTTTCAAGAATTACTAATTTCAGTCTATCAATACTATTTGAATTCGAGTCTTGCGTCACTTCTACGTCTACTGTCATCTGTGGAGTAGTGTCAAATGTCTCAAGCATTAATTGCGTTTTAAGTAACTCAATACCTTCAACTGATTTAATAAGTTCGCCATCCTTAAAAGCAAGTCTTTGAGTAGCTTTTATTCCTAGTGATGGGCCTTTGGGTTGTTTAACATGCTTTAAGTCAGGTAATTGTGCCTGATCAGGAATAGTGAATTCCTCTACAGATCTTAATAAAAGACCCTTACCTTCTGGTGTCTCAACTGATTGAACCATTACCATTGAATCAGTCTTAATCCCTTTTGCGATAGTTTCACCTGGATTCACTATTTGCCCTTCTCCTTCAAATCTGTCAAGTGCTTTACTTTCTTTACAAAGTTTAAAAGTACCGCTTCTCACTATTATTTCTCTAAGAATATCATTTTTTTGAGTAACGGTAACTATTCCGGCAGTTTGACTAAAAATATCTTTAACAACTTCTGTCCCTGCTTCTATCCATTGGCGATCCTTAATCATTAACAATGAAATATCCTTATTGATTTCATGAGTCTCCTGAGGGATCCATAACAGAGTTCCACCTTTACTTACTTCATAACCATTCTTTGCGGAACGAGCTTTCTTAATTGTCAACCCAGGAGCAAATTTAACAAGTCCACCTGTTTCAGTTTTAAAGCGATCATCTGATAATTCAGCTATTACCTCGTTATTCCCAATTTTACTCCCAGGAATAGTATTCAATCTGTAACGTGTATTATCTTGGGCTTCAAGATGCCATATTTCGCCTGAGTGATTGGACTCTTCGAGTAATTTAAAATCACTTAAAGTCATCGAAGTTGTGACTATTTGAACTTCTCTAGAGTCACCGATAGAGTCTCTGAGTCTTACTTCACCTCCAAATTCACTTGATTGGCTCGCTTCAGCTAAAACTTGTCCTTCTTTTACAGAAACATTTCCAGATACGACTGGCAATGCATTAGGAGGTAAATTGTATACGTCTCCTGCAAGCACCCAAAGCCGACCAAGTCGTTGAGCCTTAAGAGTAATATTACCTTGTCTATCCGTGACCTCTCTGGGTTGGATAATTGTTTCATACCTAACTTGTCCAGCCAAATCACAGATAACATCTTTAGTAGCCTTTTCAACACTTTTCTGCACAGTTCCACTAGCAATCTGCGCGACAGTCACATCTATATCAATGCTTTGACCATTGTCTACAAAAAGTAGAGAACCAATCGGTATATCAATTGTCTGAGGTTTAGCACCATTTGTCGGAACAATGCTGAGATTAAAATCAACCTCAGCTTGCTGAGCTTCAACGCCATGTGGTGTTCTGTACCCTCTTAGTCGTGCCTTTGAACCAAATTCAACTTTTCCTGAGAGAGTGGAGCGAACAACACCAGTTTCTGCTGTTGACACACCACCAGTATGGAAAGTTCTCATAGTTAATTGGGTACCAGGCTCCCCAATAGATTGAGCAGCAACGATACCTACCGCTTCCCCTAAATCAACGAGTTGGTTATGAGCCAGCGCCCAACCATAACATTTACGACAAACTGACCTAGTCGCCTCACATGTAAGAGGAGATCTAACCCTCACACCTTGCATATTTGATTGTTCAAATTTCTTAGATAACTGAGGATCAATTGGAGTATCTCTTTCAGCTAAAACTTCCTCGTCTGCGTTAACTACTTGTTCGGAGGTCAAGCGTCCGACAAGCCTATTACCAAACTTTCCATCTTCTGCACTTATTAAAATTGATCTCGTAGTACCACAATCCTCTTCTCGAACTATTACGTCTTGAGCAACATCAACCAAGCGTCTAGTTAAATATCCAGAGTCAGCAGTTCTTAAAGCAGTGTCAACAAGACCTTTGCGAGCTCCATAAGAGGAAATCACATATTCAGTTACCGTTAGACCCTCTCTAAAATTAGTTCGTATGGGCAAGTCAATGATCTCTCCTTGAGGATTAGCCATTAATCCTCTCATCCCAACAAGTTGACGGACCTGAGACATATTTCCTCTGGCTCCTGAATTAGCCATCATCCATACTGAATTTAATGGATCATTTTGATTGAAATTCTTTTTGACTGCATCAACTAATCTTTCATTAGTCTCAGTCCACGTATCTATAACCTTTGTATGCCTCTCAACCTCAGTAATTTCTCCTAATCTATAGCATTCCTCTGTAGCGGTGATTAGTTCTTCAGCCTGACCGAGTAAATCCTGTTTTGCCTCTGGAACCTTTAAATCATCAACAGAAATTGAAACTGCAGCTTGGGTTGCATATCTAAAACCAAGATCTTTCAAGTTATCTGCCATAGCAGCAGTTGCAGCTGTTCCATGATGCTTGAATGCCCATGCAACTAAATTTTTCAAAACTTTCTTATCAACTACTTTATTTCTAAAGGGAGGAGGAGTTTTAGAAAGTCTTTGAAAAGCTTGCATCTCTGCTGCTTTCTTAGCTTTAGAGCCTCTTTTTGCTTTTGATTTAGTAGAAGATTTGCGAGTTTTAGGAGAGGAGGAAGTCATGACAGAATGCTATTCAAGAAAAGAGTGGATTTGTTCTAAGGTTTATGAGGTGGCTGCTACGGCATCAATAATTGTATGGTTCATTACAACTCGGCCAACTGTAGTCAATATATAACGGCTAATTAAACTTCCATCCTCATCTAATCTGTCACGTCGATATGTCCATTCTTCAATACGGGTACCATCTTTCAAAGTCTCTTCCTTACGAGGTTTCTGCAGCTCATCGTCATCCTCTATTTCACCAGAAAATCGAACCCAAACCCAATCATGTAAATCTATTCTTTTATCTTCAAGAGCTTGTAAAACGTCTTCAAGTGATGCATAGGTATTTGAATAATCTCCGAACTTCGGCTGATTTGCTTGAGGCTGAATTGCAGTTAGGTAATAAGACCCTAAAACCATATCTTGAGATGGGGTAACTATTGGATCCCCAGTTGCAGGGGAAAGAATGTTATTACTCGCTAGCATTAACAACCTAGCCTCTGTTTGCGCCTCAATTGCCAAAGGTACATGAACAGCCATTTGATCTCCATCAAAATCAGCATTAAAAGCTGGACATACCAATGGATGTAGCTGTATAGCTCGTCCTGCAACTAATTTAGGCTCAAATGCTTGAATACCTAATCGGTGCAAAGTAGGAGCACGGTTGAGAAGGATAGGATGACCCTCTATGACTTCCTGTAAAACCTGCATTACTTCATCGTCTGCTTTCTGTATCAATTTCTTTGCAGCTTTGATGTTATTGACAATGTTCTGGCGAATCAATCGATGAATTACAAAAGGCTGAAAAAGTTCTATCGCCATTTCCTTTGGCAATCCACATTGATGCATTTTCAACTTGGGGCCAACTACTATTACCGAGCGACCTGAATAATCAACTCTTTTACCAAGCAAATTCTGTCTAAATCTACCTTGCTTACCCTCGATAATATCGCTTAATGATTTTAAGGGGCGATTATTTGCCCCAACAACAGTTCTTCCCCTTCTACCATTATCAATAAGTGCATCTACAGCTTCTTGTAGCATCCTTTTTTCATTCCTGACTATTATTTCCGGAGCTAATATTTCCTGAAGACGAGCCAGACGGTTGTTTCTATTGATTACTCTCCTATATAAGTCATTTAAATCTGAGGTAGCAAATCTACCTCCATCTAATTGCACCATAGGCCTCAGATCAGGAGGTATTACAGGTATCGCATCTAAAACCATCCATTCTGGACTTGCACTTGTAGCAATAAAGTTATCTATTACCCTTAGTCTTTTTATAAGCTTAGCCCTTTTTTGACCTTTACTTGTTGCAATATCTTCTCGTAATTGCTCTGCAACTTCTTTTAAATTTAAATCTTCAAGTAATTGTTTTAATGCCTCTGCACCTATGCCAACGATGGGTTCATTCTCAATAGTTGAATCCTCAGCATAAATCTCGTCTTCAATCTCAAGCCATTCATCTTCTGTTAATAGCTGCTTATATTTTAGATCTTTACTATCTCCAATATCTAACACCACATAACAATTAAAGTAAACAATTTGTTCAACATCTCTAAGAGGCATATCTAACAAAATAGCTACATAGCTAGGAATACCTTTTAAATACCAAACATGCGAGACAGGAGCTGCTAATTTAATAAATCCCATTCTATGTCTCCTTACTCGACTTTCTGTTACTTCAACACCGCACCTCTCACAAACAATTCCACGATGTCTAACCCTCTTATATTT